>CAYLYV010000069.1:0-23522 GCA_964387655.1 uncultured Cypionkella sp. | reverse complement strand
CATCACACCGGAGCGCACCAGCGGGAAAATTCCGCCCGAAAACCCGCCCAAAACCACGCCGGAACGATCCAGCCACCGCACCTGCGCATTGCCGCGCTTGGGGTTTTGAAACTGCGAGGTCGGGGCCGACAGAAAGAACAAATAGTCCAGACCCACCGCATCACTCAGCGTCACATCCGGGTCAAACCGCACTTCGGCGGAGGAGCGGATCGGACTTGCCGCCTCACCAATCAGCTTCCAGGCGAATTCTTTCCGCCCAGTGATCTCATTGGCGGCCCGCAAAGGCTCGATTGCCGAGGTCAGACAGGCCATCGGAAAGCCGGGGAACAGCAAAAACCCCAAAGTCGCGGCGGTATCACGGTGGATATTCATCGTCGGGAGTTTTCTGTTGAGTGAGCATCTGTTTCACGGTAGTAAACAAGAGCAAATGTCATAGCAGATAGAGCCTTATTGATGGACATCGAAGCTGACGAGCCCAACATACCACGTTCGAAACCGGCTTTCGACCAAGACCCGCACCGGGTGCGCGAGCTGTCCGAGCGCAATCTGGAAATGGCGATTGGCCGCTCTGTCCGCGCCTTCCGCCGTGCGCAGGGCATGACGGTGGCCGATCTGGCAGGCGTCACCGGGTTGTCGATCGGCATGCTGTCGAAGATCGAAAACGGCATCACGTCGCCCTCGCTGACCACGCTGCAAATCCTGTCACACGCGTTTTCCACCCCGGTCACCTCGTTCTTTCGCGGCTTCGAGGAACGCCGCGAGGTGCAGCATGTCAAGGCCGGCGATCACATTGAAATTGAGCGGCGCGGCACCCGTGCCGGCCACCAATACCATCTGCTCGGCCATATCGGTTCCAACGATTCCGGCGTGCTGGTGGAGCCCTACATGATCACACTCACCACCGAATCCGACACATTCCCCGCCTTCCAGCACGACGGCATCGAGCTGTTGTATATGCTGGAGGGGGAGGTCGAATATCGGCATGGTGATCAGCTTTTCCATTTGAAACCGGGGGATAGCCTGTTCTTTGACGCCGACGCCCAACACGGGCCAGAGGTCCTGGTGAAACTTCCGGCCCGGTATTTGTCGGTAATTTCCTACAAGCAAGCGTAAGGCTTGGAGGCGTAAGGCAGCAAAGGCTTATTCCGATGCAAACCCCGGCGAGGTCGGCTGCCCGTCGTCAAACTGCGATAGATAGTCCAGCATCAAGGGCTTGTTGCGGATAAAGCCCTTATAGGTCGCCAATTCATCCGGGATATCCCGCACCACCCGGTGCAAGCGGCGCGCCCATTTCGGCACCGTCACCAATTCCTCAAACCGGATCAGATAACAGCGGATCGGGAAGACGATGGCGTTCGACCTCGGCAAACGGTGCAAGGTCTGCAACTCCACCCGCAGATGCTGGCGGTGGCCGATGGTGTCCGGCGTCATCGTGGTCTTGGATGGCCCCCATTTCGGATAATTCTCCGGGCTGGTGTCCAGCAACGGGTCCACCGTCATCGTCCAGTTGAACCGCCGCACCGGCGCACCGTGCTGCAGCTTCAGCAGAAACTTCAACGCGCGGTCAAAGATATTCATCTGATGCGCCAGCGGCACCGGAGCGTGCCATTGCTTGAAGCTCATGCCGATATCGAAGTCGAGCGACCAGTCGGCTTGGGTCGTGACCATCCCGGCCTCGATCCACAGATCGTCATCACGCTGATCTTGCAGGGTAAAATCGCCCTGCGTTTGCCGCGTGATATATTCCATCGGGCCATAGGGCAGCGTGGAGGCATCCATGAAGGTAAAGCGCTGCTCAATCTGCAAGGGGCGGTTGACCCAGTGCCACTGGTCGCCATCCTTGGTCAGCGAGAACCACTGCGGATAGTCCCGCGCCTTGCTCTCCATGATCAGTTCCAGCAGGTCCCAGCCCGCCAGTTCCATATGCGGCAGCGATTGGCAGCGCAAAGGATCTTCCGCCAAAACCTGCGCCCGGTCGCGCATCCCGGCGACATAATGCTCGTCCACATCGAACATATGCTCAAACACCGAGCCCACCGGCCCCGGCACATGCGGCTCCATATTCACCGAATACATGTAGCTGTCTTCGGGGAAGGGGAATGGGAAGCGCTTGATCGCTTTTGCCGAGTTCTTGAACGTATAGTCACCCCGAAAGGTCTCGTCGTTGAAATCCAGTGACATCAGGGTCCCCCTATCGGTCGAGGATCAGGGCAGCGCCCCGAAACCGCGAGACGCATGGCATAATCTTGGTATTGCTGGCTTTTTGATCGTCGGTCAGCCAGTGATCGTTGTGCTCGATATGGCCGTCGCAGCGCAAAACGTCGGTCTCGCACTGCCCGCAAGCCCCGCCGCGGCACAGATACGGTGCCTCCACCCCCGCCGCCTCAATCGCTTCCAGCAGCGATTGGTTCGGTTGCACGGTGATGCTCTTGCCTGAGGCTGCCAGCTGCACGTCAAACGCCAGACCCACCGGGGGGGCGAGGAATTCTTCCGAATGTACTGCACGGTCGGGCCAACCCATCGCCTTCGCGGTGGCGTGGACCCAAGCAATCATGCCCTTCGGCCCGCAGACATAGATATGCGTGCCAAGCGGTTGCGATTTCAGCAGGGTTTTCAGATCAATCTGCTGTTTGTGCTCATCATAATAGACATGCACGCGCGGGCCGTAATGCTCTTTCAGGTGGTCGACATAGGCCCCCAAGGCGGGCGAGCGCACCGAATAATGCAGCTCAAACCGCCCGCCCATCGCCTGAACCTGCGCCATTTGCGCGATAAACGGCGTGATGCCAATGCCGCCTGCGATCATCAGATGTTTTTTCGCACGGGCATCCAGCGGGAACAGGTTGACGGGTTGGCTCAGCACCATCTCCATGCCGGGGCGGACGTGGCTGTGCATGTACATCGACCCGCCACGCCCGGCCTCATCCCGGCGCACCGAGATTTCATAGCCTTGGGTGTCGGCAGGATGGCTCATCAGCGAATAGGGATTCATCCGGCGGGTGCCGTGATCGTCCATTTCCACGACCACATGCGATCCGCCCGAGAAGATCGGCATCGCAGCGCCGTCACGGCGCACAAAGCGGAAGCGTTTGATCAGGTCGTTGACCTCGACCACTTCGGCCACAACAACGGGAATTTTCGGCGCGCCCACGCTCATTTGAACCGCTCCACCGAGGCCGGAACGTCTCCGGGGTCTTCCGCATCAATATTCACGCCCTGAAACGCCGCAATGCGGCGCGAGAAGTGATCGCGCACGAACAGGCTCAGGCCGCAATGGCTGCAGATGAACGGATCGAGCGTCACATTCTCGGTCACGCCCTTGCAATGCACGCACTGCACCCGCCGCGCCAAGGATCCGCGATGCTCCATCTGCACTGCCTCATAGGGCAGACCCGCGTTTTGCGCGCTTGCCGCCACCTGCGCCATCAAGCCTTCGGTGCCAGCGGTGTAAATCTGCAAGCCCATATGCGCATCGGCGAGAACCTTGGCCAACCGCGACTGGGCGGAGGCAAAACTCGGGGCGCGATAAAACTGTGCCACGCCCAAAGCCTGCAAGGCGGCACTCTTATCGCAGCCATTCGCCCCCGGCATGTAGATGATGTGGCTGACGGGTTTCATCTCGGCCGCCTCGGCCTTGGCAAACAGATCGCATAAAGCCTCCGCGCCCTCGCCATCGGCGACAAACAAATGCGCCGACCCGATGGCAGGCGTCAGCACGCCGTAAACCGGGCGGCTGGTGATGGAAGGCTCGAACATCGTCTTCGTCATAGTTCCGTCAATCCCTGAACGATCTGCCCTGCACAATTTCACATTGGTCCAAATATCCCCGCCGGAGGCATCCGACTCTTATGCCGGGAGCCTCCGGCGGGGATATTTAAGCCAGTCTGAAAGCCCTAGCTCTTTGCCGTCCGCCGTTTTTTCTCAACGTCAAAGAACGGCATCGCATGGGTGGTGGCTGCAATCTCCCCATGCGTGCCACAGTTCACCACCAGCTTGGTGCCATTGTTGGCGCAATCCACCGGCAGGCGGGCGATGGCGATGGTCCAGTCGTTCAGCGGCGAATACATCGCTTGGGTGACCACGCCGACCTTGTCCTTGCCCTTGAACACCGGCGCACCGTTGCCCGGCACATTCTTGCCGTCCAGCTTCAGCCCCCAGATTTTGAAGCGTTCCTTACCCTTCAACCGATAGTGTTCCTCCGCCCCCCGGAAGCCCACCTTACCGGGCGAGACGGTGAAATCGAGACCCAACTCCCACAAGGTATCGCCAGGGCCTTCGTTCTCGAACGGATACATTTCCGAGTTATCAAACGGGAAGAACAGTAGGTAGCTTTCGGTGCGCAGCATATCCAAGGTGGTGAACCGGCAGGGAATAATCCCCATCGCCGCACCTTCCTCCAGAATCCGGTCCCAGATCATCCCCGCATCCTGCCCCCGGCAGAACAGCTCATAGCCGCGCTCACCGGTATAGCCGGTGCGCGAGATCATCACCGGCTTGCCGAACAGCGAGGTCTGCATATGGCTGAAATACGCGAGGTCCCGGATGCCCGGCACGTGCTGCGCCAGATAATCCACCGCCAGCGGGCCCTGCAGCGAAAGGTCATGCAGGTTGTCATCAAACCGCACCGAGACATCGCGCCCATGCGCCGCCATCGTCAACTGCTCAAACCCGCCACCCGAGCCATGCACCACCATGAACGCGTTCGGCCCGGTGCGGTAAATCACGCAGTCATCGACGAACTTGCCAGCATCATTCAGCATCGCGGCATAGACCGAGCGCCCCGGCATCAGCTTTTCGATGTTCCGGGTCGTCGCGCGTTCAATCACATGCGACGCCCCATGTCCGACGATATGCACCTTCTTCAGCCCCGAGACATCCATCAACCCGGCCTTGGTGCGGATCGCCATATATTCGGCATCCGGGTCGCCCTTCTCATAGGACCACGCCGTGCCCATGCCGGACCAGTCTTCCAGATTGGACCCCAATGCGCGGTGACGGTCTGCGAGCGTGGAGAATCGCCAGGAATTTGTCATGTAGCCCCCTAGAGCGGTTATATTTGCTGGCAACAGTCTGCGACCGGGTTTTGGTAAAATCAACCTTCTTGTGCAAAATTATTTCCTGACAGGGAATTTTCTTGCCCATTTCTTGCGTAGAGGCCCCAGAAATACAAATGGGCGGCCCGAAGGCCGCCCATTTGCACGATTTAATGGCAGCCCAAGCTGCAATAGTTCAGGCGGCGACAGGCAACACGAAGAACCAGTTCGCCCAGAGCACCACCGCAATGCCTGCGACCAGCGCCAGATAGGGCAGCATCCCGGCCTTCCTCGGCCCCAGATCGCCGTGATCGGTCAGACCCAGATCCTCCATCGCCTCCTTCGGGAAATGACCCTTGTCCTGCACGTAATGCCGGAACCAGAACACCGGCAGGATGAAAGCGGCAAACACCGCACCCGACCACAAAGCGTTTTCATAGCCCCAGACCTTCGCGCCTGCGCCCAAGAACAGGGCGTTGACAAAGGCCAGTATGGTGTTGACCCCGATCAGCCAGTTCGGCGCTTTCCACGGACGGTTCAGATGGCCCGAGTCAATCCGGTGAATCCAACCCGCATTCAGGTTGAGGAAGTTGAAGATGATGTAACCGACGTTGGAAATCGCCAGCACATAGAAGTAGCCGCCGATATCCGAAGCCAACGCCAGCAGGATGACGTTAAAGCCGAAATCCGTCCACATCGCCCCGACAGGCGCGCCGTGGCTGTTGGTTTTGACCAGATATTTCGGCAGCCAGCCATCGCGCGACCCTTGATACAAAGTCCGCGAAGATCCGGCCATCGCCGTCATGATCGCCAAAAACAGCGCGAGGATCATCAAGATCACGAAGATCTGGATGAAGATCGGGTTGCTGCCAACCATCGCACCCAAAGCCTCTGCCACCCCGGTGCCGTCGATCACGCCGGGGGTCAACATGCCGCTGAGGCCATAGACGCCTTGGAACGAGAACGGGATCAGGAAGAAGAACACGATGCAGAGCAGACCCGAGTAGAAGATCGCCCGGAATGTGTCGCGCTTGGGGTCTTTCAGCTCGGCAGTGTAGCAAACCGCAGTCTCAAAGCCGTAGGTCGACCACGCGGCAATATACATCCCGCCCAAAAACAGCGTCCAGCCGCCGACATTCCACTCGCCATTCACGCCGGAATAGCTGGAGGTTGGCGGCACGATGCCGGTGACGTTCATCGTGTTGATCTCGCCGGTCAGGATCGGGATCAGGCCGACCAGCAGCAAGGGCACCAACACGACCACCGCCAGCACCTTTTGCGCGCTTGCCGTGGTGGCAATGCCGCGATGCTGGATCGCCAGCATGATCAGCATCAGCACGACGCCGATCACGAAGGTCGAGTTGAAATGCAGCACACCCAAGCCAGGAATGTTCAGCGCATAAGCCTCCCACACCCGGAACGCCGGGGTGAGGGCCGCGACGCCATCGGCAGAAGCCACAGCTTGAATAGCTGCTTCGGGCGTGGTGCCCGCGTTCGCCGCGATGTAATCGACCACCGATTGCGTCGTCGCAGTGTAATCCGCCAGATGCGCCGTGACCCATGCCACCACTTGCGGTGCCGTATCGAGGGGGATCGGGAACAAGGCGTTCAGGATATAGCCCGCCGCGATGGCGCAGCCCAAGGATAGCACCGGCGACCATGCGAACCAGTTGCACCAGACCGACAAAGGCGCGATCAGCTTGGAATAGCGCAGCCATGCGGTCGCGCCATAGACAGACGTGCCGCCCGACTTGTTGCCGAACATGCCTGCCATCTCGGCATAGGTGAAGCTTTGCGAAAAGCCCATGATCATCGACAGGATCCAGACCACGAAGGCGGCTTGCCCGGCCACCCCCGCGATACCGCCGATGGAAAACAGCACTAGGGGCGGCACCCCTGCGGCGACCCAGAAGGCGCCTTTCCAATTCAGCGTGCGATGCAGATCGCCCGCTTTGCTTTCTGTAGACATGAAGTGTTCCTTTGTCCCTGTTACTGCCCGGCCTTGCTGTGGCCGGATCGTTTGGTTGTGCCGGATCGGTTGCGTTAGATTGCGACACATTGAAGCGGAGCAGGCCAAGCGCAAAGCGATTTTTCACCTGCGAGGAATAATTTTTAACTTTTGATCCGATATGGATTTGATTTTCCGAGTCTCCCACACAAGTTTTGCCACAAAATCGGGCGATCAGCGGGCTTTGCGATGCCGCCAAACCTCGAATCGGATGCGGGCGGTCTTGTAGGCGTCGATCATCGCCAGCGCCCAAACGAACAGACCGCCCGCGAGTTTGCCGACCAATGACACCTCGGGGCTTGCGGTTTTCAGGGTGAACGCGCCCAAGAGGATAATGAAGAACACAAAGGTCAGGCCCCGGATCGGCTGACGGTTCAGCACTTGGCCAGACCCCGGCAGGATCGTCGCGGCCAGCAGGACCAGATGGGGGTTTAGGGGGTGGCTCATGGCAGTTCCTTCAGATCATCGCGCAACGCCAGCAGGGCGTTCAGCAGCGGTTCCAGCCGGGCAGGGGCCAGCGGCGCTTTGCCCATCTCCGAGTCGCGGAAGGCCAGATAGCGGGTGCGGTCGGCCTCCTCAGCCAGCCAGACGAGGCGCAGACCTTTCCGCGAGATCACCAGCTCTTTCAGCAAATCTGCATCCAGCCGCTCCAGATGCTTCAGCACCAGTGCAGCAGGCGGCGCATCCCCCGGCGCATCGCTGCGAATGGCGCAATCCTCGGGAAACCCCGCTGGCGTCGCAATCTGCACCGCCAAATCGCGGAAGTTGCTGAACGGCTCCACCCCACGCGGGCGCAGCATCACATCCAGCGTGGCGCGGGCAGGGGTCGGCTCGGCCATTGTCACCAGCAGCCACAGCGCGGGCAGTTTGCGGTAGGTCAGCGTGTCGGGCACCACCTGCAAGTCAAACAGCGCGCCCTGATAGCGCCCGGAAATCCGCGGAAACCCAGTGGGGGCAAGGGCAGCAATCGGCGCTTCAAACAACGGCTCCACGGCAGCGAAATACCGCCCCCGCACGGCAAACCGCTTGGCGCTCTGCCCGCGCAACCGCACAGCGATGCCAAACCCTATCGCAATCACCAAAGCCCAGATCAGAAATTTCATACGCTATCCCAAAAATGATCCGGCCCGCCGTTCAAGGCGGGCCGGGAAGCGATCTCAATACCCGCGCGGACGCGGCCACGGCATGGTGAACTGATCTGCGCGTTTCACAAAGCGATAGCGCCAGAAGTGGAACCACAGGCTGACCACGATATAAAACCCGATCATCGCAATCAGTTGCGTGCCATAGCCCAAGAACACCGCAAAGTATGTCACCGAGCACAAAGCCATCAGCGAGATCGCCGGCAGCGGGTGCAACGGATGCTCATAGCCGCGCTTGATGGTGTCCAAAGGCCATTTCTTGCGGAACATGATCATGTTGATCGGCATGAACGTGTAACCCAACAGCCCCGACAGGATCGAGAAGGTGATCACCTGATCCAAAGGCGCGCCCAAGGCAAAGATCAGCGCGATCGGCACCAGAAAGATGATCGCGCGGTAGGGCGTGCGATACACCGGATGCACCGCGCCAAACCACGCGGGCAGATAATGGTCGCGCCCCATCGAGAACCAAGCGCGCGAGGCATCATTGATACAGCCATTCGCGCTTGCCAAAGTGGCAAACAACGTGCCGATCCCCAACAACCACACCAGCGCGGAAGACCCGGAAATCTGCGCTGCCGAGAACAATGGTGCCACCGCGCCATTCACCCCGTCACCCAAAAACTCCCACGGCATCAGCCCCGAGCAGATATACCAGGTCAACGTCGCCGCAATCAGCAGCGTCATGATCCCGGCCAAAGTGCCAAACGGCAAAGACCGTGCGGGCGAGCGCACTTCCTCGGCCGCTTGCGTCGTGCCCTCAATCCCAAGGTAATACCACAGGCCAAAGTGCATCGCGGCAAGGATCCCCAACCAGCCATAAGGCAGTGACGCCTGACCGCTCATCAGATCCTTATGCAGCATCTCGCCCGCGCCCAACAAAGGCGAGGTCGCGAGGAAAATCGTGATGATCGCGCAAAACGCAATCGCGGTGATCACAAGGTTGAACGTCAGCGTCGCCAACACCCCGCGATAGTTCAGCCATGCCAGAAACATGATCGCCAGCACAATGAACGGGCGTTGATCAAGCCCACCCTCATGCCCGGTCATCCCCGCGACCGTATCCACCAGGAACCCCAAAGTAATGGCATTCCCAGCCTCCAGCATCGTATAGGCGAACACCAGATAGAGCCCGACGTTGAACGCCATCAGCGGCCCGATGATATGCTTGGCCTGCGTATACTGGCCCCCAGCGGCGGCCACCGTCGAAGTCACCTCCGAATCGATCATCGCGACGCAAGAATACAAGATTCCCGCAAACCAGCAGGCGATCAGTGCGGCATAGGCCCCGCCCTTACCCACCGCAAAGTTCCAGCCCATATACTCGCCGACCAAAACGATGCCGACGCCAAGCGCCCAGACATGCGCAGGGCCGAGCACCCGCAAAAGCCCCATCGACTGGCCATGCGCGGTATGGTCTACGTCTGTGTCAGAGTGTGCCATCTGAACCCTCCAGCTTATGCTTCTCGGTCATCGCTTCCAACACGCCTTCGCGCGATGACGTCAGCATTTCCTCTGAATATGTCGTGTCGATTTTGATCCAGTCGATCAGGATCAACAGCCCGAACAGTGCCGACAAACCCCAAGCGCCATATTCGATGTAATTCCAGGTATCCATCATCGTCCCCTATTTCTCACCGAATTTCTCAGCGATCACTTCGCGGTATTCGATGTCAGAAAACCGAATCATCATCACGAAATAGCCGACGATCACGATCACCATCACCGCCAGCGAGACCCAGCTGAAACTGTAATCATAGCGCGCCGTGATCATGTCATGCGCCGAGGCCGCATCGGGAAACCCGAGCTTGTTCCACTGCTGCACCATCACCGGGTTCTGACCCAGACTCTCCCAAGTCGGGTTTTCCACCGGGACCGGCAGCTTCGCCGAACCGGCAAGCCCCAGCCACAACGGCAAGAACAATGCGCCGACCGACAGCACCACCAGCACGATCACGTCAATCACCTGACCCAGCTTGCTTTGAACGGGGGGAATATAGCGTGCCATCTATTTCCCCTTCGCGGCGCGGGCGGCATCCATGAACTGGATGTCCAAGCCATACATAAAGTCGCGGTCTTCGCGGTAATGCCGCAGCATCGCCATGATCGCCGCGGTGTTATAAAGCAGCACCAGCGCGCCGCCGATCAGCAGCATCACCCGTGCGCCGGGTGAGGGCGCCAGATCCCAAGTGCCATAGGCCACAAAACCAATCGCCAGCCAAAGGCCGATGACAAAAGCCCACGCAATCCGCGTGTCGCTTCGATGCATCGCCTCGATCCGTGTGTTCAGATCAGACAAGATTTCCTCCCAAGGCCCCCTCCACCTGACCGCGCTTAGGGCCATAGCGCGGCAGTCGCAGCGGGTTTGTCCCGCGTGTATTCTCGAGTGTGAATTTTATTTTCTGGCAGGAAACACCGCCTGCGACATTCTGTCAAAGCATTTGATGAGAAAACGGGCAAAATGAAAATCATTACCCACGGTGAAAAAAAGTTTCTTCACAGTTGACGAAACATTTTGCCGTGATAGCGTAACGCCATATCCACACGACAAGGAGTCGTCGCCATGTGCGGAATCGTCGGGCTTTTCCTGAAAGACCCCAAATTACAGCCTCAGTTGGGCGCAATGCTGACTGATATGCTGATCACCATGACCGACCGCGGCCCCGACAGCGCCGGAATCGCCATTTATTCCCAAGGCAAGGTCGGCCACGGCAAGCTGACCGTGCAGTCGGCCACGCCCGAGGTTGATTTCAAAAACCTCGACGCCGATCTGAAAGACGCGCTGGGCACCCCGGTGCTGATGCTGGTGAAATCCACCCATGCCGTGCTGGAAGTTCCCGCCGGCCAGTTGGATGCGGCACGTTCGGCCTTGGCGAAAATTCGCCCCGGCATGAAGATCATGTCTTCTGGCGAAGGCATTGAAATCTACAAAGAAGTCGGCCTGCCGAAAGACGTGGCCGCCCGCTTTGAAGTTGCCAAAATGCACGGCACCCACGGCATCGGCCACACCCGCATGGCCACCGAATCCGCCGTCACCACGATGGGCGCGCATCCGTTCTCGACCGGCCCGGATCAGTGCTTGGTCCACAACGGCTCGCTGTCGAACCACAATGGCGTGCGGCGTGAGTTGAAGCGCCTCGGCATGACGTTTGAAACCGAAAACGACACCGAAGTCGGTGCGGCCTTCGTCAGCCACAAACTGCAGCAGGGCGAGACCTTGGGCCAGGCTTTGGAAGCCACCCTGACCGATCTCGACGGTTTCTTCACTTTCGTCGTCGGTACCAAAGACGGCTTCGGCGTGGTGCGTGATCCCATCGCCTGCAAACCCGCTGTGATGGCCGAGACCGACCAATACGTCGCCTTCGGTTCTGAATACCGCGCCCTCGTCAACCTGCCGGGCATCGAATCCGCCCGCGTCTGGGAGCCCGAGCCCGCCACCGTTTACTTCTGGGAACGCTGAACATGCAGACTTTCGACCTTGAAGCGCAGGGCCTGCGCGCGCTGAACCAGACCCTTCACAACCTGAAGGGCCAGACCAACGAAACCTCGTGGGAGGTGGTGAACCCGAAAGGCAGCCACGCCATTGCCGTTGGCGTTGACGCCCCGGTGGATATCACCGTGCGCGGATCAACCGGCTACTACTGCGCCGGGATGAACAAGCAAGCGACGATCCGGGTGAAGGGGTCTGCTGGCCCCGGCGTGGCCGAAAACATGATGTCTGGCACTGTGATCATCGACGGCGATGCCTCGCAATATGCAGGTGCCACCGGACGCGGTGGGTTGTTGGTGATCAAAGGCAACGCGGCGTCGCGCTGCGGCATCTCGATGAAGGGCATCGACATCGTCGTGCATGGCAATATCGGCCATATGTCCTGCTTCATGGCGCAATCCGGCAACATCCTTGTGCTGGGGGACGCAGGCGACGCGCTGGGCGACTCGCTCTACGAGGCGCATCTGTTCGTGCGCGGTTCTGTGAAATCCCTCGGCACCGATTGCATCGAAAAAGAAATGCGCCCCGAGCATCTGGAAATCATCGCAGACCTGTTGAAGCGCGGTGAAGCTGAACATCTCGCCAAGCCTTCGGATTTCAAACGCTACGGCTCCGCCCGCAAACTCTACACATTCAACATCGACAACGCGTCGTCGTACTGAGGCATATATGAGCGATTTTCCCCATACCCCGCCGAAGCAAAGCTGGACCTATTCCAACGACGTGAACGCCGAAATCCGCCGCGCCGCAGCCACCGGGATTTACGATATCCGTGGTGGTGGCTCCAAACGCAAACTGCCGCATTTCGATGACCTGCTGTTCCTCGGGGCCTCGATCAGCCGCTACCCGCTCGAAGGCTACCGCGAGAAATGCGCCACCGACGTCTGGCTCGGCACCCGGTTTGCGAAAAAACCGATCCACCTCGACATCCCCGTCACCATCGCCGGCATGTCGTTCGGCGCGCTCTCTGGCCCCGCCAAAGAGGCCCTGGGCCGTGGCGCTAGCGCCGCTGGCACCTCGACCACCACAGGCGACGGCGGGATGACCGAAGAAGAACGCGGCCATTCCAACACCCTGGTTTACCAATACCTGCCCTCCCGCTACGGCATGAACCCTGATGACCTGCGCCGCGCGGATGCCATCGAAGTCGTGGTCGGCCAAGGCGCAAAACCCGGCGGCGGCGGTATGCTTCTGGGCCAGAAAATCTCCGACCGCGTGGCCAAAATGCGCAACCTTCCCAAAGGCATCGACCAACGCTCCGCCTGCCGCCACCCCGACTGGACCGGCCCCGATGATCTGGAAATCAAGATCATGGAGATCCGCGAGATCACCGATTGGGAAAAACCGATCTACGTCAAAATCGGCGGCGCGCGCCCCTATTACGACACCGCTTTGGCCGTCAAGGCAGGCGCTGACGTGGTGGTGCTCGACGGCATGCAAGGCGGCACCGCAGCCACCCAAGACGTGTTCATCGAAAACGTCGGCATGCCGATCCTCGCCTGTATCCCGCTGGCCGTCAAAGCCCTGCAAGACCTTGGCATGCACCGCAAAGTGCAACTGATTGTCTCCGGCGGAATCCGCACCGGCGCGGACGTCGCCAAAGCCATGGCGCTTGGCGCGGATGCCGTTGCCATCGGCACCGCCGCGCTGATCGCTTTGGGCGACAACGACCCCCGCCTTGAGGCCGAATACAACAAACTCGGCACCACCGCAGGCGCCTACGATGACTGGCACGAGGGCAAAGACCCGGCAGGCATCACCACCCAGGACCCGGAGCTGTTCAACCGCTTCGATCCGATCCTCGGCGGCCGCCGCCTGAAAAACTACCTCAAGGTGATGACGCTGGAAGCCCAGACCATCGCGCGGGCCTGCGGCAAGAACCACCTGCACAACCTTGAACCCGAAGACCTTTGCGCGCTGACCATCGAAGGCGCTGCCATGGCGGGCGTCCCGCTGGCGGGCACCAGCTGGATTCCCGGCAAGAACGGGTTCTAACTCACAGGCCGGTCTGAGCATTCAGACCGGCTTTTACCTTAAAGACGACAGGGAGCGACCTAAATGGTCAAAGATCTAGCTGCATACGCCAAGGAAAAAGGCGTTAAATACTTCATGATTTCCTACACCGACCTGTTCGGTTCGCAGCGCGCCAAACTGGTGCCTGCGCAGGCGATCAATGATATGGCCGTCGATGGCGCGGGCTTTGCCGGTTTTGCCACCTGGCTCGACCTCACCGCCGCCCACCCGGATATGATGGCGGTGCCGGATGCCTCGTCTGTCATCCAACTGCCGTGGAAGAAAGAGGTCGCATGGCTGGCCTCGAACTGCGTGATGGAGGGCAAACCCGTCGCCCAAGCCCCGCGCAACGTGCTGCGCAAACTGGTGGATGAGGCGGCAAAAGAAGGCCTGCGCGTCAAAACTGGCGTCGAGCCGGAATTCTTCCTGCTCACCCCCGAAGGCGACAAAATCGCCGATCCCTATGATAACGCCGAAAAACCTTGCTACGACCAGCAAGCCATGATGCGCCAGTATGACGTGATCGCCGAAGTTTGCGATTACATGCTGGAACTCGGTTGGGAAGCCTACCAGAACGACCACGAAGACGCGACCGGCCAGTATGAGATGAACTGGAAGTATGACGACGTGCTGCAGACCGCCGACAAGCACTCTTTCTTCAAATTCATGATGAAATCGGTGGCCGAAAAGCACGGGTTGCGCTGCACGTTCATGCCAAAACCGTTCAAGGGCCTGACCGGCTCGGGCTGCCATGCGCATATCTCGGTCTGGGATATGGATGGCAAGAAGAACGTGTTCTCGGATGATAGCAAAGAGTTGGGCCTGTCGGACCGTGGCCGCACTTTCCTCGGCGGCATCATGAAACATGCCTCGGCCTTGGCTGCGATCTGCAACCCGACCGTCAACAGCTACAAACGCATCAACGCGCCGCGCACCTCTTCCGGTGCGACCTGGGCTCCGAACACCGTGACTTGGACGGGCAACAACCGCACCCACATGGTCCGCGTTCCGGGACCGGGCCGGTTTGAGTTGCGCCTGCCCGATGGCGCGGCCAACCCCTATCTGATGCAAGCCGTAATCCTTGCCGCAGGCCTTGACGGCGTGCGCACCAAAGCCGACCCCGGCCCGCGCTATGACATTGATATGTATACCCAAGGTCAGACCGTCACCGGTGCGCCGAAGCTGCCGCTGAACCTGCTGGACGCTCTGCGCGACTACGACAAAGACAGCACGCTGAAGGCCGCAATGGGCGAAGAATTCTCCGCCGCCTATCTGAAGCTGAAGGCCAAAGAGTGGGACAGCTACGTCAGCCATTTCTCGAAATGGGAACACGAAAACACCCTCGACATCTAAGCCAAACCAAAGGGAGTGCCGGGCCAACCCGGCGCTCCTCAAACAATTTCATCTGTCTTGAAATATCCCCGCCGGAGGCTCCCCCCGCGGCCGCAAGTGCCGGATTTCATGAAAATCCTGATCTTCCAACACCTCGCCTGTGAAACGGCCGGAGTCTTCACCGAACTCTGGACCGTCGACGGTCACGAGCTTCACGTCATGGCTTTGGACGAAGGTGATCAAATCCCACCCCTGGACAGCTACGACTTGCTCGCCGTCATGGGCGGCCCGATGGATGTCTGGCAAGAAGCCGAGCACCCATGGCTGATCTCTGAGAAAGCCGCGATCAAACATTGGGTGCAGGTCCTGAACCGCCCGTATTTCGGCATCTGCTTGGGCCACCAACTGCTTGCCGTCTCCCTTGGCGGCGAGGTCCAGCCAATGCCGCGCCCCGAAGTCGGCCTGAGCCAGATCAGCCAAACCGGGGCAGGGCGCTCTGACCCGATCTTCGCCCATCTTCCTGCCGAAATGACAACCCTGCAATGGCACGGCGTTGCGGTGACAACCCTACCGCCTGATACCGTTGTGCTGGCCTGCAACCCCGCCTGCGCCGTGCAAGCCATGCGTGTTGGTCGCCATGCCTACGGCGTGCAATACCACCTCGAAATCCTGCCCTCCACCACCGCCGACGGGCTAGAGGCAGAAGTGGCTCCACATCTGCCCGAATTCCGCAGAATTGCCGAGCAGATCAATCAGGGCTTGAAGGCTTTGATGGATGCAGATTTTCACCGACGCGAAGGCCTGAACTGCGAAGCCTCCGGCCACCCGGAATGCTTTGGCATTCCGGGCTGAATATTTGAGCAGAGAGGATGACCTAAGAGAGCGGATTCGTTAATTTTCTCTTACCGCCGCCTCGTAATGCACTGAATATAAAAACAATTAAAAAGGTCCCGAGTTGGGACCAGCAAAAAGGCCCCGGAAGCTCCGAGGCCTTTTCCATTTCCTCAGTTGCGAAGGTAAGCCTCCAAACTATCCTCCAAAGCATCCTTCCAAGGCGTGTGATGCACCGGGGCCATCGACCCCGTGATCACCGATTTATAGGCGTGGTTGCGGAAGGTCATGATCCCGGCTTTCTTGTGGTCCTTCCACTCAAAGAACGCCTCGCAAGCCCCATCCACATCAAAGCTTGGATAGTCAGTCTCGGCGATCAATTCCTTCACATATTCGCCCTGATAATGGATCGCATCATGCGCGTCCTCGCCCGCATCCTCGCGCGCCACCCGGTCCACCACGTCGGCCCGCAGTACAGCCGTATCCGCCGGCACCGCAATCCGCCCCATCACCACATCCCGCACCCACCAGGCCTGCGCGTCAAACATGTTGAAGGTGAACCACTGATCCTGCATGCCGACATAGAACAGCTTCGGGTTATTGACCCAAACCACGCCCTTATACAGATCCGCCGCAGCCAGCCGGTTCGCGGTTTTCAAGCGCAGATCATCCGGCAGGAACGGGAAGTGATGCTTATAGCCGGTGCACAGAATGATCGCATCGACCCGCTTGCTGGTGCCATCCTTGAAGTAAGCCGTGGTCTCATCCACCCGCTCCAGCGCCGGAACCTCGACGAAATTCTCCGGCCAGTCATAGCCAAGCGGCGCGTTCCGGTAGGCCACAGTGACGGTCTTCGCGCCATATTTCCAGCATTGCGAGCCGATATCTTCCGCCGAATAGCTTGACCCCAACAGCAGAATATCCTTGCCGTTGAACTCCATTGCATCGCGGAAATCATGGGCGTGCAGCACCCGGCCGCCAAATTTATCAAATCCCGGATATTCCGGCACGTTCGGGGTCGAGAAGTGGCCAGAGGCGACGATCACATTGTCAAACTCCTCCTCATACATCCGGTCGGTTTTCATATTATGCGCGGTGACGGTGAAATTGCCCTTGGCCTCGTTGTATTTGACAAAGCGCACCGGGGTCGAAAACCGGATCCAATCACGCACGCCCGCCTTTTTCACCCGGCCCTCAATATAGTCGAACAGCACGGCACGGGGGGGATAGGAGGCGATTTGCTTGCCGAAATGTTCCTCGAAAGAGTAGTCTGCGAATTCAAGACCTTCCTTCGGGCCATTCGACCACAGATAGCGATACATCGAGCTGTGAACCGGTTCACCGTTCTCATCCAGCCCGGTGCGCCACGTGTAGTTCCAAAGGCCGCCCCAGTTCGATTGCTTTTCGAAACACACAATCTCCGGGATTTCCGCACCCTTCATCTTGGCCGATTGAAAAGCCCGCAGTTGCGCCAGACCAGACGGCCCTGCGCCGATCACTGCCACACGTTTTGCCATATCTTCCTCCGAGTTGTCCGCGCCCGGTTCGGGCTGCATTCCTGTTGGAAACAGGCTAGCGACACGGATGCGTTGCTGTCAAATTATTTTCCTGCTGGGAAAAACATGGATGAGATGAATCTTTCTGCCTGCCTGAAAAATCGGCAAAGGCGTGGCAGACAAAGCGCTTTCCCCCGATTGCAGCTTGAGGCTAAGCTAGCGGTAAGCTTTGGGAGAGATCGTTAAAATGTCCAAATTCAATCAACCGCTTGGCGGCAATGAGATGGCGCGGTTTGGCGGCCCTGCCACGATGATGCGGCTGCCGACGCAAGCGACGGCGGCGGGGCTGGATGTGGCCTTCATTGGCATCCCGATGGATATTGGCACCTCGAACCGATCCGGTACGAGGCATGGGCCGCGCCAAATCCGCGACGAATCCCGGATGTTGCGGCCGTTCAACATGGCGACCGGGGCCGCGCCGTTTGACCATCTGCAAGTCGCCGATATTGGCGATGTGCCGATCAACACCTTTGATCTGAAAAAGTCGGTCGATATCATCACCGACTATTATAACGGCGTACTGGCACATGGCGCTTTGCCACTGACTTTGGGGGGGGATCACACCCTGACCTGGCCGATTTTGCGCGCGATCAAAGCCAAACATGGCCCGGTGGCGCTGATCCATGTCGATGCCCATGCGGATATCAACGACACGATGTTTGGTGAGAAAGTGGCGCATGGTTGCCCGTTCCGGCGGGCGTGGGAAGATGGCTGTTTGCAGAATGATAAGGTTTTTCAGATCGGGCTGCGCGGCACCGGATACAGCCTTGATGACTTCGATTGGGGCCGCAAAAACGGCTGGACGGTGGTGCAGGCCGAGGAGTGCTGGCACAAGTCCTTGAAGCCGCTGATGGCGGAAATCCGGGCGAAGATTGGCGATGCGCCGGTCTATCTATCCTATGACATAGACAGCCTTGATCCGGCCTTCGCGCCGGGCACCGGGACGGTCGAGCCGGGAGGGTTGACGATCTGGCAAGGCCTTGAAATCGTGCGCGGATGCGCGGGGTTGAACATCATCGGCGGCGATCTGGTAGAGGTCTCCCCGCCCTATGATCCGTCGGGCAATACTGCGCTGATCGGGGCGAATCTGCTCTATGAAATGCTCTGCGTTTTGCCGGGTGTGCCGCAGGGGCGGCATGTTGGTTAAAGCCCTTCGACGATGGTGATCATCACTTGGGCGGCACTGTCTCGCTCGGCTTTCGCGGCCTGATATTCGGGCGAGGCGTAGCAGGCTTGGGCGGTTGCCAGATCGGGAAACTCGATCAGAACGTGGCGTTCAAATTCCGCACCTTCGGGGCTGTCAGACGCACCGCCTCTGGCGAGGAATGTGCCGCCAAATTTCGCGAACGCCTTTGGCGCAAGTGCCTGATATCCGGTGTACCGCGCGGGATCGGTGACGGTGACATGGGCGATCCAATAGGCGGGCATCATTTGGCCTCTTTCAGCAGACGGTAGGCGATTTTTGCGGCTTCATCGAGGTGATCAAACACGGCTTGCGCGGCCCCGTCGGGGTCATTGGCGCAGATTGCCGCACAAATCCGCGCCATCCGCACCGGACCGGAAACGCGGCGGTCGGTGGTGGCCAAAGTCATCGCGCGCAGGCGACTGATCCGACCGTTCAGCCGCTGCACCACCTCCCAGGCGATCTGATGGCCTGCGGCGGTGAAGATGATCTCGTAAAACCGGGTGGTGGCCGCAATCAGCGCGGGGTTTTCATTGGCCGCCGAGGCGGCCTCGATAGCATGGGTGGCGGCTTGCAGATTGGCTTTGACCATGGCGTCAGCGGCTTGCGCGCAGGCAGCGGCTGCGTTTTGTTCTAAAAGCTGTCTGATTTCATAGATTTGCTCGGCCTGCGCCCAATCCATCCGGGCCACCATCGGGCCTTTGTTTGGCATGATCTCGACCAGACCTTCGGCCTCAAGATAGCGGATCGCCTCGCGCACCACCGAGCGGCTGACGCCAAGCTGATCGCAAAGCGTGCGTTCGACCAGACGCTCTCCCGAGGCGAAGCGGCCTGACAGGATCGCGGCGCGCATCCGTTCCAGCACGATTTCACGCAGGGTTTGCGGCGGGTGGGTGATTTTCAGGTCATCAAGCTGGGTCATGAGCGGATTGTAGCGAAAAGGTTGCTCGGTCGCAACTGGTTCTTGACATGTGGTCATATGGTATACCAAAATACCATCAGAGAAACCCAGCGATTCTGAGGCCCCAATGCCAGCCGTTATCCGCAAGACCCTGTTGCATGTTGAAACCACGCTGATCGAAGGCGGCAAGGCGGCGCCCGTGCCGTTGAAGCTGATCGCGGCGGCGGCGGTGGTGAAAAACCCTTGGGCCGGGATGGGGTTTGTCGAAAACCTCAAACCCGCGATTCATGATGTGGCCCCCGATCTGGGCGCGCTGCTGACCGCAATGATTCTCGAGGCTGCCGGTTCGGGTGAGGCGATTGAGGCCTATGGCAAGGCGGCGATTGTGGGCTTGAATGGTGAGGTCGAGCATGCCTCGGCGCTGATCCACACCTTGCGCTTCGGCAATCATTACCGCACGGCGGTGGGGGCGAAATCTTATCTGGCGTTCACCAATATTCGCGGCGGGGCGAATACGCCGGTGATGATCCCGTTGATGGATAAAAACGACGAAGGGCGGCGTTCACATTACCTGACGATCCACTTTGCAATGCCGGATGCGCCTGCGGCGGACGAGATTGTGGTGGCACTGGGGGCTTCGATCGGCGGTCGCCCGCACCACAGGATTGGCGATCGCTATCAAGACCTTAAGGATCTGGGCCATGACGCTGCAAACCCTGCGGCTGTCTGACGGGCAGCAGATCAGCTATCTGGAGTTCGGTCAGGGTGAGCCTTTGGTCCTGCTGCATGGCGTCGGTATGTGCGCCGAGGCTTGGGGGCCGCAGATCACGCATTTTGCCAAAACCAACCGGGTGATTGCGCTGGATATGCCGGGGCATGGGTTGTCGGATCTGCTGCCAGGCCAACCCGATCTTAACGATTATGTGGCTTGGGCGGCGCGGGCGTTGCGGCAGTTGGGCTGTAGTTTTGTCAATGTCACGGGTTATTCGATGGGGGCTTTGATCGCCGCTGGCCTCGCAGTGGATCATCCCGATCTGGTGCTGCGACTGGCGATTTTGAACGGGGTTTATCGCCGCACGCCCGAGGCGCGGGCGGCGGTGCAGGCCCGGGCGGCCGCTTTGGCCAAGGGTGCCAATGATATCGAGGTGCCGCTGACGCGTTGGTTTTCCAACAATGCCGCCGATCAGATCGTGCGGGCGCAAGTGGCGGGTTGGCTGAAAACCGTCAATCTGCAAGGCTACGCCGCCGCCTACCGCGCCTTTGCCAATGGCGATCTGACCTATGCCGAGGCTTGGCATACAATCCAAAGCCCGGCGCTGGTGCTGACGGCTTCGGGGGATGCGAACTCCACCCCGGCGATGGCAGAAGCGATGGCGATGGCGGCACCGATGGGGCAGGCTGTGGTGATTGAGGGCCACCGCCATATGGTTAATCTCACGGCCCCGGCACAGGTCAATGCCGCACTCGCGGCATGGTTGGCGGTGCCGCTGCTCGCCGCGAAAAAGGGGATACGCGCATGACATTGGAAAGCCGCCGCCTGCTGCGCGATGTCTTCGGCACATTCATGACGGGCGTGACCGTTGTCACCACGCTGGATGAGGCGGGTGCGCCGATTGGTTTTACCGCGAATTCGTTTTCCTCGGTGTCGCTGGACCCAGCCTTGTTGCTGGTGTCCATCGCGAAAACCTCTGGCAATTATGCGCGCTTCATGGCGGCAAAAGGCTTTGCCATCAACATCTTGTCGGAAAACCAGAAGGATGTGTCGAATACCTTTGCCAAGCCGGTCGAGGATCGGTTTTCTGCTGTGAAGTGGCAGCTTGGCCCGCATGGCGCGCCCATTCTAGACGGGGTTTCGGCTTGGTTTGATTGCGCCACGCATCAAGTCGTTGACGCGGGCGACCACGCTATTCTGATCGGCAAGGTCGAGGCGTTTGAGGCCTCGGGTCAGGCGGGGTTGGGCTATTACCGTGGCTCGTATTTCACCCCGGCGCAGGCGGGGGCGGCACTGGCGAGCGGGCCTGCGGTTGTGGTCTCGGCTTTGATCGAGCAGGACGGCCATGTGCTGCTGCAAGACGATGGGCGTGGGGGGCTCAGCCTCCCCACCGCGCGGGTTGGGGCGAATGGAGCCACGGCGACCTTGCAGGCGCTGATTGAGGCGGCTGGCGTGCAGGCGGTGCCGGGCTTCATCTATTCCGTCTATGAAGATGTCGCGGCGGGCCAGCAGCATATCGCGTTTCTCTGCCCCAGCACCAGCGGCACCCCCAGCAAGGGCGGCTTTGTTGAGCTTGCGCCAAACGGCTTTGATGACGTGACCGATCCCGCCATGCGGATCATGCTGGAGCGGCTCGCCGATGAGGCGCGTGTCGGCGATTACGGCATCTATTTTGGCAATCAGAACGCGGGCCGGGTTGCCCCGGTTGCGGCAAAAGTCGAAGGAAAACAGCCATGAAATTTTCACTGTTCGTGCATATGGAGCGGGTCAGTGCCGATGAGCCGCAGCAGCGGCTGTATGAGGAAATGCTGGAACTTTGCCAGATTGCTGACGAAAATGGCATGCATGCGATCTGGACCGGCGAGCATCACGGCATGGATTTCACCATCGCGCCGAACCCGTTTCTGAACCTTGTCGATCTTGCGCGCCGCACCAAGAATGTGCGGCTTGGCACTGGCAATGTGGTCGCGCCGTTCTGGCACCCGATCCGCTTGGCGGGCGAGGCCGCGATGGCCGACATCATCATGGATGGCCGGCTTGATCTGGGGATCGCGCGGGGGGCCTATACGTTTGAATATGACCGGATGAGCCCCGGCCTGGACGCATGGACCGCCGGACAAAAGATGCGCGAACTGATTCCGGCGATCAAAGGCCTCTGGGCGGGGGATTACGAACACAACGGTGAGCATTGGCAGTTTCCGAAAACCACCTCGGCTCCGAAACCGGTGCAGCAACCGTACCCGCCGATCTGGGTGGCTGCGCGTGACCCAAACTCGCATGACTTTGCGGTGGCCAATGGCTGCAATGTACAGGTGACGCCGCTGCATCTGGGCGATGAAGAAGTGGTCAGCCTGATGGAGCGCTTTAACGCCGCCTGCGCTGCGCATCCCGAAATCCCGCGCCCGAAGATCATGGTTTTGCGCCATACCTATGTAGCGGATAGCGAGGCGGATGCTGATCTTGGCGCGGAAGAATTGAACTTGTTCTACAATTACTTCGGTGCTTGGTTCCTGAACAAGCGCCCGATCTCGCAGGGGTTGATCCAGACGCTGACGCCGGAAGAAGTGGCCGCGCATCCGTTCTATTCGGCGGCTGCGATGCGGAAGAATAATATCGTCGGCCAGCCCGCCGAAGTGATCGCGCGGATCAAAAGCTATGAGGATATGGGCTATGATGAATTCAGCCTGTGGATTGACAGCGGCATGAGTTTTGCGCGCAAAAAGGCCTCGCTGACGCGCTTTGTGCAAGACGTGATGCCCGCTTTCGCCTGAGTACGCTTTCGACCAAGGGGATAAGATGCAGCGGTTCCAACAGTATATCGGTGGGGTTTTTGAAGATGGCGCGGCCAGCTTTGAAAGCCTTGATCCGGCGACGGGCATGGCTTGGGCGGTGATGCCAGAGGCTTCGGCTGCCGATGTGGGCCGCGCTGTCGATGCAGCATGGGCGGCGTTTTGCAGCCCCGCTTGGGCGGGATTGACGGCCTCGGCGCGGGGGAAATTGCTGTATCGCTTGGCCGATCTGGTGCAGGCGGCGGCTCCGCGGTTGGCGGCGTTAGAGACACGCGATACCGGCAAGATCATCCGTGAGACTTCGGCGCAGATCGCCTATGTCGCGGAATATTATCGCTATTATGCAGGCCTCGCCGATAAGATCGAGGGCGCACATCTGCCGATCGACAAGCCGGATATGGAGGTTTGGCTGCGGCGCGAACCCATCGGCGTGGTGGCAGCGATTGTGCCGTGGAACAGCCAGTTGTTCCTGTCGGCGGTCAAACTTGGCCCGGCTTTGGCGGCGGGCTGCACGGTTGTCTTGAAGGCCAGC
>CAYLYV010000068.1:0-23688 GCA_964387655.1 uncultured Cypionkella sp. | reverse complement strand
CTCGCCGCAACCGTCTTGTTCTGGCTTTGACGATCAATGAGTCTGGACCCTAGGTTCACTCCACCGGAGGGCGATATCTTTTGCGGCGGCGTCCGATCCGCCGTCATTCAGAAATCAAAACTGGGCTGTTGTCGGTCTTTCGGCAGTGACCATTGCCCAAGTGATATATGGCGGCCCTTACCGTAAAGGCTGTCGATCAGCATTATTTCGGTGATCGTCCAAAGGATTGGTTTGGTGAGGAGCCTTTCGCCAGGGAAGCCGGGGCCGTAGGCAAGTGTCACGTGCGGATTAACTTGGGGAGATCGAGAGGCGGTAAGGGCCATGGCACGGCATGCCACATGCAGGTCTGCTGCGATCTCATTGGTATTTTTGCTTGTGTTATCCGTCGCAATGACAAGCGGGAAGTCGTCCGGTCCACCATTAAACGTCATGATCCGGTCAAAACAGAGAGTGAATGGAGCGGTGCGCACGACTGCGGCCGCTGTCTGGGCGCGTTGAACGACGATTGGATCACGATCATCCATGCTGGCGACGCCGTAAATGGAGAGGTGAAGCGTGTCCTGGCGAAAGTCTTCCCCTGTTCCGAAGGACTGCCATGCCCTTGCCATTTGGGCTTTAATTTCAGGAGGTGGAATTGCTGCAAAGAACAACACATGGCGCGGCCGTTCTATTGCGTTTGGTTTCGTGGCCGTGAGGTCATTGTGCATTTCGTTCTCCTTGCTGATTGATGTGGAATGGGAAGGCTTGATGGACCGTATGTAATTCGCCCCAGCAGAGATATGGATTTTGGTGATCCGGGTTCTATCAATGAAAATCCCTTGAAGCCGGAATAATACGCGCATTCCTTGGGTGGCCGGATGTTGGGGACGGGATTGGGTTTTTCACCTCGTCTGCGCGCGAGAGCGGGGGGACAAGGCTGCGGTCTGACAGGCGCAGAAGCACATCGGTGCGATCTTGCAGGCTTTCGACGACGATATGGGTGACGCCAGACGCCGGATCGCGTTGCAGGCGGCCCGTCACCTGCAACAGCCTTGCGGTCATGACCACCTTGCGAAAGGCCGTCATCACCTTGGGCCAGACCACCAGATTGGCGACACCTGTTTCGTCCTCAAGCGTGATGAAGCAGACGCCTTTGGCGCTGCCCGGGCGTTGGCGCACCAGCACCAGTCCAGCCAATTTCAGGCGACGGCCGTTGGGCTTGCGTGGAAGATCAGCCGCACAGACAAAGCCCTGCCGCATCATGCTGGTGCGCAGAAAGGCTATCGGATGCGCTTTCAGCGACAGACGCAGAGTCTGGTAATCGGCCACCACCTGCTCGCATAGCGGCATCTGTGGCAGGCTGGTCAGAGGTTCGGTTCCTTCATCGCGCCCGGAATGGAACAGCGGCAGATCGGGCGCATCGCGAAGCGCCTTTGACTCCCACAATGCAGCACGGCGGTCCAAGCCCATGGAACGAAAGGCATCGGCTGCCGCGAGGTTGCGGATTGTACGGCCGTTCAGGCGCGCACGCGCAGCCAGATCAGGCAGGCTGTCAAATGGTTCGCTGCGGGCTTGCAATAACTGATCGGCCGCTATGCGCCCCATACCGTCGATTTGCCGCAGGCCTAACCTCAGGGCAAAGTTGTTGCCCGATGGCTCTAGCGTATTGTTCCATTCACTGAAATTCACATCCGCTGCGCGCAGTTCCACCCCATGTTCGCGGGCATCGCGCACGATCTGGGCGGGGGCGTAAAAGCCCATCGGCTGCGAATTCAACAATGCACAGGCAAAAACAGCCGGGTAATGGCATTTCAACCAAGACGAAACATAAACCAAAAGCGCGAAGCTGACTGCGTGGCTTTCAGGAAAGCCGTAGTCGCCGAAGCCTTTGATCTGGTTGAAGCAGCGTTTGGCGAAATCTGGATCGTAACCGCGCGCGATCATCTTGCTGACCATCAGGTTCTCCAGCTTCTCCATGGTTCCGCGTGACCGGAACGTCGCCATGGCCCGACGCAACTGATTGGCTTCTAGGGACGTGAACCGCGCCGCATCCATAGCGATTTTCATCGCTTGCTCCTGAAAGATCGGCACGCCAAGCGTGCGGCTGAGGATGTTTTCTAGCTCATCCTGAGGATGCTCCGGCCCGGGTCTGGGATAGATCACAGGCTCTACCTCGCTGCGCCGTCGCAGATAGGGATGCACCATGTCACCTTGAATCGGACCGGGGCGGACGATGGCGACTTCGATCACCAGATCGTAGAATTTTTTCGGCCTCAACCTTGGCAGCATGTTCATCTGTGCCCGGCTTTCCACCTGAAACACGCCCACGCTGTCGCCCCGACACAGCATATCATAGGTTGGTTTGTCATCCGGTGGTATGGAAGCAAGATTGAGGGAGACCCCGTATTGGTTCTTCAGCAGATCGAAGCATTTGCGGATGCAGGTCAGCATACCAAGCGCCAGCACATCGACCTTCAGGATGCCCAGTTCATCAATGTCATCCTTATCCCATTCGATAAAGCTGCGATCAGGCATGGCGGCATTGCCAATAGGCACGGTGTCATGCAACGCACCTTCGGTCAGGATGAAACCGCCGACATGTTGGGAAAGATGACGGGGCATCCCGATCATCTGTTCGGCAAGGCGCAGCGTCCGCGACATCAGCGGATCGGTCAGATCCACCCCCGCCTCGGCTGAATTCGCCTCGCCCATGCTGGTGCCCCAACTGCCCCAGACGGTTTTCGCCAAAGCCGCCGTCACATCCTCGGACAGGCCCATAACCTTGCCGACCTCGCGAATGGCAGAGCGCGGGCGGTAATGGATGACGGTCGCGCAAAGGCCCGCCCGTTCGCGGGTATATTTTTCATAAATATGCTGGATAACTTCCTCGCGCCGCTCATGTTCGAAATCCACGTCGATATCGGGCGGTTCATCCCTGTCTATGCTGATGAAACGCTCGAACAGCAATTCCTGTTCAGCCGGATCGACCGAGGTAATCCCCAGCACGAAACAAACCGCCGAATTGGCCGCCGACCCCCGGCCTTGGCACAGGATACCTTGCCCCCGCGCCCAAAGGACGATTTCGTGAATCGTCAGGAAATATTGCGGGATATTCTTGGTCCCGATGATCTCCAACTCTTTCAACAAAAGGCCCTTCACCTTTTCTGGCAAGCCGTGGGGATAGTGGTGCGCAGCCCCTTGCCATGTCAGCTTTGCCAACTGGCTTTGCGCGGTTTCGCCGGCTGGGACGGTTTCTTGTGGGTAATGATAGGCCAGTTCCTGAAGCCCAAAATCGCAGGCATCCGCCACCTGCCGCGTGGCTTGGATCGCATGGGGCCAATCTGCGAACAGACGCGCCATTTCTGATGGCGATTTGAGATGACGCTCGGCATTGGCATCCAGCAGAAAGCCCGCCTTGTGGATGGTGGTTTTCTCGCGAATGCAGGTCATCACATCCTGCAACGGGCGGCGGTCGGGCGCGTGGTAATGCACGTCATTGGTGGCAAGGATCGACAACCCATGTGCCTTGGCCAGCCGATCCAGCCGGTTGATCCGCGCCCGGTCGTCACCACGATAAAGGTAGCTGGCAGCAATATGACGCAGAGTTGGCAGACGACGCACCAACTCGGGCAGGCGTCGGGGTAGCGCCGAGTCCGGCAGGGCGATCAGTTGCAGCCCCTCGGAATGACGCGCCAAATCGACAAGCGTGATGTCGCAGGCACCCTTGGTCTGCCAGTGCCCCTCTGCGTCATGCCGCTTGCCCTTGGTCAAAAGACTGCAAAGCTGGCCATAAGCTGATCGGTTGCTGGGATAGGCCAGAAATTCCCCTCCCGTGATCAGACGCAAGCGGCAGCCAATGATGGGGCGCAGGCTGGCCTTGCGGGCCTCAGCATGAATGCGCACCACACCCGCCATCGTGTTCAGATCGGCCACACCCAGCGCATCATAGCCAAGCGCATGAGCCATGGCCGCCAGTTCGCTGGCATCTGAGGCACCGTGCAGGAAGGAATAGGGTGTGGTCACTCCCAATTCTACATAATCGCTGCGCGGATTGGGCGGGAAGTCCCCGGTCAGCGTCTTTCGGATACGGCGGTTGTCACTATCGGGCATCAGGCATAGATCCCATGCAGGAACCAGCGGGGATTGCCGCCGCGACCATCATCGTGCAGCCCCTCGCGGTATAGCCAGAACCGGTGACCTGCCTCATCCTCGACCTTGAAGTAATCGCGCAGGCGGGTGCCGGGCTTGTCCTGCCACCACTCAGGCGCAATGCGCTCTGGGCCCTGATAGCGCGCCACGCGATAGCTGCGCCGCCGCCACTGGAATTGCGCGGGCGGGCCTTCCGGCACGGCATAAAGCACGTGGATTTCTTCGGGATGCTCCAGCAGGCGTTGCGGACGTTCCGCCCGGACCGAAGTGGCGTCAGATGCACTGGCCAGCGCGCCATCTAATGGGGATGCTCGGATTTCCGCACGTTCTGGGATGTGGCTTGCTACAGGCTGAAGTCGTGCAAGCACGCTCCGGCCAAACCGCGCCGTCAAGCGGTCGACCAGTTGCGCCAATTCCAGCCCGCTATCAGTGCCGCCTGCCAGATCAACCTGCCGTGTCCCAAGCGTTTCGGTGACGATGGCTTCCAGCGAGATCAGATCAAATCCAAAGCCGGGGTCGATCCGTTCCAGCCGATCACGGAACAGGAAGGCCAGATGGGCAGGATCGCGACTGGGTGCCGCACAAGCTGCCTCGATGCGGCTGATCGTGCCATCCGTGCGATAGACCGTAAGCCGCAGCCGCCGTGCAGCCTGATGGGCCTTAGCGAATTGCTCGCACAGCGCCGCGCATAGGCCGGGCAGATGATGGTTCGGATCAATTATCGGCTCGGCCAGTCGGGCATCGGCGCGAAAGCTGAGCGGTTCTTCGAGAGAAGACACGGGTTCCGGCAACTGCCCGGTCATCTGATCCAGCCGGATCAACGGGTTCTGCGCCGGGGCCGCCCGGGAAAACCGGCGTGCCAGTGACAAGCGCGGCAGGTTGGCGAGATGGCCGATTGTGCGCAAGCCAAGGCGGTTCAGCAAAAGCACGGTTTCCCCGTCCAACCGTAGGGCCGCCACGGGCAGCGGCGCGACATCTGCACAGATCGCCCGCACTGCCCCAAACCGCGCCAGCGCCCAAGCTGCCCCCCAGGTTGGTGCCAGCGCAAGCCGGGCCGAAACCCCCAACATCGAAAGTTTGGCCTCCATCTCCGCCAGCATCCCGGCCTCGCCGCCCCAGATGTGATCCGATCCGGTGGTGTCCAAGATCAACCCATGACCACCACCCACCGTCGCTGCCCAATCATCGGCAGCGGTCCAAGGGCACCAGCGCCGCGCCCAAAGCGCAAGGCGACCCAGCGCGACACGGTCCCCCTCCGGATCTGCAAAATCCACGTTCAGATTAGGACAAAGCGCCCGCATGTCTGCCATCCGCGCGCCCATCGTCACTCCCGCCAGATGTGCGGCGCGGTTCGCGGCATGGATCACCGGCCCATGCGTGCCCTCAGCCGCCAGAACCTGCGGCAGATCATCCGGCAGCGCGTTGCCCAACCGGGCCTGCGCCTTTTGCCACCGCTCCATCGGGAATTGCGGCAACCAGATCGAGACGATCCGCCGTCCCGCTTTCATGATGTATCACCCATGTCCCCGGCCTCCTATCGCGTGAACGGAACAATTCGGCCCGCCAGCGCGGATCGCCGGGCGCGCGCGCATCGTCTGGATTTGCGGCAGAAGGCAAGGTTTCAATCCGCCAGCGGTCGCGCGCGGCACTCAAATCGGCGGTGGCCCCCTGCCGGATCAGCCAGCACGGCACGCCAGCCGACTCAACCCGCAATGCCAGCCGCTTCATCGCGGTGAAGTTCAACGCCGCAGGATCACCACGGATTTCGGCAATCACCGCAGTGAGTGCGCGGCAGCGCAACCCCTCCTCTGCCGCAATCATCACATCGACTGGCCGCGAAAGCCGCATCAGCATCAGCGGCCCATGGCCCCCCAACCCCGGCAGATAGGGTTGCCCGGTTTCGCGTTGTGCCATCCAATCCTGAATCCACAGAACCGGCCCGCCTCCCTTGCCAATCTGCGCCATAACGAACCCTGCCGCCGCCGCTTCTGCGCCAGTTGCAGCGAAAACCTCGGACAGAGTCGCTCCTCCCCGCCGCGCACGGGGGGCAGGCGCCAGAGATTGTGTCATCTGAGTGATGGGTATTCGGAACATGGCACAGGGAATCACATTTATATGTTCTTATTTTGTTCTAATAGTCCCATTGCGTAAATGAGGCAAGGAAGACCGCCACCGCCCAGAAAACACAGGCTCAAGATGAGATCGTCGGACAGCTCAAGGGCTACGCGGCAGAGATCAGTCAATTCTGATCGCTACGCCTGTTTTTGTTCAGAAAAGCCTGCGCTGAAGGACCAAGCGGTGACGGCTGGCCCGTTTCACACGGTGAATCTGTTCCGCTCCGACCCTGATTGACCCATCTTTAAGCGCCAGGTGCGGCATCCTTTCGTTGAACGCGGCGCAGCAGATTTTTGATAGCTTCCTCGAACCCATCGACGAAACTGTACACCACCGGGATGACCAGCAGACTCAGAAAGGTTGAGGTGATGAGACCCCCAATCACCACCGTTGCCATCGGCTGACGGAAGGAAGGATCGCCCGCGACCAAACTCAGCGCGGCAGGGAGCATGCCAGCAGACATGGCAATGGTTGTCATCACGATGGGTCTCGCACGTTTGTGACAGGCAGCAATCAATGCCTCGAACTGCGCCATGCCCTGCCTGCGCGCCATAATCACATAGTCCACCAAGAGGATCGAGTTCTTGCTGACGATCCCCATCAGAAGAAGAAGCCCGATCACCGAGGGCATCGAAAAACTGGTCCCGGTCATCACCAGCGGGAACACGGCTCCACCTAGGGCCAGCGGAAGAGCCATGAGGATCGTTATCGGTTGCAGGAAATCGCGGAACAGCAACACAAGCACAGCATAAACACAGAAGATGCCGATGGCCATGGACGAGGCAAAGCTGGTAAACAGTTCCGCCTGCCGCTTCAGGTCACCTTGCTCCGAGAAGCTGACCCCAACAGGAAGATTCTGATAGGACGAAAACGCCTGCACTTCAGCGTTGACATCGGAAAGGTTGCGCCCGTTCAGTTTTATCGAGAGAGTGATATTGCGCGAGCGATCCAGCCGCTTGATCTCGGACGGCGCCGATCCCATCGCAATCTCGGCAATGGCACCCAGCGTGACAGTGCCGTCCGTTGCCGGAACAGGGATCATGCGGATGCCGTCGATTGAAGCGCGGGCGGATGGGTCCAGTGTCACCACGATGGGAACCTGCCGTGTGTCGAAGTTCAGTTGTGACAACGCAGTATCGTAAGCCCCTGCGGTGGCAACGCGGATCGTGTCCGAGATAGACTGTGGTGTGACCCCATAAGACGCAGCACGCGCCATGTCGGGCGTGATCACGATCTCGGGCGATTGCAGGGCAGCTGAGGAGTTTACGTTGCCGGTCCCTTTGATCTTGGCGCGAATTTCAGCCTCAAGCGCCGCTGCGGCCTGCTCCAAAAGTTCCGAATTGTCGCCGACAAGGGTGATCTGAAGGTCCGTTCCACTGCTGCCCGATCCGATTTCGATCCGCGCGCCGGGTATGTTGACCAGAGCACTGCGAATGTCGGCTTTGCTGGCCCGCCTGTCTTCGGCACAGTCGTGGTGCCGCGCGCGCAGTGGGAAATGCTGGACAATTGGCGCGGCTTCATCGGCCTGCACGCCAGCGGCTCCAACAGCATCCGGGTGCAGAATGCACTGGTGTCGAATGCCATGCTGTCGCGGCAGAACGTCTTTGCCAGCAATATAGACGGTGGGACCGAGGGCTATCACCTGCACGGCAACTCGATGTATTCCGGGCGGATGTTTGGCTTCTTACAGACCGAGATCACCTCGACCCTCGTTGGCATCGGCTTTGCGGCACTGGATGAATTCGAACAGGTGATCAAGAGGAAGATGGCGCAGCTTGCGGGGCCGGGGATGGCATTCGTCTGCAACGCTACTTCCGGGATATTTCCATGGCGCGGACCGATCCGGGCTTGGCTTAGGAGCGGACGGCGGTGATGCTGGCAAACCGCTCGATCACCGAAAAATTCGCTCCTGCTCCGGTTTGATCAAGGGGTCCCCACAGCCCTAGTCGCCCAGCAAATCTGTCGCAGGGTTTTCGCTGATCTCGACATCGGCGTAATAGCGCTGGGCCTGAACAGCCGAGCGGTGCAGTGATAGCTTCATCGCCGCAGCCAGCGGCGCGCCATCCAGTGCCGCCTGGGTCAGAAACCCCGACCGCAAGCCATGCGGAGTGACATAATCCTCCGGCAGTCCGGCAAGCTTCAAGCGATGCCGCAGGATGACCCGGATCGCATCCGGTGCAAGCTTGCGGCTCAGCACGCGGTCAGATTGTGAGACCGGGCGGAACAGCGGCCCCGAAGTAATACCTGCCGCCTCAATCCAGCCCATCACCGCCCGCGCGGCGCGGCCTTTCAGCGGCAGGCGCGGCGCATCAGCTTTGCCCGTGGTTTTGGTTTCCAGCAAGCGCACCCAAATCAGCCCCTTGGTGGCGAAATCTTCAACACCAATATCCTCACGGTAAAGATTGGTGATCTCGCTGCGCCGCCGCCCGCCCGAGCCAAATCCCAACATCAGCACCGCCCGATCCCGAAGCCCCCGCAAGCTGTCGTCGCAACTGGCCAACAGTTGTTCCAACACATCACGCGTCACCGGGCGCGGCGATTTCGGCACTCTCGGTCGCGCAGCCGCCTTGCGCCCCTTCGTCCGCGCCTGTTTCAGCAACGGAGCTTCGAACGGGGAGGTCAAGTTTTTCATCCGATGAAACGCCCGCCAAGATGCAATCTTGCGATCCAATGTGGCCGGGGCAGGGCAGGCCAAACTAAGGCGCAGACCGAGTTCGATCAACTCAAGCGCCGCATCCCGAGCGGCTCCGGGCACCTCTGTCAGATCCAGCGTGTGATCCAGCACAAACCGCAGCGCCACCCGCTCGCTTTCCGGCCAGATCAGGGCTTGGCCAAAAACCGTAGCTTTCCAGGCCGCGATATAGGCCAGATCCCGCTCCCACGCGCGCAAGGTGTTCTGCGGCGTGCCACGCTTGTACAGTGCCGCAAGCGCCGCCTCATCCTCGGCGGAAAGCTGGACGTAAGACGGCAGAGGCAGATTGGCTTTCATCGCGTCCCAAGGTGATTGCGAAACTACTTTGGCAGACCACCCCGCCAGATCAAGAGTCTCGATAACAGCTTTCGGCCCGGATGATCACCACAGATCGGCTTTGCAGTGCAAAAACCGTTCTGTCACAAAACGCGACTAGGCGGATACCGCAACGGCATGGGCCCGCGACGCTCCAGAGATCGCGTCAGTCAGCGTCCAACGGATCAGCAAGATCGCTGGATTGAGGTTCGGATGCTGCGCGCACAGCGCCTCCAACCCATCCAGACGGCAGTGAAACACCTGCTCTTCACGCGTCTGCGCCTTAGAGATCACCTGCACGGCACTGTCCGCAGGCCAGCCAGCGCCCAGCAAACCTTGCGTCATAGATGCCGCCTGCGACACCCCCATATAGCAGGCCAACGTCGTGCCCGCCTGCGCCGTGGTGGTCCAATCCTGCGCGCCGTCGTGGCGCAGATGGCCGGTGGCAAGGATCAATCGTTCGGTCTGACCGCGCTCGGTCAAAAAGCTGCGGGCCGAAGCCGCCGCTGCGCAGGCCGAGGTGACACCCGGCACGATCTCCCAGTCCACCCCGGCAGCGTTCATCGCATCGGCCTCCTCGGCCCCGCGGCCAAAAATCCCCGGATCGCCGCATTTCAACCGCACCACCTGCTGCCCTGCCTGCGCTGATTGCACCAGCAATGTGTTGATCTGCGCCTGCGGCATCGCATGACAGCCGGGGGCCTTGCCGACATAGATCAGCGCAGCCCCCTTGCGCGCCCTTTTCAGCAAAGCCGGGTCAGCAAGGCGATCATAATACACCACATCGGCGGCTTGTAGACGCTCCAATCCCCGCAGGGTGATCAGATCGGCCGAGCCGGGGCCCGCGCCGACAAGGCTGACGAAGCCCTGTTTCGCAGCTTTCGTATGGATGTTTGTCGGCGCGGTGGCGCGGGGAAGACGCGCTTGCCATGCCCGAAAGGCAAGGATCAGGTTTGCAAACAACGGCTTGGGCGCAAGGGTGATCATTCGGCAGCCTCTGGCAGTTTGAAACGGGAAAGCAATCCGGCGAGTTCGGGGCGGCACGATCCGCAGGATGTCCCGGCCCCCAAGGCCTCACCCAAAGCGGCGACACTCAGCGCGTGCCCCGATTGGATCGCCTCACGGATGGTGTTGATGCCGATATTGAGGCAAGCGCAAACCGTTGCTCCGGGGTCGGGCATATCGGCGCTGGGGCGACCGGCAAGGATGGTCGAAGCTGCCTCATTCAGCCGAGCGGCAAGATGGTCACGCGCGACCGCGACAGGCTCTGGCCCGACGAACAGCGCCGCCAGCAGACGCCCCTCGGCATGAAACGCAATCCGCGCCAACCCGCGCTTGGCGTCGATCACCGTGGCGGCTTCGGCCTCGGGCAAAGCGAATAACTGCCGGGCGTATTGCAGCCAATCCTCGGGTGTTACCAGCCCTGCGAGTTCCATCCGCCAGCCGTCCTGCACCCGCGCCCGCGCCCAGTATTCCGCGCCGGGATGCAGTGGGGTGGCGCTGACAGCAAAGCCGAACCATTGCGCCGGATAGCGCGCGGCAGCGACAGCGGCGGCTTTGCTCTCGGGCTGGCCGGAAATCGGATCGACGATCGCGGGCACCAAAGCGTCGATGCGGGCCGCAGAAGCGTTCTCGCTTGTCCAGTGCATCGGCGCGAACACCTGGCCGGGAGTTGCGTTTTGGCTGATCAGCGCACGCAGAATGTTGCGACCATAAGTGTTGGAAAGTTCAACCAGATCATCGGCTTGGATGTTCAACCGCTTTGCATCTTCGGGGTGAAGCTCCACGAACGGTTCCGCCAAATGCTGACTCAGGCGCGGCGATTTGGCAGTGCGAGTCATCGTATGCCACTGATCGCGGATACGCCCGGTGTTCAGCCGGAACGGATGTTCCGGCGTCAAGGCTTGCGGCGCGCGCGGGGTGATCGGTAGCATTCGGGCGCGGGCGTCGTGGGTGTGGAACTGCCCTGTGGCAAAAAAACGACCGCCCTGCTGTCGCGGGTTTTGCGGCCATGTGAAGGGGGTGAGGCTGTCGTAGTCGGCGGGTGTGATGTTGGCGAGATCAGAGATATCGAAATCGCTGCCCAAACCCCCGGCGATGCCTGACAGCGCTGCATATTCCGCGAAAATCTCGGCCTCGGTCTTCCAGCCAAAGCCCGCATACCCCATCCGCGTGGCCACTTGCGCCAGCGCCCACCAGTCAGGACGCGCCTTGCCGGGGCGCGGCAATACGCTGCGCTGACGGCTGATGGTGCGGTCGGAATTGGTGACGGTGCCGTCCTTCTCGCCCCAAGCCGTCGCGGGCAGCAGCACATGCGCCAGTCGCGCGGTGTCGGTTTGCGCCGTGATATCGCTGACCACGACGAAAGGGCAGGCGCGTATGGCGGTCGCCACCGTGTCGGCGTCGGGCATGGTCACGGCGGGATTGGTGTGGATGATCCAGATCGCTTTGATCGTGCCACCGGCGACGGCGCGGAACATATCCACCGCCTTCAGCCCCGGCTTTTGTGCCATCACGGGGCTGGCCCAGAACCCCTGCACAGCATCGCGGTGGCTTTGGTTTTCAATATCCAGATGGCAGGCCAGCATATTGGCGAGGCCCCCCACCTCGCGCCCGCCCATCGCATTGGGCTGACCCGTCACCGAAAACGGCCCCATGCCCGGACGCCCGATGCGCCCAGTGGCAAGGTGGCAGTTCAGGATCGCATTGACCTTGTCGCTGCCCGACGCAGACTGGTTGATGCCTTGGCTGTACACCGTCACCACCTTTTCGGTGCTGGTCCACAGCCGCAGAAACTCAGCCAGATCGGCTGAAGGTAGGCCCGTGATGCCGGGATCGCTGGCACAGGCGGCGGTGAGCGCCTCGGTATAGCCGGTGACGTTGGAGAGATAGCTAAGATCAACAGCCCCCGCATCGGCAATCGCCACCAACAGCGCATTGAACAAGGCCGCATCCGACCCCGGCGCTATCGCCAAATGCAGGTCAGCAATGTCACAAGTGGCGGTGCGCCTTGGATCAATCACCACGATTTTCATCGCAGGACGGGCAGCTTTGGCGCTCGCAAGACGCTGATACAACACCGGATGGCACCACGCGAGGTTCGATCCGGTCAGCACCACCAGATCGGCCAACTCCAGATCCTCATACAACCCCGGCACGGTGTCAGACCCGAACGCCCGCTTATGCCCCGCCACCGAAGACGCCATGCAAAGCCTTGAATTGGTGTCGATATTCGCCGAACCGATGAAACCCTTCATCAGCTTGTTGGCAACGTAGTAATCTTCGGTCAAAAGCTGCCCCGAGACATAAAACGCCACCGCATCCGGGCCATGATCGGCGATCACCTTGGAAAACCGCTTGGCAACCACCCCCAAAGCATCGTCCCAAGTCACGTCCTGCCCGAACACACGCGGGGCCAGCAAACGCCCCTCCAGCCCCACGGTTTCGCCCAAAGCGCTGCCCTTGGAACACAGACGCCCCCGGTTCGCCGGATGATCCGGGTCGCCCTTCACACGCAGCCCGCCCTTGCCATCGGCCGCAGCCAAGATGCCACAGCCGACGCCGCAATAGGGGCAGGTGGTGCGGATTTGGCCGGGTTCCAGCGAGAGTGGTTGCATAGTCATGCGGCGGACCGCCGCGCCAAACGGCTGGCGTCAAGCAAAATCCGCCCCGCCTCCACCCGCGCCGGGTAGCTGTTCACCGAACCTTCATCCGCCCCCTGCGCCATCCCGGTTTCCAACGAAAACACCCAAGCGTGCAGCGGGCAGGTGACAGCATTGCCATGCACAATGCCTTCCGACAACGGCCCGCCCTTATGCGGGCAAGCGTCGTCAATCGCAAACACCTGATCTTCGGCGGTGCGGAACACCGCGACACAGCCCTGCGCCGTCTTCACCACCCGCGCGCCCTGCGCCGGAATGTCGGCCAGCGCGCCAATGTCGATCCAGTTCATTCTGCGGCCTCCAGCGAAAGATCGGCCATCGGCGCCCATTGCGCCAACTGACCGGGTTTGGAAAGCTCGGCCCAAGGGTCAATCTGATAGACCGATTGCGACAGCATGAAGCGCTCATAAAGCGCGCGGCGGTTGTCCAGATCGGCCATCTGCTCCTGACACCACCCAAGGCCCACCTTGGCGACCCATTTGTAAATCCGGTGCAGATAACGGCTGTTTTCGCGGTAAAGCTGGGTAAAGGCCGCGATGATTTCCATGGTTTCGGCCTCGGTGGTGGCTTTGCACAGGAATTCGGTTTCGCGTACATCCATGCCGGCGGCCCCCGCCACCGAAATCTCGTAGCCTGAGTCCACACAGACCACGCCGATATCCTTGCAGGTCGCCTCCGCACAGTTGCGCGGGCAGCCCGACACGCCCAACTTGACCTTCGCAGGCGTCCAAGATCCCCACAAAAGCTTCTCCAGCTTGATCCCCAGCCCGGTGGAATCCTGCGTGCCAAAGCGACAGAAATCGCTGCCGACACAAGTCTTTACCGTGCGCAGACCCTTGGCATAGGCGTGGCCCGACACCATCCCCGCCGCATTCAAGTCCTGCCACATCGCGGGCAGATCCTCCTTTTTCACGCCCAGCAAATCAATCCGCTGCCCGCCCGTCACCTTCACCAACGGCACGTTGTATTTGTCCGCCGCATCGGCAATCGCACGCAATTCCGACGGCGTCGTCACCCCGCCCCACATCCGCGGCACCACCGAATAAGTGCCATCTTTCTGGATATTGCCGTGATTGCGTTCGTTCACAAAACGGCTTTGGCGGTCATCGACATATTCGGTTGGCCAGTCCGCGATCAGATAGTAATTCAACGCGGGGCGGCACGAGGCACAGCCCCCAACCGAGCGCCAGCCAAGCTCCTGCATCACCGCCGGGATCGACTTCAGCCCCATCGACTTGATCAGCCGCCGCACGTCCTCATGCGTATGATCGGTGCATTTGCACATCGCCGGATTGGCATTGGCGGTAAAGCTGTCCCCCAACGTCACCGCCATCACTTGCTCGACCAGCCCGGTGCAGGTGCCGCAGCTGGAGCTGGCCTTGGTGGTCGCCCGCACAAGGTCCAACGTATTGGCCCCGCCGAGGATCGCATCCACAATCTTGCCCTTACAAACGCCGTTACAGCCACAAATCTCCGCGCTAAGCGGCAAGGCTGCAACGGCTGCCATAGGGTCCGTTTGGGCACCCCCCTGATAGGCCGGGCCAAAGATCAACGTCTCGCGCATCGGCGTGATATCGGTGCCGTCCTTGATCAGCCCGAAGAACCAGTTGCCATCGGCGGTATCGCCATACATCACCGCGCCCAGCAGTTGATCGCCCTCGATCACCAGACGCTTGTAAACGCCGCGCGCCGGGTCGCGGAACACGATATCCTCGCGGCCCGGACCATCGGCGAAATCCCCAGCCGAGAACAAATCGCAGCCCGTCACCTTCAGCTTGGTCGCGGTCTGCACCGGCCGGAACGCCGAGTCCTGCCCCAGCAGAGCCTGCGCCAGCACCTTGGCTTGGTCATAAAGCGGAGCCACAAGCCCAAACAACTGCTTGTTATGCTCGACACATTCGCCCACCGCCCAGATCGCGGGGTCTGAGGTCTGCATCGCATCATTCACCGTGATGCCACGCCCCACATCCAGATGCGCGTCATTCGCCAGCCGCACTTCCGGCCGAATACCCACCGCCATACAGACGATATCGGCATCATAAACCGTGCCATCCTCAAGCAGAACGGCCTCCACCCGCTCATGCCCGAGGATGGCCTTGGTCGCCCCTTTGCAGTGGATTTTCATCCCCCGCGCCTCCAGCGACTTTTGCAGCAAATAGCCCGCAGCGGGGTCCAGCTGACGCTCCATCAGATGGCCCATCAGATGGATCACCACCACCTCCATGCCGCGCAACTGCATACCGGCGGCGGCCTCTAGGCCCAAGAGCCCGCCGCCGATTACTACCGCCTTTGCCCCCGGTTTCGCGGCAGCAATCATGGCGTTGGTGTCCTCCAGATCGCGGTAGGTCACCACACCCGGCAGCTTGTGGCCCGGCACCGGAATGATGAAGGGCGCCGATCCCGTGGCGATGATCAATTGATCATAGGGCGTCTCCACCCCGCCACTGGTCACGGTCTTGGCGGTACGGTCGATCTTGGTAACCGATTGACCCAACATGGTTTTGATACCGCGCGCCGCGTACCATGCGTCATCATGGGTGACGATTTCGGCGTAAGTCTTTTCGCCAGACAACACCGGCGACAGCATGATCCGATTGTAATTTCCGCGCGGCTCCGCGTTGAACAGAGTGATGTCAAACGCATCGGGAGCTGTTTCGGTCAACTGTTCCAGCACCCGGCCCGAGGCCATGCCCGCCCCGATGACGACAAGTTTCTGTTTCATCAGGCAACTTCCTTGTTCTTGGGTGCTGATTTCTTCTGGCCGTGCTCATATTCCTCAAGGAATGCCAGCACTTCGGCGCGGTAGTGGTAATAGTCAGGATGTTCCATCAGGCTGCGGCGACTGCGCGGGCGGGGCAGTTTCACTTCCGTGATCTTGCCGATGGTGGCGTTCGGCCCGTTGGTCATCATCACCACGCGGTCGGCGAGCAAGATCGCCTCGTCCACGTCATGCGTTACACAAACCGCGGTGACTTTGGTGCGGCTCCACACCTCCATCAGCACTTCCTGCAACTCCCACCGGGTCAGGCTGTCGAGCATTCCGAACGGCTCGTCCAGCAGCAACAGCTTGGGCGACAAAGCAAAGGCCCGCGCGATCCCCACCCGTTGCCGCATCCCGTTCGACATATCGGCGGCTTGGCGATCCATCGCATCGGCCAGACCGACACGCTCCAGATAGTATTCCACCACTTCTTGCCGCTCGATTTGCGTCGATTTCGGATAGACCTTGTCCACCCCAATCGCGACGTTTTCCTTCGCCGTCAGCCAGGGAAACAAGTTGGGCGATTGGAACACTACGGCGCGTTCGGGGTCGGCGCCTTCAACGTGGGTGCCGTCCAGCGTGATCGCACCCTTCGAGATGCTGTTCAGCCCCGCCGTCATGGTCAGCACGGTGGATTTGCCACAGCCGGAATGGCCGATCAGGCTGACAAACTCACCTTTCTTCAGGATCAGGTTGAAATCCTCCACCACCGTCAAAGGCCCCTTCAGCGTGGCATAGACTTTGTGCAGCTGCGAATAGCGCAGATAGCGCGCGTCCATCGCCGAATTGGCCGCCTTGGCATAGGCGCTGGGCAAGGCGTGGCGCGGCGTCAGGCTGGGCAGCAGCCGGGTTTCCGGCAGCTTGGATTTGATACCGACATCCATCAGATAGGCGGTGACATCGGCGCGCAGGGCTTTGAATTCGGCGCTTTCGCCCATCACATTGCGATCACGCGGGCGGGGCAGGTTGACCGGAAAGGCCGCGCCCAAACTGCCATCGGGATTGAGGCACAGGATGCGGTCGGCCAGCACCAAGGCTTCATCCACGTCATTGGTGATCAAGACCACGGTGCGCTTGTCAGCGGCCCAGATCGCCTCGATTTCCGAGGCCACATTGCCCCGCGTCAGCGCATCCAGCGCCGACAACGGCTCGTCCATCAGCAAGACTTCCGGCTGCATCGCCAAGGCGCGCGCCACCGCCACCCGCTGCCGCATCCCGCCGGACAATTCCGCCGGACGCCGATCCGCAGCATGGCCCAGACCGACCATCTTGATGTATTTCTGCGCCAAAGCGGCGCGTTCCGCCTTGGGCGCGGTCGAGACCGCATCCACCGCCAGCGCGATATTGCCCGCCACTGTCAGCCACGGCATCAAAGCGTAGGATTGAAACACCAGCCCGCGCTCTGGCCCCGGCCCGGTGACGGGAGCGCCTTTGAAACTGACCTCGCCGCGATCCGGCAGGGTCAGCCCGGCCATCAGGTTGATCAGCGTGGTCTTGCCGGAACCGGAAAAGCCCAGGATCGCCAGAAACTCGCCATCCTGCACCTGAAAGCTCAGGTTGCGCAGCACCGCGCTGTCGCCGTAGCCCTTGGAAACATTGTTGAAATCTAGGATGCCCATCCCGCTCACCGATTATTCGAGAAGGTGAACAGCGACTGCAGCGCGAACATCACGCGGTCGAGCAGAAAGCCGATGATGCCGATGGTCAGCACCGCAACCATGATCTTCGCCAGCGATTGCTCCGACCCGTTCTGAAACTCATCCCAGACGAATTTGCCCAAGCCGGGGTTCTGCGCCAGCATTTCCGCCGCGATCAGCACCATCCAACCCACGCCCAAAGACAACCGCAGCCCGGTGAAAATCAGCGGCAAAGCCGAGGGCAGCACCAGCCGGGTGATCTTCTTCCACAGCGACAGCTTCAGCACGCGGCTGACATTGACCAAATCCTTGTCAATCGAGGCGACACCCAGCGAGGTGTTGATCAGCGTCGGCCACAGCGAACATAGGGTCACGGTAAACGCCGAAACGATGAAACTTTTCGGCAAATCGCCATCGGTATACACCGCCGAGACCACCATCGTCACAATCGGCAGCCAAGCCAGCGGCGAGACAGGTTTGAACAGTTGCACCAGCGGATTGATCGCGGCGTTTGCGGTGGCCGAAAGCCCCGCCAAAATCCCCAAAGGCACCGCAATCACCGTGCCAATCAGGAACCCCGCGAACACGGTTTTGATCGAGGTCCAGATTTGCGCGTAATAGGTCGGCTTGCCAGTATAGACAGGGGTTTTCACCTCATCCGCCTTGCCTTCCGCCACCAAAGCCGCGTTTTTCGCCGCCTGCTTGGCGTAGAACTCCTGCTCTTTCACGCCCTCAGCCGCAGCGCTGGCGTCCAGTGCAACCGCCTGCTCCCAGACCTGCACCGGCCCCGGAATGGCTCCCAAAGAGGTCTGCACCATCGGCGCCAAACTGGCCCAAAGCGCCAGAAAGCCCGCAATCGCCAGCATCGGCACCACCACCAACCGCCAGATTTCCGGCACCTGACCGCGCGGATTATCCCCCGCCAAAACCCGCCAGATCGGGGTGATCCAGGCCAGCCCCAGCAGCTTGAACCACTTGTCGCAACGGCTGATCAGCCGATACAGCTTGTCCAGCCGTGCGGCGCGGTCGCGCGTGGGTTCTTCGGGCAAAGCGGCGGGGTCAAGCAGGGTCATGTCAGTCTCCATCAGCGGCGGCGTTGTCTGGCGCAGCCGCCAGACAATTCAGAGAAGGTATTGGTTCAGTTGATGATTTCGCCACCTGCGACGGTCTGGCCGTCTTTCAAGCCAATGGTCAGACTGTCGATATAGGCGTTCGGTTTGGTGCCATCGTAAGAGATGCCGTCGATGAAATCGGCGGTAGGTGCGCGGTAGCCGTCGGCGTCAAAATCGAACTGATCGGCGGAGGCATGGCCATCGGCAATCAAGGCCTCGGCGGCGGCTTTGTAGATCTCGGGCTTGTAGACCGACTTGGCGGTTTCATCGAACCACGCATCCGGTTTGCCCTCGGCAATCTGGCCCCAGCGGCGCATCTGCGTCAGATACCACACCGCATCCGAGTAATAGGGGAAGGTGGCGTTATAGCGGAAGAACACGTTGAAATCGGGGGCAGGGCGCTTGTCACCCTTTTCATACTCAAACGTCCCGGTCATCGAGTTGCCGATCACCGCCGCATCCGCACCGACATAATCCGGGCTGGACAAGATCGTCACCGCCTCGGCCCTGTTGGCGTTGTCATTCTCGTCCAGCCAGATCGCGGCGCGGATCAACGCCTTGGTCAGCGCCAAAGTGGTCTGCGGATTGGCCTCAACAAACTCCGCCGTCAGCCCGAACACCTTCTCCGGGTTGTTCTTCCAGATGTCATTGTCGGTGATCACCGGCACACCGATGCCCTTGGCCACCGCCGCCTGGTTCCACGGCTCGCCCACCGCATAGCCGTCGATGGTGCCAGCCTCCAGCGTTGCCGGCATCTGTGGCGGCGGCGTCACCGAAATCAACACATCGCCGCCGATCTGGCCCGACACGTCATCGGCGGAATACAGCCCCGGATTGATCCCCCCTGCCGCCAGCCAATAGCGCAGCTCATAGTTATGGGTGGAGACCGGGAACACCATGCCAAGGTTGAACGGCTTGCCCTCGGCCGCGTAAGCCTCAATCACCGGCTTCAACGCCGCGGCCGAGATCGGATGCGCAGGCTTGTCGCCCTCCATCTTCAACCCCGGCTTCATCGCCTCCCACACTGCGTTGGAAACCGTGATCGCATTGCCGTTCAGATCCATCGAGAATGGCGTCACCAAAGCCGCCTTGGTGCCATAACCAATCGAGGCCGCAATCGGCTGCCCCGCCAGCATATGCGCGCCGTCCAACTCGCCCGACACCACGCCATCCAGCAGCACTTTCCAGTTTGACTGCGCCACCAGCGTCACCGACAGACCTTCGTCTTCAAAAAATCCCTTCTCCTTGGCAATCGCCAAAGGCGCCATGTCGGTCAGCTTGATGAAACCCAAGGTCAGTTCGGGTTTCTCAATGCCGGGAGTTTCGGCGAAAGCGGGGAAGGCAAGCAAGGCGGTCGTGGCAAGCAGGGCTGAGATGCGTGTCATGTCTGGGTCCCGGATGGCCCCGCTACGGGGCGTTGAAATGCAAAAAAGCCGCCAGATCCCATGCCAACAGAGGCAGTGGATCGAGCGGCGGTGCTCGGCTTTTCCCAACTTTGGGGGGTAGGCGGTGAAGGCGTCATTGCCTTCGGGCTTGGGTTAAATCTGCCAATGCCGCACTGCGGCGTCAACGAAACGATGTCGGATTTTCCCCGCAGCATGTCGATTTCGCAGTCGCAGCATCGTGATGCCACTTTTTTCAGCGCGAAGGCACGGTCAGGTCGAAAATCCGGGCATCAAAAAAGCGATCGGCAGGCAGAATCAGCTGACCACGCTCGGCAGGAACGGCTGTCGGTTGTGCCAAAGCGCCCTCCAGTTTCTCAGACGCGCCGGGCAAAATTGCCCCGGCAGGACGCAAATGCAGGCGATACAGATCACTGCGGAACACGTCTGCCGCAGAGGCAGAAGCCTCGACCACATCCAGCCCATGCCGCCCCGCCAAGGATGCGCCAATCCACGCCGCCTGACTGCGCCATGGAAAGCCCGCTGCGCCCTCAAAGAATTCGATCAACTGCGGCGTCAGATGTTCGCGACCATCCGGCGCGGTCACAATCCGCCCCGTCAACGCCCGCTCCACCAGTTCCGCCGAAACCGCAATCCGCCCCTGTGCCGTCAGCATCTCGGCCGCGATGATGTGGTTTTCTGCCCGCCCCAGCCAACGCCCCGCCCGCCACAACGCCCGCAGCAACGGCCCGGCCAGCGCGGGCTCCGCCTCGGCCCAACCCAACCGTGTCGCGAGAACCTTCTCTGGTGCCCGTGCCCACAAGGCCGAGGTCGGCAACAGCAGCGTGCCAGAGCCATTCTCCACCGCGACCGACCCCCACGGCTCCCCCACACAAAACAGGTCAATCTCCCCGGCCTGTAGCGCCTCAGCCATCCGTGGCGGCGGCACAGTGCGAATATCCAACTGCCCTGCCACAGCGCCCGAGGCGCGCAACCAATAATGCAGCAACTCGCGGTGCATCGAAAACGTATAGGGCACCCCGATGCGCAGGCTGGGGGCAGCGGTCAGCAAAGCCCGCCCTGCCTCAGTCGCATCGGCGAAATCAAAGCCATAGCCCGCATCCCACATCTTGGCGGCCAAAGCACTGGAAACCCCGATCACATTGCCGTTCAGATTCAGCACACACAGCGCCTCAAACCGCACCGGGCCACGCCCCAAGCCCAAGGCCATCGCCACGGGAACCGGGGCGAGCATCTGCGCCGCATCCACCTGACCCACCGCCAGCATATCGCGCAACGCCGCCCAACTGGGCGCGGTGTGCAGGTCCAGCGACAGGCCTTCTTCCTCGGCAAAGCCCAAAGCCTCGGCGATGATCAGGGGGGCGGCATCCAGCAGCGGCACGTAGCCAAGGCGCAGGGTCACACTCATTTCAACAAATCCGCCGCCAGTACCAATGCACTCGCCACATCGGCCAGTTTGCGGCCCTGATCCATCGCGGTCTTGCGCAGCAAAGCATAGGCGTCTTCCTCAGACATCCCACGCGCCCGCATCAAAATCCCCTTGGCGCGGTCAATCGCCTTGCGTTCTTCCAGCGCCCGGCGAGTCTCGACCAACTCGATCCGCATCTTTTGCAGCATATGAAACCGCGCGATGGCCGCATCCAGGATCGGCTTGATCCGATCCGCCCGCAGCCCATCGACCACATAGGCCGACATCCCCGCCTCAATCGCGGCTTTGGTCAGGCTGCCGTCGCTTTGATCGACAAACATCGCCACTGGCCGCTCGGTCGGCCCCGTCGCCAGCGCCAATTCTTCCAGCACATCGCGCGACGGGTTTCCGGCGTCAATCAGCACCAGATCAGGATTGCGCTGGGCGATGCGGCGGGCGAGGCCAGTTTCCTCGGCAATCACCATCACATCAAAATCGCCCGCATCGCGCAGACCATCGACGATCAGCATCGCGCGGGCGCGGTCCTTTTCAACCACAATGATGGAAAGCCGTTGTGCCATATAAATGCAAGACGGCGATGTGCCGCGCGAGGAAAGCGTAACCGCAGCCAATAGGGTTAGCATCTGCCTATGTCGCAGGCAGGTGCCGCAATATTGAGCTAATTCCGCAGGTATGCGTCGAAAATGTGCAAACTGACAAAATTGCACGAAGCCCCGCGCGTCTTCCGTGCAGCCGGTGAAGTTTGACCGCCTGACAAGCCCAGATTGTTTACTTCATAACAATGGTTGAAAAATCGTCACTAATGTTATAAAAATAACATGAAGCGATCGTTCAGGAGGCTACAAAGTGACCGCAAAGGATCGCCGCATCATGGCATTGTCGCTGGCTTTGGCCGAGCGCAAGGTGATCCATCTGAAGGAAGCCGCCGCATTGATGCAGGTGTCAGAAATGACCGTGCGGCGCGATGTGGCTGAAAATCCCGACCTGTTCGGCACCCTCGGCGCGCATATCATTCCGGCAGGCAGGCCCGATCTGGAAGCCCCCTATGCCATCGACCGCGCTGCCGAAAGCCATTCCGTCGCCAAGCGGCAAGCCTCGATTCACGCTCTGCGCTATCTGCAACCGGATGAAACCGTGTTCATGGATTGCGGTAGCACGCTGACCCATCTCGTCGATCTCATCCCCGCAGACACCCGGCTGACCGTAGTCTGCTATGCGTTCAATACCGCTGACCGCCTGATAAAAAAACAAAATATCACACTGATCCTGCTGGGCGGCGTCTATCACCCCAGCTCTGCCTCCTTTGCCGGGGCGTCGGGGGCTGACACGTTGAACGCTTTGGGTATCAATGTCGCCTTCCTCTCCGCCTCGGGCGTGGACCAGCAGCGCGGCGTGTCGTGTGAGCAGTTCCATGAGGTGCCGATCAAGCGCAAAGCGATGCAGATGGCACAGCGCCGCTATCTGGTTTGTGACCAAAGCAAGATCGGTCGTGTGCGGCCCGCGCATTTTGCGGATACCGACGATTTTGATGCCATTATCACGGAAACTGGGGAACTGCCGGTGAACACCAAAGCCTGACCTTCTCCTTTCCTCCAAAATGAATGTTGTAAAGATAACAAAAATTATGATACAAAAATAACGAAAGAGCGCAAAGCAGCGAATCGCGTCGAAAGACCCGCGCCGGATTGCCTCGGGAATTTCGCACAGCGGAGGGCGTTCGGTGACGATATTGCTGCCGGAAACACAGACCAAGATCGCTTTGGTGCGGCAGGCGGTTGACCACACTGCGCGCAACGCAGGCACACCGCTTGATCTGGCATGGATCGCCCAAACCCGCGTCAACCAATCCGCCACCGATCGCCGCTGCGCCAGCCTGCCCGGCAGGCGCAGCGTCAAGAAGGATGCACAGGCGGCTTGGCTGTTGAAAGCCCTCACCTGCATTGATCTCACGACGCTTAACGGCGACGACACCGCAGGCCGCGTCCGCAGGCTCTGCGCCAAAGCCGCCCAACCCCTGACCCCCGCGCTACAAGATGCGCTCGGCATGGGCGACCGGCGCATCACCACCGGTGCCGTCTGCGTCTATCACCGCTTCGTCGCCACGGCGGTCGAAGCCCTTGCAGGCACCGGAATCCCGGTCGCTGCCGTCTCCACCGGCTTCCCCGCAGGCCTCGCCCCGCATGACGTAAAGCTGCGCGAGATCGCGGCCTCGGTCGCCGATGGTGCCGCCGAAATCGACATCGTGATCACCCGCGAACATGTGCTGACGGGCAACTGGCAGGCCCTCTACGACGAAATGCGCGATTTCCGTGCAGCTTGTGGCGATGCCCATGTCCAAGCCATCCTCGCCACGGGCCAGCTGAAAACCCTGCGCAACGTCGCCCAAGCCACCCTCGTCGCCCTGGTGGCGGTCGCCGACCTCCTAAAAACCTCC
>CAYLYV010000067.1:0-24173 GCA_964387655.1 uncultured Cypionkella sp. | reverse complement strand
CTGATCGCGCAGGCCGATCCGGTCTGGGGCGAGGTCATCGCAGGCTTTGCCCCAAACCGCGAGATTTTCAACAACCCGACGATGCTTTACCTGGCGCTTGGCATTATCGGGGCGACGGTCATGCCGCATAACCTATACCTGCATTCGGGCATCGTGCAGACTCGCGCCTTCGGGCTTGATCTGCCCACGAAGCGCGAGGCGCTGAGGTTGGCGACTTGGGACAGCACCATCGCACTGATGTTCGCGCTGACGATCAATGCATCGATCCTGATCCTGGCCGCTGCTGCCTTCTACACCGTGGGGCAAAACGACGTAGCCGAAATTGACAAGGCGCATCTGTTGCTGGAGCCCTTGCTCGGTTCGTCGCTCGCGCCGGTCCTGTTCGGCGTGGCGCTCTTGTGCGCTGGCTTGAACTCTACTGTCACCGCCACCATGGCCGGACAGATCGTGATGGAAGGTTTCATCAACCTGCGCATCGCCCCTTGGGCGCGGCGGCTGATCACCCGGGGCCTTGCCATCATCCCGGCGGTCTTCGTGATCCTGCTTTACGGCAGCGGAGGCGTGGGTGAGCTTTTGATCCTGAGTCAGGTGGTGCTGTCATTCCAGCTTCCCTTCGCCATCGTTCCCTTGGTGATGTTCACCGCCAGCCGCGCCAAGATGGGTGAACTGGTCGCACCCCGCTGGCTGACCGGCCTCTGTTGGTTGATTGCGGCCGTGATCATCGTGCTGAACGTGAACCTGCTGTCGACCGTTCTGCTGAGCTGACCCCAGCCACTTCCATTCGGATACGGAAGGTGAAACCAGTCACGGCGTCCTGTTTGAAGTCCAAGGGTGTGGCCGTGCAGCGAAATCAGATCAGCAGCACCTGAGTGCCGACCTGCGCCAAATCGTAGAGTTCAATAACATGCTCATTGTAGAGACCGATGCAGCCATTCGATGATCTGCGTCCGATCTTTCGGGTGTCGTGGGTGCCGTGGATCAAGTAGGCCGGCCAGGAGAGATACAGTCCCCGGACACCTAGTGGATTGTCCTTCGCTCCACCCTCCACCATCTTCGGCCAGTCCGGGTTGCGCTCGAGCATGGATGCCGTCGGACGCCACGGTGGGTTCACGGCCTTGCGGACAATCTCGGTCCTCCCGAGCCGGGTCAGTTCCTCGGACAGAGGGACGGACGAGGGATAGAGCCGGTAGGTCGACTGATCCTCTGACCAATAATGCAGAGCGCGTGACTTGGTGTCCGCCAGAATTGCGCCACCGCGAGTATTCTCAAAATAGTCCTGCCACTGGGGCATCTGGAAGCTGGACACGTTGTTCCGCACGGTGCTGGAGACAGGGGCTTGAAACTCCGTGCTGCCTTCCTGCGCCCAAGTCGGGAGGGCTACAAAACTGGCCATCCCGATTGCGCCACCCAGCAAAGCTCGCCGCTTCATCAAATCGTTGGCCATGGAACGCTCCTTCATGCGCGGTTGTGCGGATGGAAGTATCGTTCGCTCGTGGAAGAGACAAATCAAACAGCCGTTAGCAATCGGCACTCGTGGCCAGGAGCGCTACCATTTTTTCTCCCCTCAACCGCACGCCAGGTTGTGAGGCGGCCTGCAAGCGACGCAGATGTCCAGCCGACACTTGGTAGGCTTGTATTGAGCGAGGCAATCCTTCCAAAGTTTCAAGCTCATGTCGAAAATCGATCGCTTTCCCACCAACCTGACAATGCTGTGATCTCCCAATAGATGCATTGCACCTCAAGCCACTAGAGCAGTTAGCCGTCACCCCTGAGTTAGAGGCGGTGGCCCGAGTGTTCCTTCCAGACGCACACCAATTTTCCTGCAGGGAGCCTATCCAAAGCTGGGCCAGTTTGGGGGCCGCCGTCGCTGCGGGTGCCCTCTTTGTCTTGGCTCTGCAGCCATACTCGATCCTGCCGCTTGCGCTGATCGCCTTTGCTCTGCTGGCAGTGTTGGTGCGTGGCGCATCCGGTTTCTTCGCGTGCGGGCTGGGATACTTCTTCGGACTTGGTCAATTCGTGCCCGGGCTGTTCTGGATCACCGAAAGTTTTCAGGTCGAGGCGGACCGGTTCGGCTGGCTGGCTTTGCCGGCAGTGTTTGGTCTTTCCGCGCTTTTGTCGGTCTTTCCTGCCCTAGCCTGCGCTCTGGCGGCACGGATGGAACGCGCCGGATTGCCGTTGGCGCTCGCAATGGCAACAAGCTGGACCGCCACGGAGTGGCTGCGGGGGCATGTTCTCACCGGGTTTCCTTGGAACCTGGCTGCCTACACGCTGTCCGACTGGCCGGTCACCGCACAGGCCTCCTCTGTCGTCGGAAGCTACGGGCTGGGATTTCTTCTGGTGCTCTGCGCCACAATTGCCGGACTGGCCTTTGTCTCGGCCGACAACGAGAAGCGCATCGGCCGCCTCGTCACTGCGGGCGCAATCGCCTTGTCGACGGCCGGATTTGGTGCAGTGCGTTTGCTGCTCGCCGATGTGCCGTTAGAACGTGGCGCGCAGGTCCGTGTTGTTCAGCCGAACATCGCTCAAAGTGCGAAGTGGGATGATGCCGCACGAAACGCAAACATCCTGAAACTCATCGCACTTTCGGCCCGGCCCGGCGACTTCGACATCCTGCTCTGGCCAGAAACCGCTTGGCCAGGGTTCCTGGCAGAGGATGCGGGCGCAAGGGCGATGTTGGGCTGGCTCTTGCCCGAAACCGGCGTCTTGCTGACAGGCAGCCCGGACAGGGAGGAAACCGGGGCCGGAACAGTCTACCGGAATGCCGTGCTTGCTATCTCTCCCGACGGTACCATTCTGACGCGCTATGCCAAACATCATCTCGTTCCGTTCGGTGAGTACATTCCGTGGCGCAACCTTTTGCCCCTCCAGCGTCTGGTTCAATCGCTCGGAGACTTCACGCCGGGGCCAGGGCCCCGGACATTGGCGTTCGGTCCACACCCCTATGCGGGGATCGCAATCTGCTACGAGATCATTTTCCCCGGACATGTCGTCGATAATGCAATCAGACCGGACTGGATCTTCAACGCGACAAACGACGGCTGGTTCGGTGCCTCGATCGGACCATGGCAGCACTTGGCATCGGCCCGGATGCGGGCCGTTGAAGAGGGCCTTCCACTCGTGCGGGCCGCCAACACGGGAATTTCGGCGGTGGTTGATGCTTACGGGGCAACATTGGCAATGCTCGATATCGACACGTCAGGCGTGATCGACATCCGCTTGCCCCGCCCATTACCTGCAACCATCTACGCCCGCATCGGAGACTGGGCGCTTCTCATTCTCATCCTCACTTCATGGGTGATCAGTGGCTACTGGGCCCGGCGGCAACAGGCAAACCTGAAAGGTGCATCGAAATGATCGGGCCGCTCTTCGCAATCATCGGATTCCTCTGGGGTTACCTCGTTGCACGGCGGCGCGGCGGAAAGACTCTCGACCGCCTGCAGTACGGCGTAGGCTTCGCTATCGCCTTTGGGCTGTTTGGCACCTTTCTCGGCATCGCCCTCGCCAGGTTTCTTGGGACGGCCTGATCGGCGAAACCTTGCCGGTCCTGAAATCCTCACCGCTTTGTCGGTTGAACCTCTAGTTGCTCGAGGTTCTACACGGCACTCTGTTCTTATGGTCTAGGCTGTTCATGCGTCTTCGTTCTCTTCAGATCATCCTTTGGATCGCCGCGACTGCGGCGGTCGTCGCGTTCTCGGCAATGCAGTGGTGGCCCGCAACGGACGACAGCGCGGCAGCAGCTTCAGCCTTCAGTCCTGCCTTCGCACTTGCGGACAGCGAAGGCAGCATCCGCACGACTGCCGAATTCCGAGGAAAGTTCCTGTTGGTGTTCTTCGGCTTCACAAGCTGCCCGGATGTCTGTCCGACGACGCTCGCCGAAGTCGCGCAGGTCATGGATGATCTTGGATCTGACGCGGGGTCGGTGCAGCCGATTTTCATTTCGATCGATCCAGAACGCGACAGGCGTCTGGGGCTGGCCGACTACACCAAGGCCTTTCATCCAATGATCCTCGGTCTGGCCGGAAGCGAGGCGGAAACACTGTCTGCGGCCGCAAGCTTCAAGATTTTCTACGAGCCGGAGGCCGACACCTCGTCGCCGGATGGGTACACAATGGCGCACAGTCCTGGCCTTTATCTGATCGGCCCGGATGGCGCGTGGCTGCGTCAATTCACCTACGGCACACCTGCGGCCGACATCCTTTCCGACCTTCAATCGAGATTCTGACCCATGAAACACTTCCTTCTTGCCGCAGCTCTGATCCTGTCCGCGCCTGCCGTCATGGCATGCGAGACCGTGACCATCGGTGATCTGACCATTGAACATGCATGGTCGAAGGCAACGATCGGCGCGGGGCGTCCCGGCGTTTTCTATGTGGAGATCACCAACGCTGGATCTGTGGACGATGCCCTGATTGGCATCGCGACCCCCGCAGCCGGTATGCCGATGTTGCACGAGACCGTCGTCAAGGATGGCATCGCATCAATGCCGCATGCGATGTCGATCCCGGTACCGGCCGGCCAGAACGTGCAGCTTTCGCCTGGGGGATACCATGGCATGCTGATGGGACTGACCACCGCCATCAAGGAGGGCGACAGCTTCCCGGTTACCCTGTCCTTCGAAAAGGCCGGTGAGGTTACCGTGAACGTCGACGTCCTGTCCTTGCGTGCGGAGGGTCCGGATTGCGCCGACGCAGGGCAATAATCCTCGGTGCTGGAGGGGCAGTCGGAGCCGTCGCCTTCATGCTGGGCGTCGGGGCCTATCGCACGCGCAATCTGCCAACCCGCAGCGAGCTGCTGCCCTTGCCAATCGGCGAGATGACCTGGACATTGACCGATCACCGTGGCCGATCCGTCAGACCCGCAGACTGGGCCGGTCGCCCGGTCATGGTGTTCTTTGGTTTCACCTGGTGCCCGGATGTCTGTCCAACCACACTCAGCGACATATCGCTCTGGCTCGAAGAACTGGGTGCTGACGCCGATCGCATGATTGTCGCGTTGATTTCGGTCGATCCGGAGCGGGACACGCCCGACGTCCTTGCCGACTACGTCAGCAACTTTGATCAACGTATCCTGGGGCTGACGGGATCTGCTGACGAGGTCGCGCAGGCCGCCGCAGATTTTCGCGCAACCTATCGCCGCGTCGCCAAGGACGCCGGTGACTACACGATGGACCATACCGCCGGTGTGTTCCTGTTCCACCCCGATGGGCGCTTCGCCAGCATCATCGACTTTCACGAGGACCGGCGCTTCGCCGTTCCCAAAATCCGCCGAACCCTCAGTTGAAAGGTCATTCTGCCAGATGATCCGCTCCGCATTTTTGATCCTTGCTCTCGCGTCATTCGCCCCGCTCCAGGCAGTGGCCGATCCTCCGACGGCGCATTTGCCAGCAGCATTCGAAGCCACGATCGCCCCCGGTGACACTTTGGACAGCGTCCTTGGTCACGCAGGGATCCCCGCGACGATCCGGGCTGAAGCTGCACTGGCACTTTCGGGAGTCTATGACCTGACCGACCTGCGACCTGGTCACCGGATCGAATGGACTGCGGCGTCTGGGGATCCAGCATCGCTGACACGCCTGTCGCTCTTCGTGGAAGATGGTGTGGAGATCGCTCTCACCTTCGACGGGCCGATCGCGGCACGACGGCTTGACCGACCGGTTCGTGAGACGGACCGGCGGGAGACCTTGACCCTCGACGGAACCCTTTACGACGCCTTGATGGCGCGAAATGCACCGGAACGCTTCGCAGTTGACCTTACTGCACTTCTTGCGGGCCAGGTCGATTTCAGGCGCGACCTCAAAGGCGGAGAGACCTTCGCGCTGGTCTGGCAGGAAGATCAGCTTCCCGATGGCAGCATCGCGGGAGAGCCGCGCCTGAGTTACGCACGGTTGGAGCTTCGCGATCGCGTCCTCGAACTCGTTGCGACCGAAGCCGCCGGCCCGGTCATCGTCTTTGAAGATGGCGAAGCCGTGCAGCGTTCAGCGGCACCCATCCTTGGTGCACGTCTGTCGTCCGTCTTTGGGCGCCGGAACCATCCCGTGTTGGGTGGGGTTCGCATGCATACCGGCATCGATTACACGGCACCCGTGGGGACCGAAGTCTCGGCGACCGGCGCCGGGCGGGTGATCTTTGCGGGCACGATCCGTGGCTATGGCACCACGATCGACATCGATCACGGCGGCGGGGTCGTCACGCGCTATGCACATCTTTCGGAAATTGCCGAAGGCGTTCGCGAGGGGACGCGTGTCAAGGCTGGAGACGAGATTGGCGCGGTCGGGGCGACAGGTCTCGTGAGCGGCCCCAACCTTCACTACGAAGTCCGTGTCGACGGCAGACCGGTCGACCCTAAGGACCAGGACGCCTTGCCGGAACAGGAGATCGCTTCGGCAGATGATCTCAATGCGCTCGCCACTTGGCGCAGCGAAACTGGCTTCATTTCAGGAACAGACGGAGAACGCGGATGACGGAATTTCGTATCGGCCGTCGCGAGGTCATCCTTGCAGCAACAGCCTTTGCCGTAACCCCTGCCGCCAAAGCTCAGGCAGAGGAAGAACCGCCAATCCATGTCGTCAAGGGGCGTGGCTGCGAGTGCTGTGAAGCCTGGGTCGACTATCTGCGGGAGCAAGGCTTCACGGTTACGGATGAGGTGTCGATGGGAACGTTGCTGATCCGCTTCAAGATGGACCAGGGCATTCCAGCAAAGGCATTTTCCTGCCACACGGGGACCGTCGACGGCTATGCTCTCGAAGGCCATGTCCCGGCTGCGGACATCCGAAGGCTGCTCGACGAGCGTCCTGATGCAGTTGGTCTTGCCGTGCCCGGCATGCCTTACGGCTCCCCCGGCATGGGATCAGAAGACAGTCGGGACGCCTATGACGTCCTGCTGGTTGGCCGGGATGGCAGCCTGGAAGTTTTTACAAGCTATCCAGCAGCGTGACATGAACGATGACCGGGTCGGCGCAGCCTGTGTGCCTTTTGTTGTCTATAAAGCAAATGGCTTGCATTCACGTTCTTTTGACTAACCGGAGATTTGGCATCGGGGGCATATGATCGTCGCATGCGAATGATGTTGCTCCTCTTTTGGCTGTTCACGGTTTGCGTTAGTTTTCCTAGCGCTGCGTTCGAATACAAGTCGGGAGATGAAGTCTGGAGTATTGGCGACTTAGAGCTTGGCTGCATTAGTGCTGGGTGCGCAGAGACAAGCAGTCATGGTGTTTGCCACTGGATCACCGAACCATCTGCTGTGGTGTGCTCTCATATTCCCAAATGTAATGGGTCAACCTTTGTGCTGGTGCCGGAACGAAGGCCAAGCCTGCCCTATTCGCCAAGGTTACCTCCGCCGCGAAGCTGGTTCTGACGGATACAGCACCATTCCCAGTCGGTTCCCGGAGGCCATATGTTCACCAGACGATCTGCCATCGGCTGCACCACAGCAGCTTTTTTGACGACACCAAGCATCTTGCGCGCGCACACTGAAGACACGTTCGTTCTGCCTGAGCAGTTCCAGCCGAAGGAAGTCCGAGTGCGCGAGCAGTACGCGGCGGGAATGATCCTCGTCATACCCCACCAGTTCTACCTCTACCATATTTTCGAGACCGAAAGAGCGATCCGCTATGGTGTCGGAGTCGGGCGGGCAGGTCTGGAATTCAAGGGAACCGCAATTATCGAGCGTAAAGCGAAGTGGCCGTCATGGCGTCCGACAAATGACATGATACGTCGAGACCCGGACCGCTACGCGAAGTTTGCGGATGGCGTTCCCGGTGGACCGACCAATCCCCTCGGCGCGAGGGCACTGTATCTGTATCAAAATGGGGTGGACACCTATTATCGGATCCACGGCACCACCGAGCCCTCGTCAATCGGAAAATCGGTGTCAAACGGCTGTATCAGAATGCTGAATGATCACGTTATTCAACTTTACGAGCAGGTCCCGAAGGGAACTCCGGTTCTTGTTCTGTGATTTCGTATGCGCCGGGCATCTGTAGAGGTGCACGCGCCTCTGGTCTGCTGCTTATCAGATTGCTAGAACTAAGTGGGGCGGCGTCACATTACCGCCGCCCGTTCACTCCCTAGACCGCACCGCCGCGACGGCTTCAGTCAATTGATCTCGCTCAACGAAACCGGGAATGAGCTGATCGCCAATTACAAAAGCCGGTGTTCCGTTGAAGCCGAGCGCCTCGGCCAGCCTCATCGATGTTGCAATGTGTTCCTCGACCTCCGGGGACTTCATGTCGATCTGCAGCTTTTCGACATCCAAGCCAGTTTCCCCAGCGATGCGAAGGATTGTTTCGGCTTCAAGCCTGCCGCGCATGGTCATGAGCGCTTCATGAAACTCGGCATATTTTCCCTGCACTCGTGATGCCAAGGCGGCTCGAGCGGCAAAAGCTGACCCTTCGCTAAGGATCGGCCACTCACGAAGGACAAGACGGACGCTCTTGTCCGCTTCCAAAAGGGCATCAATCTCCGGCGCAGCTTGCTTGCAGTACGGGCAGTTGTAGTCGAAAAACTCGACCACAGTGACATCGCCATCGGGGTTCCCTAAAACCGGCGCGTTTGAATCCCGCTCCAGGGTGCTGCGTTCTGCTGATAGTGCGCTTAGGGTTGCTTTGGCTTCAGCTTCGGCCTGGCGCTGCTCCAACGCCTGCAAGGCCTCCAAGACAAGCTCTGGGTTTTCTCTGAGAGCCTCAGCAACCAGTTCTTTTACCCTGGCTTCGGATAGCTCTTGGGCGCCAACTTGGCTGCCCATGAGGAAGCCGGAAATCAGGACAACGGACGTGACTGCTCGAAGCATGGATATTCCTAATGTGAGGCTGCGCAATCGATTGGCACGATGCAACCTCCAGCTACTAGAGATGCAAGGGATATTTGTTCTGCCAGGCAAGAAAACCAGGCACCTCTCGCCTTCTCAGTCCGCTGCGCACCCCTTTGATCACGATGCAGGGTATCCACACCGCGGATTGGTCACCGCGCCGGCGGAAACCGCTTCAACATCGAGGAGCGGGGGCGCATCTGCTGGACTAATCACAAACGACTCTGTGGTCCATCGTGTTGCCAGTTGTGTCTCGGTGACGTCGATCATAGGGTATTTCTGCCCGATATAGATGCCAGACGACGCTTTGGCCTTGTCGAACAGGACGGCCTCGAACGCTCGGATGCGATCACTGCGAACTGGACACTAGCACACATGGTATCTATCGGGACACGACGCGTTTTCTTGCTGGGCACTGTCGCAGTTCTGCTATCCGCTTGCGCAGGAAAGTTTCGAACTTACGACGGACCACCGGTCACGCGATTGCGGATTTACAAGTCCCAGCGGCTCCTTTTTCTTGATGGCGAAACGGGTCCATTGAAGACATATCCGATCGGCCTTGGATTTGCACCGAAAGGGCACAAGCAGTTTGAAGGTGATGGAAAGACGCCCGAGGGTAACTACGTCATCAACAGGCGGAACCCAGATAGTCTCTATCACTTGTCCATAGGCATTTCCTATCCAAATGATGCAGACGCTTCCTTTGCAACCGAACAGGGGCGCCCTCCCGGAGGCGATATCTTCATTCACGGCGGCCCCCAACGCGGAATAGAGCCTCTCAATGTCCAAGACTGGACTGCGGGCTGTATCGCCGTCAGCGATCGGCAAATCGAAGAGATATACTCGATGGTTCGAGATGGCACACCTATCGATATTTTTCCATAGAAGGTTCGTCGGCGCTTTCCATTCGGCCACTCGATTTTTGTGCACTGCTTGCGTGCTTATATTCTCTAATGCGAGCAGACTGCGTGCAGGATTAGCTTTGCTTCTATTGCTTGAGTTCCGAAAGCTAATCGGGCGCAGGGCTAGCCTAGTGCTGTGGCTTCAAGTTTAGATGAAAAATGGTTGGCACTCATCGCTCACTGTCAATCAGCTTTTTAAACATTCAGGCGCCACATACGATACCGTCCTTGCCCTGTCACCTCACGGATCAAACCCCGCGCTTCCTTCGAGGCGAGGTTGAGCTGTAGGGCCGCGTGACTGGCGCGGGTCTAGGCTTCGGCCATGGGCGCCGAGACAAGTGGCCATTGGGTCAGCACAGTGCGCAATGCAGGCGACGTCTTGCCGGAGCGCTCCGACATCCAAACTTCCGCCCGCGTAGACCATGCCTCGATGGCCTCGAGGTGGCACATCGCAGTCCAATGCGCGGGTGGCGTGATCGCCGATTGCCGCGTGATCGAGGTCTTGGGCGACCACGCGAACCATGCCCACGCCGGACAGCTGATCGAGGTCGCTGGATGACTTCCCTTCCGAACGTGGCCCTTTATGCCCTCGCCGTACTGGCCGAGATCGCAGGTTGCTTTGCCGTCTGGGCCTCGATGCGGCTTGGGGCCTCAGCGCTGTGGCTTGTGCCGGGTCTTGCGTCGCTTGCTCCTTCGCATTGCTGCTGACGCTTGCCCCTTCGGACTTCTCAGGTCGGGCCTGTGCGGCCTATGGAGGTGCCTACATCGTGGCGTCTTTGGTCTGGCCTTGGGCGATCGAGGGCCAGCGGCCTGATTGCTGGGACCTGACGGGTGCCCTGCTCTGTGTCATCGGCGCCAGGATTTTTCTGTTCGTTCCGCGCGCGGTCTAATCCGGTTATACCATCAAACGGGGAAAACTCCGGTGATGCGGGTCTATCGCGTTGGCAAGTCGCTGCGTCACGGGCTGCACGGTTGTCGGTGTGCGGAAAACCAGAACCCATCCAGACTCTTGTCCATTGGACTTGAGTGGCAGCCTGGTGGCAGAAATCTGTACCAGATGGAGATGTCTGGCAGGGAGTTCTCTCCGACCGTCCCGCCCACGTGACGGCCCCTTACAGGGCCGCCACGGTGCTGTATGGCTCAAGGGGCCTTCAGTTCCGCATAGTCGCCGGCAGTCCGCAACGTCATGGTCACCGGAGCGTCCGTGCGGTTGCGCCAGAACCATCCGTGATTTCCGGTGAACGCGGCAGTCAGTTCGCCAGCTTGTTCAGGCACGCCACGGCCGGTTTCGTAGCTGACCTTCTGTCCACTGCCGTCGCCATGGGTGTCGTAGTTCACGACGGCACCGTTCGCGGTCCATTCGAAGCGTGCGGTCTCGCCTTCCTGCATTACCAGCTTCACTTCGATCCCTTCGCCGGGGGCGAGCGTGTAGCTTACTTCGTCACGCCATTCCGACGAGATCGCTTCGGCAACCGCCGCTTCGACGGCTGGCTCAATCGCGGCTGCTTCGGCCGCAGGCTCAGGGTTTGCCTCAGTATCTTCAACCGCCGGAGCACTCTCAGGCACAGATTCAGTTGCAACGGGTTCCGGTGCCGCCTGCAGTTCGGGTTCCACGACCACCGCTTCCTCTTCGGGCGCGCTTTCGACGGCGGGCGCGGGAAGATCGATCGCTGGTGCGCCGATGATTGCCCCAATCGTCAGCAATTGCGCTTCCATCCGGTCCAACCGAGCCGTTACAGCGGGGTCAAGTGTCATGACCTGTGCTGCGGTGGCGGCATCATCGGCCGCCGCTTCGGCGTAGAGCTGCTGCTTGATCTGACCCATTTCGGTCAAACCGAGAACCCCTCCCAGACCGGTTACGTCCACGCCGTATTCCGCCGGCAGGTAGAAGACCGTCAGGACGGCCAGGGCAGCGGCACCCGAGATGACGGTCGAACGGATCAAACCGCCCGACGTCGCCTCGACGCCGCGGACGTGCCCGGCCTGACCCTGCACAGAAGTCTGCGGGCCATGTACACGCTCTGCCCGAAGAGGAGTCTGCGGTGCGCGACCTATATCAAAACGTTGTTGCATTTCAGTTTTCTCCTCTCATGCCATCGCCAGCCCGATGAGCTGGAAGCCCATCAGATAGAAGCCAAGGCCCATCATGATCACGTTGACAGTGTAGGCTTGCCGCCCGAAGACCGGCATCGCGCGCCACCGGTTCATAAACACCAGAATTGCGGCAAGGGCGGTCAGCTGACCAATCTCGACTCCCACATTGAAGGCGAGAAGGTTCACCAGCAGGCCATCCGGCGAAATGTTGTAGTCTAAGATTTTCGACGACAGACCAAAGCCATGCAAGAAGCCGAAAATCAGCGTTGCCGCCTTTGTATTCGGTTGCACTCCGAACCATCGCTGGAACGCACCCAAGTTATCGAGCGCTTTGTAAACGACCGAAAACCCGATGATTGCGTCGATGATGTAGCTGTTGATCCCGAAGTTGAACCAGACACCGGCAAGCATCGTTGTTGAGTGGCCGATGGCAAACAGGGTTACGTAGATTCCGATTTCCTTCATCCCGTAAAGGAAGAAGATCACGCCAAAGAGGAAGAGTATGTGGTCATATCCTGTCACCATGTGCTTGGCGCCAAGGTAAAGGAACGGGACGATCTGCGGCCCGGTAATTTCCTGAATATAGCCTTTGTCGCCAAGGGTGACGGCGTGGGCGAGTGCCGCTTCAGCCCAGAGAAGCGATATTGCGATTGTGGCAAACAGGACCATGACCCTTAACGGGCCTTGATCCGCAAACCACGGGGTTTGCGTTCGATGACTCATGGTTGTTTCCTTGAAGAGGTGTCTCGAAAGGTCGACGCCGCCAAAGGCGGCCGGTCAGGCGTCGAGACGTGGGGGCCTTCGTAGCCCACCCCGGTCAAGTCCAGAAGCGACCGCGGACTCAATGAACAAGTCTTCGGACTGTTCACTTGGGTTTGGATGTTCGGCGCGAGGGATTACCGCAAAGCTCTGATGTTCATGGTCCGTGGCGTCATGGGAAGCGGATCCGTCGCCACTGAAGTCGTGTGAGTGACCATGAGCGAGATCCTCGGCCGCAGCTGCCACTGCCTCGGCATAGGCACCCGGGCCATGAGTCGTGATTGTGAACAGCGGCGCGATGAGCAAGGCGCAGATAACAGCAACGGACCAGAAAACTCTGGCCCAGCCTGGTCTTGTTCCCAATTGCGCACTTTTGCCCGACACGCCTGCTCGCCTATTGACGTTTTTTCCCTCTCCCGAGGTTTCCAAACCCTTACAGCAACATCGAAAACGCATCAAGGCGACCGCTGCAAATTGAGTATCTGGGGTCGGTGAAAGCCTCCTGGCCTGAAGCCGACCCTTGCAATGTGAGTTGGTCGGCCCTAGTGGTATCCCCTCCAGGGGGATAGGATCATGACGAGCGACGCACACACCCACACCGGTCATCCCGAAATCATCAAGCGCTTACGCCGCGCCGACGGGCATTTGCGCTCTGTGATCGAGATGCTCGAGCAGGATCGACCCTGTCTCGACATTGCCCAGCAGCTCCTCGCGGTCGAGAAAGCAATCGTTCAGGCCAAGAAAGCGCTCATCCACGATCACATCGACCACTGCCTCGATGAGATCGCAGAGCCTTTGGCCAAAGGTGACCGGGCGCAGATCGACGAGTTCAAGTTGATCGCCAAATACCTCTGAAAGGGACGCCACATGAAAGCGCTATTGTCTTGGCTCGGATATGGGGACGGCGACCACGTTCTTGCTGGTCACGGACACGGCCATGCCGGTGGGCATGACCATGGGGGCGGGGGGCATGGTCACACGCACGGTGTGATCGACCCGACAATCGCCACCACGAGCCGCGGTATCTGGGCGATAAAATGGTCGTTCGTGCTGTTGGCTATGACGGCGGCGGCGCAATTGGTCGTGGTCCTCATCTCGGGCTCGGTCGCCCTGCTTGCCGATACGATTCACAATGTCGGGGATGCGGTCACTGCGATTCCGCTCTGGGTCGCCTTCATGCTGGCGCGCCGCAAGCCTTCGCGCACCTTTACCTACGGTCTGGGCCGGGTCGAGGATCTTGCCGGGTTGTTCATCGTGGCGATCATTCTCTTTTCGGCCATTGTCGCGGGCTACCAATCGATCTTGCGCCTCATTGACCCGCAACCGATCACGCATCTTGGCTGGGTCTTGGCGGCTGGTGTCATCGGGTTTTTCGGCAACGAGGCGGTCGCCATTTTTCGCATCCGCGTAGGGCGCGAAATCAATTCGGCCGCCCTGATCGCCGATGGCTATCATGCCCGCACCGACGGATTTACCAGCCTCGCCGTCGTTCTGGGAGCCATTGGCGTCTGGATGGGATTTCCGCTGACCGATCCGATTGTTGGATTGTTGATCACGGCGGCCATTTTCGTGATTGTCTGGCAATCTGCACGGGCCGTGCTGACCCGCATGCTGGATGGCGTTGAGCCGGACATCCTGAACGAAATCGATCACGTCGCCGAGCATGTCGCAGGGGTGATGCGTGTTCATGCGGTGCAGGCGCGCTGGCTGGGCCACCGGCTGCACGCAGAAATGTCCGTCCAGATCGATGAGACATTGCCCCTGGCTGACGCGTTGCGGATCGTTGATCACATGCGAACGGAACTCTTCGCACATCTGCCAGTTCTGTCGCAGGTCTCGATCCGGATCGAAGCGCCGGCGCATGACAGCGCCGGTCATGCTATCGCGCCGCGCCATTCCGACGCACATTCGCACCACCATGCGCCAGAACCGTTCCGGTTCGAAGCCGGGCTTGCTGCGGGTCTTGTAGAGATTGTGGATACGCCAGGTGGTGAAAGAATGCGCCTTACGCTGGTGCGGCACGTCGAGGGACTATCGGCAAAGGTGGTGATTGATCGCCCCGATGGCCCGGAAGTTCTGGAGCTTATGCCGGACATGGACAACCACCACAGCTTGACCAGCTATGCCGTGCCTGCCGAGCCACATGAGTTCGACGCGACGCTCGTATTGACCGCGAGTGACACATCCGAAACCCTTCCGTTCCGCATGATGGAGCCGGACGGGCATCACCATTGAAAGCCACACATGCTTGGAACGTTGAAAAACCCGATCTTTCGTCACCTCTTTGCCGCACAGATCGTGGCGTTGGTGGGCACTGGTCTTGCGACCGTGGCACTTGGTCTTCTTGCTTGGAAGCTCGCCGGTGACAACGCGGGTGCCGTGCTCGGTACCGCCCTGGCCATAAAGATGATTGCCTATGTCACGCTGGCTCCGGTAGCGGCGGCCGTTGCCGAGCGCCTGCCGCGCCGCGCCTTTTTGGTGGCGCTGGATTTGATCCGGGCGGGCATCATCGCCTGCCTCCCCTTCGTCGATCAGGTTTGGCAGATCTATGTGCTGATCTTCTTCCTTCAGGCCGCATCGGCAGGGTTCACTCCGGCCTTTCAGGCTGTGATCCCAGATGTTTTGAAGGACGAGGACGACTATACCAATGCCTTGTCGCTCTTGCGTCTGGCCGAGGATATGGAACAACTCGCCTCGCCCATGATCGCGGCGGCACTACTAACTGTCGTCAGCTTTCCCGTCCTGTTCGCAGGCACAGTGGTGGGCTTTTGCGCTTCGGCGCTGCTGGTAGTTACCGCCCGCCTGCCGGATCGCGTCAAAGTAGAGCCCGGACATTTCTGGATGGACGTGACCAAGGGCATCCGCATCTACACCCGAACGCCGCGCCTGCGAGGGCTGATGGTGATGGAGGCAGCCGTCGCTGCTGCCGGTGCGATGGTCTATGTGAACACCGTGGTTCTGGTGCAGGCCCGGCTGGGCTTGGGCGAGGAATCCGTGGCGCTGGCCTTCGCAGGTTTTGGCGCGGGGTCGATGCTGGCGGCGTTCCTTCTGCCCCGCATCCTTGACCGGCTGGCGGACCGCCCGGTGATGATCGGAGGCGCCGCGCTGATGGTCGCGGGTGTGGCGCTGGTGCCTCTGGTGGGCAGCCTTACCGTGCTGATCGCGCTTTGGGCGGTTATGGGCTTTGGCTTTTCGCTGACGCAGACGCCCATTGGCCGCATCATCAACCGTTCCGCGCGCGAAGCTGACCGGGGCGCTGTGTTTGCCGCGCAGTTCGCGCTGTCGCATGCCTGTTGGCTGGTGACCTATCCGCTGGCGGGCTGGATCGGCGCAGGGGCGGGGCTGACGGCTGCGGCCCTCGTTCTTGCCGGGATCGGCTCGCTTGGGCTTGTGGCCGTGTTGCGCATCTGGCCGACGCAGGACGCCAGTGAAATGGCGCACGACCACCCGGACCTGCCACCGGATCACCCGCATCTGGCCGAACATGGGCCCCATCACGCCCATTCTTTCGTGATCGACGATCTGCACCGCCGCTGGCCACGCGCGGCCTGATCATGATCGAGCTTGGTGGATTGTTTCTGGCAGCCTTTGCCGCCGCCACGCTGATCCCTGCACAGTCCGAGGCGGTGCTGGTTGCTTTGATCCTTTCCGCGAACCAACCGGTCTGGCTGCTTTTGTTGGTTGCAACAGTCGGCAACGTGCTCGGCTCCGCCGTAAACTGGGCGATGGGCAGATTTCTCATCTGCTTTGTCGGCCGCCGCTGGTTTCCAGCATCCGTAACGCAGATCGATAGAGCCACAGGCTGGTATGCGCGTTGGGGACATTGGAGCTTGTTGGCTTCGTGGGTTCCCGTGATCGGCGATCCCTTAACTCTTGTCGCGGGCGTGCTGCGCGAACCATTCGGGCGGTTCTTGCTGATCGTTACCTTGGCCAAAGGCGGTCGGTATCTGGCGCTTGCGTGGATCACACACAGCCTGGCAAGCTGACGGGATCAGGACGACGGTCCAAACCTAGCCGTCAGATCAAAGGCGTCACCACGGAATACCTGCTTGGCAATCGTCAAGGTTTCCTCACCGCGCCACGTCCTCCTCTCTACCAAGAGGCACGGCATACCGACGCTGATCTCAAGGCAGCGGGCTGTTAATGGATCGGCGGCGATTGCTGCAATCCGATGTTCGGCTTCTGTCCAGGGCACATGTCCCAGCAACCAAGGTCCGGGCGGTTCGGTTCGAAAATCCGCCTGTGCTGCACCGGGCACCGCATCGAGAAAGATGTGCCGATCCTCGATCAGCACGGGACTGTCATCTGCGTGATGGACCGAGCGGACGAAGCGGCTTTGGCCCAAATGATGTCCTTCGGACCCCAGATGCACGCAGCAGGGCGGGCGCAGTTCATCGAGGATGGCTTGGTAGCCATAGCGGGCCCCGCGCGCCTCGATGTCGGCACGAATGTCTGGGATCGTCAGCACACCTGCGTGCATCTTTGGCCGGGCGACACTGGTGCCCGCGCGGCGATTGCGGACGATCAATCCTGTTGCTGCAAGTGAGGCCATTGCCTTGTTCACCGTCATCCGTGAACATCCATATCGGGCCATCATTTCCGTTTCCGTGGGAAGACGATCGCCCGGCTTCAATTCGCCAGACAGGATGCGTGCCTCCACCTCGGCCCGAATACGGGCATGCAAGGTTGCCGGACGTGTATCGGGTGCGTGGTCGTGCATGCGTCAGATCATGGCATGAATGTTTGCGTCGGCAAGGTGGCAGGCCGCAGCTCCACCATGCTGCACGGCCCGAAGGGCAGGCTCCGTTTCGCGGCAGCGTGGTTCGACCACCGGGCAGCGCGTGGAAAACCGGCACCCAGGCGGAGGATTGCGCGGGCTGGGTGGGTCGCCCGCCAGCAGGATGCGCGGACGTGTCGCCTCGATCCGCGGATCGGGCGAGGGGACGGCGGAGAGGAGCGCCTGACTGTAGGGATGGGCGGGGTCGGCGAAGAGAGCCTTCGCAACACCTTCCTCAGCCACGCGGCCGAGATACATGACGGTTACTGCCGAACAGACCTCGCGCACGATGGCCAGGTCGTGCGCCACGATGACGATGGTCAGGCCCAGCTGTGCCTGAAGCCGGGCGAAGAGGTTGACGATCTGCGCCCGGACGGACACGTCCAGCGCCGACAGCGGCTCGTCGCAGATCAGGACCTGCGGCGATAGCGCCAGCGCCCGGGCAATGGCGACGCGCTGTCTTTGCCCGCCCGACAGCGACCGGGGCAAACGGTCCAGAACCGTTGCCGGCAAGGCCACAAGGTCGAGGAGTTCAGCCACGCGTGCCCGGCGGGCTTTCGCATCGCCCACGCCGTGGATCTGCAGAGGTTCCTCCAGGGTTTGGCCGACAGTCTGGCGGCGGCTCATGCTGCCAAGCGGGTCCTGGAAGATGAACTGCACGGCGCGAGCAAAGCCCTTGCGGTCGGATCGCGCCCAGTCGGCACGGTTGCGGCCAAGGATCTGCACTTGCCCCTCCGTGGCACTTTGCAGCCCGATCAGCGCGCGGGCGAGCGTGGTCTTGCCGCAACCGCTTTCGCCGACGATGCCGTGGAACGCACCTTGCGCGACGGTCAGATCAACGCCATCGACCGCGCGGACGAGGCCTGCAGCGGTCTGGAAGTGGACTTTGAGGCCCTTGGCAACGATGGCATCAGTCATGGGTCACGATCCCCTCAGCGGCGATAACAACGGGACAGGCGACGCGATGCGGCACCGGGCCTGCGCCCACCTTGACCAGCGGCGGGCGGTGGGTTCGGCACTGGGGCTGGACCAGTTCGCAGCGGTCGGCAAAGCGGCAACCGGGTTCCAGCTGCGCTTGGTTGGGAGGAATGCCGGGGATTTCCTTCGTGCCCGTCGCGTTGTCGCTGCGGAAGTCGGGGACCGAGGCGAGAAGGCCGCGGGTGTACGGATGCACGGGTGCAGTCAGCACGTCGATGGCGCTGCCCTCCTCGGCCACCTGGCCTGCGTAAAGCACAGCCACGCGGTCGGCGAGCACCGACACTGCGCCAATGTCATGGGTGATCAGAATCACTGCGATGCCGTCTTCCTTCTGGATCTGGCGGATCAGGGCAAGAATCTGCGCCTGCACCGTGGCATCCAATGCCGTGGTCGGCTCATCTGCGATCAGCACGCGGGGGCGGGCGGCGAGCGCAAGGGCAATCATCGCGCGTTGCAGCATCCCGCCGGACAGTTCGTGCGGATAGCGATCATAGCGGTCTTCCGGGTCAGGGATGCCGGAACGTGCCAGCAGCGAGACGGCTTCCCTCTTCGCCTCCTCCGCCGATAGTCCTGCAAAGCGGCGGGCCTGCTCGGCCAACTGCGGGCCGATCTTGAGCATCGGGTTCAGAGCTGACATCGGGTCTTGAAAGATCACGCCAAAGAAACCGCCGCGCAGCCGGCTGAGGTCGGTGGGCGACATGGAAAGAATGTCCTTTCCGTCCGCCCGTGCAGTTCCGCGCAGGTCGACTGCAACGCCTTCAGGCAGGAGTCCCAACGGCCCTAGGGTCATCACCGTCTTGCCCGAGCCGCTCTCACCGACAATCGCCAGTGTCTCTCCCGGAGCCACATAAAACCCCGCCCCATCCACGGCGCGGACCGACACTGTCGGTGTGTAAAGGTCGATCACCAGCCCTTCGACCTCGTAGATCGGCCCATTCTGGCTAAGCCCGCTCATGCTTCCACCTCTTTCCGGGCAGCTTCTTCGGCAGCGCGGGCGGACTTCTTCCGGGCGAGGAACCGCCCCCGCACCGCGCGCGGCACCTTTTGCAGGGCGAAGGCCTCGCCCAGCAGGTTGAAGCTGACGACAACGGCGGTCAGCGCCAAGCCCGGTATGATCACCAGCGCCGGGTTCTCTTCGATATAGGACATGCCATCGACCAGCATCTGGCCCCACTCGGGCGTGGGCGGAGCGACGCCCAGACCCAGGAACGAGAGCGTGGCAATTGCCAGCACCAGCGCACCCGCATCGGCGCTGGCATAGACCACAACCAGCCCCAGAACATGCGGCAGGATGTGGCGCGTGAAGATCCAGATATGCGACGCCCCCATCACGCGGGCCGCCTCAATATAGGGCTGCTGAAGTTCGGCCACCACGACCGCACGACTCATGCGAGCGTAGTTCGCCCACCAAGCAAGCGTCAGGGCGACGATCATCTTCCAGTAGTCGCTCATCCAACTGAAATTCTCGCCCGAGAACACGCCCATCAGCGCAAGGGCGATGACCAGCGACGGCAGCGCCAGCGCGATATCGATGACCGAGATCAGCACCAGTTCCGTCTTGCCGCCGACATACCCGGCAAAGGACCCGATCACGACGCCAATCGCCAGCGCCGCCATCAGAACGAAGGCCATCGCCACAAGCGAGGTGCGCGCGCCGCCGATGATGCGGCTGAACATGTCGCGGCCAAGATAGTCGGTGCCCAGCCAGTGCGCGCCGGATGGCCCCTGCAGAAGCGCGCCGTAGTCCTGCGCGGCGGGGTCATGGGTCATGATCCAGGGCGAGAAGATGCCGATCAGGACGAAGATGACTGCGGGGGCAAGGATCGCCCAGGGCCAGTTTTTCATGCTTTTCTCGGTCTCCGTAGACGGGGATCGGCGAGCATCGCTAGAAGGTCGACGAACAGATTGATCGAGACAAAGAACACCACGAACAGCGTCAGGATCGCCTGCATCCCGATGAAATCCCGAAACCGGATCGCCTCGATAAAAAAGGCACCTACGCCGTTCAGGCCAAACACCCGTTCGACCACAATGGCACCGATGATCATCAGCGTGAATTGTGCGCCGAAGGTGGTCATGTAGGGGATAGCGATGTTTGGCAGAGCTTCACGCAGCAACACCGCGCTGCGGGTCAGGCCCTTGGCAAAACCCGTGGTGGCGAAGGGGCGCGACATCGTGTCTTGCAGGTTCACTCGCACGACGCGCGCCAGCACCGAAGCCGGGAAGAGCGCGATGGTGATCCAGGGCAGCAGCCAGGAGGTCAGGCCGGCTACACCGAAGGTCGGCACCATCCCGAGCCAGACCGAGAACACGATCACCAGCATAGCCGCGACGAAGAAGTTCGGGGTCGAGGCTCCGACCAGCGCCAACCCGTGCAGCACTCGGTCGACAATGCCGCCGTTCGACGCAGCCCCGGCGATGCCCATCGCCAAGGACAAAACCAGCGCCAGAACCCCGCCGCCCGCCAGCAGCGCGAGCGTCATCGGAATACGCTCGGCGAATTCCTCGGCCATCGGCTTGCCGGTCCGCAGGCTGACTCCAAAATCCCCGGTTAAGGCATCCCCTAGCCAGCGCGCATAGCGCACTGGCAGGGGATCGTTCAGGCCCAGATCATCGGCGATCTTGGCGATCATCTCGCCATCTGCGCCCGCACCCGCTGCCCGTTCGGCAATAAGGGCTGCCACGTTTCCGGGGGCGGCTGTAACCAGCCAAAAGGTCAGTGCCGTAGCCGCCAGCATCAGAAGGAGGGCAAGCCCCACCCGCCGCATGAACATGCGTTGCATCGAAGTCGCCCTCCTTGGGTCAGGTCAACCCAGCGTGATGCCTTTGAACGGCAGGTCATAGTCCGTGGCCGGCAGGGTGAAACCTTTGACCCGCGGGTTCACGGCCCACAGCCGCTGCGTCACCACCAGCGGGCAGGCCGCCGTGTTGTCGCGCAACCAATCGTAAACTGCCTGCATCGCGCCTTCGCGGGCATCGCCTCCGGTTTCCAGCGCGGTCGCCACCAGTGCATCTAGAGCGGGATGGACATAGATCTTGCCATCCGGGCCGGTATCCGACGCGGTTACGAAGGACGCTCCAAGCGAACCATGCGGATCGTAGGGGGCGCCGTAAGTCGCGAAGAAGGTCAGGTCATAGTCGAAGTTCGGGCGACGCTCATGCATTGTGGCGTTGTCGACCGTCTCGATGTTGGTCTTGACGCCCACCTCCATCAACATGCCCTGGATCATCTCGGCGATGCGGCGAGACCCCGGGAAGGATTCCTCCGAAACGAGGAAAGCGATTTCCAGCGCCGCCCCGTCCTTGGTCCAGCCCGAAGCGTCACCCGTCCAGCCGCCTGCCGTCAGCGCGGCCTGCGCAGCGGCCACATCGCGCGCCGGGACCGGAGTGCGCGCACCAGCAGTCGGCACCGTGGTCGGGAAGATGTCTGCGGTCGGGTCCGCATAACCTTCGAACAAAACTGTCGCCACGGCAGCGCGGTCAATGCCGAGGAAGATGGCGTCCCGCACGGCCTTGTCCTGCATCATCGGCGACTTTGGCGAAAAGCCGAGGATCGTCGTGGCTGTGCCCGGCTCGGCCACGATGATCATGCCTTCGCCTTCCAGCGCCTTAGCGCGGCGGGGCGACAGGGCCGCGACCCAGTCGCCGCCGATTACGTCCAACTCGCCTGCGCGCAGCGCGTTGGCGCGGGCCAGTTCGTCCGGCACTACTTTCAATTCCATACGGCCAAAGGCGGGCTTTTCGCCCCAGTAGGCATCGTTGCGCACAAGAACCGTCTCGGTCGAGGAGTAGCTCTCAACGATCCACGGCCCAGTGCCAATCGGCTGGCCCGCCGCCGCCTTTGGCGACAGGAAGCGGACCGGGCGCACGATTGTGAGTTCCAAAAGCGCCGCCGGAACTGGACGCTTCAGCTTGACGGTGATCTTGTTTGGCGCGTCGATGGTGATGTTGTCATAGGCATCGGCAATCCCGATCCACGAGAAATCAGCCACTCCCATCCAACGTTTCAGGTTCCATTCGGCTGCGGTTGCATCGAACGGGGTGCCGTCCGAGAAGGAGACCCCTTCGCGCAGGTCAAAACTGATCGACAACCCATCCTCGGCGATGGTCCAGGCGGTCGCTAGACCAGGCTCCAGCGTGCCGCCGGGGCCATAATGGATCAACGCATCGAACACCGCTGAGTAGGACGACAGGGTGGAGACGTTCTGCAACAGGTCCAGATCACCCGTCTCGCCTGCAATGGCAACGCGCAGCGTGTCGGCGTGGCCATCGGCCAGCGCGATACGCGGCAGGACGGAAAGGAACGACAGTCCCGCCGTTGTGGCGAGGAAGGAACGGCGGTCGAGTTTCAGCATGGCTTTCCCCTGATGGCTTACGTTGAACCAAGCCTAGCAGGGCGACCGATAATGTATAGATGAAAACTTTGGAAAGGGATCATCCGTCGCGAAGCATGAGCAAACGCGCCAAATTTTCTGGCAAAGAGCCTGATGCAGGGCAGTCTTGACAGAAAATCATCCTGCAGCGCACCAAGCTCTGTCTCTGCTTTGAACAGTCACTTCCGCAAGACCTAGTCCACCGCATCAGACGATCTTTTTATCTCTTGCCCCGGTTGAATAGTCTGGATGGAAATCATTCTGACTGAGACCTACCGACGAAGGTCTTCACAGCCCATGTGCGCACACGGCACGTCTGTGCATCTGGTTCGGCCTTGGTATTCCGACAATTTCTCTGTTACAGGCTACAAAAACCTTGAAAGGGGCCAAGGGTGATCACCGCACCAGCCATATCACCAGTCTTGAAAATTGCGGCTGGAAGCATCTTGGTCGGGATCGTGGTCCTTGGTTTGAAGACGCTGGCCTGGTGGATGACCGGCTCCATCGCCTTGCTGTCGGATGCACTTGAAAGCACAGTAAATGTCGTCACTGCCATTGCGGCCCTGATCGCGATTCGCGTTGCCGCCCTTCCAGCGGACGCCAACCATCCCTATGGCCACCACAAGGCCGAGCTCTTCAGCGCGGTTCTGGAAGGCGTGATGATCATCATTGCGGCCCTGCTGATCATGCGCGAAGCTTACCATGGTTTGATGGCTCCGCGTGTTCTGGACGCCCCACTTCAGGGGCTGTTGGTGAATGGAGCCGCCAGCGCGATCAATGCCTTTTGGTGCTGGGTTCTGATTTCGCAAGGCCGCAAGCGCCGGTCACCCGCTTTGACTGCGGACGGCCATCATCTGCTTTCGGATGTTATTTCTTCCATCGGGGTTACCTTCGGGGTCCTGCTGGCCATCGAGACCGGCTGGGCCGTCCTTGACCCGGCTTTAGCCGGCCTGGTGGCCCTGAACATTTTGTGGTCTGGCTGGAAAGTTATGCGCAGCTCGATGAGCGGCCTCCTGGATGAAGCAGTCCCCGACGATGTCCTGGCCAAGGTGCGCGCGACCATCGCGCAGGAGGCCACAGGTGCGGTGGAAGCTCATGACCTACGCACGCGCCACGCTGGACAGGCAACGTTCATCGAGTTTCATCTTGTGGTCCCGGGCGATCAGACAGTCGCGGCGGCCCATGAGACCTGCGACCGGATCGAGGCAGCGCTCAAGGCTGTCGTGAAGGACTGCGTGGTGACCATTCACGTAGAGCCGGAGTTCAAGGCGAAGCATTCCGGCATCGTGGTTCTGTAGGACCGCAGAGAAACCTGCTGACTTGGTGGCTCCTCATTTGGCAAACTGTTGTCGCGTAGCCTTTAAATCTGACACGCGGCGCGTTGAGCGCTGTTTCTTGCTGCTAAATGTGAGATTTGGTCGCCCATGGGCTGTAAGCGCTGTCCTGGCCCCACCTTCCGGCTGAATCTGTAAGCTGCGATTGCGC
>CAYLYV010000066.1:0-24438 GCA_964387655.1 uncultured Cypionkella sp. | reverse complement strand
CAGCTATCTGGGGATGGCGGATTCGATCCTGTTCGCCGCCTGTTTCGATGCCAATGGTGGGCTGTTTGAGCCGCTGCTGGGCGAGGCGGATGCGATTGTTTCTGACAGCCTTAACCATGCTTCGATCATCGACGGCGTGCGGCTGTGCAAGGCCAAGCGCTATCGCTTTGCCAATAATGACATGGTCGATCTGGAGGTGCAGCTTGCGACCGCCGTGAAGGATGGTGCGCGGTTCATCATGATTGCCACTGATGGCGTGTTCTCGATGGATGGCACTTTGGCCAATCTGGGCGTGATTTCGGCTTTGGCCGAGAAATATGGCGCGCTGACCATGGTGGATGATTGCCATGCCACCGGGTTCATGGGGCCGCAGGGGCGGGGGACTGCTGCCCATGCGGGCGTGAAGGTTGACGTTTTGACCGGGACTTTGGGGAAAGCGCTTGGCGGGGCCTTGGGCGGCTATATCGCCGGGCCGCAGCCGATGATTGATCTGCTGCGGCAGCGGGCGCGGCCGTATTTGTTCTCGAATGCTTTGCCGCCAGCGGTGGTTGGGGCGGCTTTGGCGGCTTTGGATATTGTCGAGGCTGCGGATGATCTGCGGGCACAATTGTTCCACAATGCCGCCTATTGGCGGGCGGGATTGGAGGCGATCGGCTTCCGGCTGTTGCCGGGCGAACACCCGATTGTGCCGGTGATGCTGGGCGACGCGCCGCTTGCGCAGAGTTTTGCACGGGCGCTGGATGCGCGCGGGGTGATGGTCTCGGCGTTTTTCTATCCGGTGGTCCCACACGGCGGGGCGCGGATCAGGACGCAGATGAATGCGGCGCTGACGGTCGATGATCTGGATTTTGCGCTGGCGGCGTTTGAGGCGGCGGGCAAGGAAGTGGGGGCGATCCGATGAAATCTTTGGTCAAGGCCAAGCCCGAGGTTGGCTTGTGGATGCAAGAGCGCGCTGTGCCCGAGATCGGGCCGGAGGATGTGCTGATCAAGGTGAAGAAAACCGGGATTTGCGGCACCGATATTCACATCTGGAACTGGGATGACTGGGCGGCGCGGACGGTGCCGGTGGGGCTGGTCACCGGGCATGAATTTGCCGGCGAGATTGTCGCCAAGGGGGCTTTGGTTGAGGGGCTTGCGATTGGGCAGCGCTGCTCGGGCGAGGGGCATTTGATTGGGAAGTTGTCCCGCCAAAGCCGGGCGGGCAAGTTCCATCTCGACCCTGCGACGCGCGGCATCGGGGTGAATGAACCCGGCGCGTTTGCGGAATATCTGCGGCTGCCTGCGTTCAATGTGGTGCCGTTGCCGGATACGATTGATGATGAGATCGGCGCGATTTTGGACCCTTTGGGCAATGCGGTGCATACGGCGCTGTCGTTTGATCTGGTGGGAGAGGATGTTTTGATCACTGGGGCGGGGCCGATTGGCATCATGGCGGCGGCGGTGGCGCGGCATGTGGGGGCGCGGCATGTGGTGATCACGGATATCAATCCGGCGCGGTTGGAATTGGCGGCTCAGGTGGCGGATGTGACGCCGGTGAATGTGGCATCCGAGGATTTGAAGGACGTGATGGCGCGGCTGAAGATCGTGCAGGGCTTTGATGTGGGGATGGAGATGTCGGGCAATCAGCGCGGCTTGGATCAGATGATCGAGGCCATGGTGATGGGCGGCAAGATCGCGATGCTGGGGATTCCGCCGGGGAAATCGCCGGTGGATTGGAGCCGGATTGTGTTCAAGGCGATCACGATCAAGGGCGTCTACGGGCGTGAGATTTTTGAGACCTGGTACAAGATGATCGCGATGCTGGAGAATGGGCTGGATGTGCGTAAAGTCATCACCCACCGTTTTGGGGTCGATGAGTTTCAGACCGGGTTTGAGGTGATGCGGTCGGGGCAGTCGGGCAAGGTGGTGCTGGACTGGGCGTAGCTGTCCGCGCGTGGACAGGTTTGGTGTTTATGAGAAATCAAGGGGTTAAGCGGGGCTTGTTCAGACCTTGTTAACCTTTGCATATGGCTCGGGGAGGCGAGAAACGCCTCCCCGCAGCCACTTTACTCAGCCTGATCGGCGGGTTTGGCGTTGAGCATGGCGTACTTTTCTTCGCCCAAACGGCCCAGCAAGCCAAGCTGGGTTTCCAGAAAGTCGATGTGGCCTTCCTCGTCGGCGGTCAGTTCGTCAAACAGCGCGCGGGTGACGAAATCGCCGACCTGATCGCAGTAGCGCCGCGCTTCGATATACAAAGTGCGGGCTTCATGCTCGGCGGCGAGGTCGGCTTCCAGGGTTTCGCGCGGGGTTTGGCCGATGCGCAGGGAATCGAGCTTTTGCAGGTTGGGATGGCCTTCGAGAAAGATGATCCGGGTGATCAGTTTGTCGGCATGGTGCATCTCTTCGATGCTTTCGGCCCGGCTTTTGGCGGCCAGATGGCCCAAGCCCCAATCATCCTGCAGGCGGTAATGCAGCCAATATTGGCTGACGGCGGTCAGTTCAGACCGCAGAGCCGCGTTGAGATAGTCGATGACTTTGGGGTCGCCCTTCATGGGATATTCCTTTCACGCCGCGCAAATTCGGGATCTGATGGCCAGACGCCACTGCTGAGACTACGCCGAAATTCGCAGATTGTCGCATCGTGTCAAGGAACAAGGGCATACAGCCGCCGCAATCGGCGCGCTTGCCCAAAGCATGATAGATCTTGCCCGGCGTGATGATGGTGTCGGGATCGGACGCGCGCATCCAATCGACGGCGGCGCGAATGTCATGATCCGAAATGGTTTGGCAGTGGCAGACGATCACTTGGACACCGTTCAGTCGGAAAGCGGTTTGCCCGGATAACCTAGAGAAACAGTAGAGAATGTAAACCTGATTCTTTTACTTGGAGATGGCCGGTCAAAGTTTGGCGGCGGCAGAGCAGTGGCATTGCGCGCCGAGCTGGCCTAAGCAATGTCTCAGGCCTATCGCATTGGCGGCAAACACCATGACGATGGCGAGGCCCACGCCGACAGGACATGCGACAACATCATCAGGAAAGCCCGACCGTGACAGATATTGCCCAGTTGTTTCAGGATCAGTTGGCGCAGGCACAGATCTGGCAGGCCTCCATTCAGCGTATGCTGGATTTGGCGGCGGCGGCGGTGTTTGCGGTGACAGGCGCGCTGGTGGCGTCGCGCAAGCAGATGGATATCGTGGGGTTTCTGTGGCTTGGGGTGGTGACAGGGGTGGGCGGCGGCACGCTGCGCGACCTGCTGCTGGGGGTTCCGGTGTTCTGGGTGATTGATCCGGCCCCGGTTGCGGTCTGTCTGGTGGTTGCGGTGCTGGTGCATTTCAGCGCGCATCTTGTGCGCTCGCGCTACCGGGTGGTGCTGTATCTCGATGCGTTCGGCATGGCTTTGGTGACGATTGCGGGCACCAGCAAGGGCTTGGATGCCGGGGCGGGGCCGCTGGTTGCGGTGGCGATGGGGGTGATCACGGCGGCGTTCGGCGGCATTATCCGCGATTTATTGGGACAAGAGCCGTCGATTCTGCTGCGGCGGGAAATCTATGTGTCGGCCTCGGCGGTGGGGGCGGTGCTGTTTGTCGGGCTGGTGGCGCTGGGTTTTTCGCGCGATCTGGCGATGGCGGTGGGGCTGACGGCGGCTTGCCTGATCCGGGTTCTGGCGATTCGCTTTGACTGGGCGCTGCCAGTGTTTCGTCCGCGCCCCGAGCGCCCCCCGCATTGATGCAGGATCGACGCGCAAGATAGAATGGAGAAAGACCTGTGACATCTGACAGACGCACCAGCCATGCTTTCGGCGCAGACCATCCGGCCTGGGCGGCGATGGGCGCGCTGGCGGTCATGCAGGGGGCGCATCTGCACACCACCATGAGCCGTGTGCTTCAGCGGACGGCCGGAACGGTCGTGGCGGCACTCCTCGCCAGGATCCTGCTGATGCAGGATCCCGCAGTCTGGACCGTGATCACGGTGCTGATCCTGCTGCAGATCGCAACCGAGATGGTGATCGGCGTCAATTGCGCCTTTGGGCAGAGATTCTGGTCACACCGATGGCGCTGCTGATGCCCCATCTGGCTGCGCCACATGGCGCAGGGCCGGACATGGCACTTGAACGCGTTCTGGACACGCTGCTCGGTGCCGGAGTCGGCATCGCGGTCTCGGTGCTGCTGTCCACGCTCGACGACCGGCGCCACCTTGCCGAACTCAGGGCGGCTGCAAGCCGAGAGTCATCCGAAATCAGGCTGCCCTGACCAGCTTTGTTCAGACCGGATCGCTTCCTTGAGGACAAATTCGCCTGAGGGTAAGCGGCATTTGGCAGATCGACTGTCCGAACGCGACGCCGAGCAAAGTTTACATACGTGGTGCAAATGACCTGTGCTACCGTCCTGACAGAGACCAGCCGAGATGATGGGGCCGCATTGGATGAGTCTCTGGATTCTGCAATCTTGGGAGGATCATATGACGAATTTCAAAGTCGGATACTTTGTCGGCAGTCTTGCAAAGGGCTCGATCAATCGGCAGTTGGCCAAAGCACTCGTCGGCGTGGCTCCTGCGGAACTGCAGATGCAGGAAATCCCGTTTCGCGATCTGCCGCTCTACAGCTATGACTACGATGCCGATTTTCCCCAGGTCGCCAAGGAGTTCAAGGCCGCCATCGCCGCCGTCGACGCCGTTCTTTTCGTCACGCCGGAATATAACCGCTCTATCCCGGGCGGATTGAAAAATGCCATCGATTGGGCGAGCCGTCCCTACGGCCAGAATTCCTTTACCAGAAAGCCGTCAGCGATCATTGGCACCTCGCCGGGGGCGATCGGGACCGCGGTGGGGCAACAGCATCTCAAGAGCATTCTGAGCTTCTGCAACTCGCCGATGATGAATGCGATCGAAGCCTATATCCAGTTCACCCCGAACCTGATCTCGGACAGCGGCAAAGTCAGCGTCGAATCTACAGAAACCTTTCTTCGCGGCTACATGAGCGAGTTCCGTGACTTCATCAGACGCGTCCTGACCGTTTATCCGCGGTCGTCCTGACAACGCCGTCGCGCGATGCGAACGTGATCCGGCCGACCGAGGCGAAGGTTCCCGCCGGTTTCTCAGGTCGGACATGGCGGAGTTGCGAAATCGCGAGACAGCGCAACCCCCCGCAAGCAAGGGGCTACGGAAGCAGAATTTTCTCGACCAGATGCATGCGGAGATTCTGAATGGAGACAAGCAGATACGCAGAGGCGCAGATCATCTGGACCTTGCGTCAGGCCGGAGGCGGCATGCCAGTGGCCGGTTGGCCGCGAACACGGCATGATGCCATTTGCCCGGCAATGGTTTGGCTGCAAACCCGGGCAGAATGCGGCGCGATCATCCGATCCTGCACGGGGCAATGAACTAGGGGCCGCTGCTTTTCCGCAGGGCTGAACGGAGCTTAAAGCGCGCCCATGACGCCAAGCTTACTGTTGGCCCGCTGAATCGAAGCAAGGATTCGCCAGTTGCCTGCGCCCATATCGGGCTTCCTTAATCGGCGCGCAACTCATGAACCCATGACAAGCGGTGCCCGGTAACTTTCAAAATTGCCGCAGACGCCGATGGATTGTCCGGAAACGTGCCGGGCGAGGTCCGAGGCGAGGAACGCCGCCATATCCGCGATCTCCTCCATCTGTACCATGCTGTGCATGGAGATGTTGTGCAGCATCATCTGCAAGTAAGCCGCGGGGTCCACGCCTCGGGATTGCGCCTGTTCGGCCATCACCCGCCGACCGCGTGGTCCGTCAACAAACCCCGGTAAAATCGAATTAACGCGCACGCCAATGTCGCCCAGCTCCACCGCAAGCACTTCGGTCAGACCGCGCACCGCGTATTTCGACACTGAATAGGGTGCCCGCATTGGCATACCAAGCCGGCCCGCCACTGAAGACATGTTGATGATGCAGCCGCCTTGCGTTTTGCGGAACAGCGGGACAGCCGCGCGGACCATGTAAAACATGCCCGAGACGTTCACGTTCATCGTATCCAGCCATTCGCCATCGGTGATCTGATCCACGGGCTTGGTCGGACCTGAGATTCCTGCATTGTTCACAAGGATGTCGAGCCTGTCATGGCGCTTCAGGAAGGCATCGAAAACCGCGGCAACATCGGCGGAATTGGCGACGTCCGCCTTGACGATCAGGGCCGTTGGCATCAGCCGCCGCGCCTCGTCCAGAGCGTCATCTGAGATGTCGCACAGACAAAGCTGCGCGCCGTACTGCGCGAATCGTTGCGCTATGGACCAACCGATTCCGCCGGCCCCGGCGGTGATGATGGCGGTTTTTCCCGTCAAATCCATATTCTAACCTTTAACCTTGGTTTTGTTGTTCCGGCGTTTTGGCACCGGGCCGCCGCCGTATTCTGCGACGTTGATCCGCTCGACGTTGCGGCGGAAATGCCGCGCGGAAAGCCAAATGTCACAAGCCATCGCGCGTGCTGCCTGCTTGGGCTGGTGATCCGCACAGCAGGCAATGATCCGTTTGTGAAACATGGTGCCAGATCGGAAAAACGCGCTTGGGTCTTCCAAATTGCGGTGTGCATTCATCAGGTAAGGGCCAGCGCGCAGCCACAGCCCGTTGATGATGTCCAAAAGCTGCGGCATCGCCGCGATTTCGTAAAGGGTGAAGTGAAACAGACGGTTGGCGTTCATGACTTGGGTGGCATCGCCGTCATCCACCCCCCGAATCATCGTGGCATTTATTTGTGAAAGCCGCCGCAATTCTGCTGGGGTAATCCGCCGCGCGGCTGCCGCAGCGGCAAGCCCCTCTACGGTCATGCGCACGCGTATCAGTTCGCGGAACATTTCCGGCGTGAACGGCATCACCCGAAATGTGCGGTTTGGCATCTGCAGCAGAGCGTGTTCGGCCACAAGCCTTTGTAAAGACTCACGAACCGGCATTGGGCTGACCCCCATCTCATCAGCCAGATTGCGAATCGTCAGACTTTCCCCGGGCGAGAACGCACCCATGAACAAAGCCTCTCGCAGGCGGTGATAAACTTGCGACTGAATCGTCGACGATTTGATCTGACCAAGATCTATTTTCATCTGCTCCCCGCCCATGCTGGCTACCATATTAGACACTCGTAAGCTTACGGATAGCACGAAGATAGCGTGATGAAAATTGAGATCACAGATCACGATTTTTATTGACCAGAACACCGTTCCGCGCAATGTTCCGGTTGTGGAGAGCGTCACCAAAGGGCTGGGGAGGAGCGGATCATGCGACCAGTAGCGATCATTGGAGCTGGCTTTGTCGGCCGCGGCTGGGCGATTTGTTTCGCGCGCTCGGGTCGGGCAGTCCGCCTCTGGGATCCGGTGCCGGGCGCAGCCGACGCGGCACGTCTCTACCTTGACGGGATGCTGGACGACCTTGCAGCGGCCAGCCTTCTGGGGGGGCACTCGATTGACGAGATCCGCGATCTGATCACTGTGGCGCCGACCATGGCAGAGGCTGTGAACGGCGCGGGTCATGTGCAGGAAAACGCGCCCGAAAACCTTGATCTGAAGCGGCGGTTATTCAGCGAGCTTGATGCGCGCGTGGCCGAGGATGCGGTCATCGCAAGTTCCACCTCTGCGCTATTGCCGTCGGCCTTCACAGGTCATCTTGGGGGTAGGGCGCGCTGCATCGTGGCGCATCCTGTCAACCCGCCGTATCTGATCCCGCTGGTCGAAATTATCCCCGCCCCCTGGACTGATCCCGCAGTGGTGGCGCAGACCACGGCCCTGATGCGCGAGATCGGGCAAAGCCCGGTGCTGGTGCAGCGCGAGATCGACGGCTTTCTGCTTAACCGTCTTCAGGCTGCGGTGCTGGACGAAGCGTTTCGTCTTGTCGACGGCGGTTATGCAAATGCCGAAGCGGTGGACGCGTGCATGCGCGACGGGCTGGCGCTCCGCTGGTTGTTCATGGGTCCGTTTGAGACCATTGACCTGAACGCGCCGAACGGCGTCCGCGATTATGTAGCCCGCTACCAGAGCATGTTTCAAACCATGACCAACACGATGCGGCACAGCGTCGATTGGTCGGGCCCGGTGCTTGACAGCATCGAGACTGACCGCCGCAAGCAGCTGCCACAAAGCGCGCTGCCCGATCGGCAGATCTGGCGGGACCGAAAGCTGATGGAACTGGCGACGTTCCGGCAGCAGTCCCTGGCCGACCGAAACACCTGAGGAGGGTCATATGGCCACGAAAGATCCCGTCATCATCACCTGCGCCGTCACCGGCGGCATTCATACGCCGACCATGTCGGAGTTTCTGCCGATAACGCCCGATGAAATCATCGCAGACTCGCTTGGGGCTGTCGAAGCGGGTGCGTCCATCCTGCACCTGCACGCCCGCAATCCGCAGGACGGCCGGCCGGACCAGACAATCGAAGGCTTCATGCAGTTTTTGCCACGGCTGAAACAAGCAACCGATGCGGTCATCAATCTGACATCGGGTGGCAGCCCCCACATGGCTTTGCAGGAACGCGTGCGTCCCGCCGCCGAACTGAAGCCCGAGCTTGCTTCGCTCAACATGGGGTCGATGAACTTTGGCCTGTTCCCGCTGGCCGACAAATACCCTGAATTCAAGTTTGACTGGGAAAAAAAGCATCTCGAAGCCACGCGCGATGTGGTTTTCCGCAATACGTTCAAAGATATAGAGTATATTCTAACGTCCTGCTATCCGAATGGCACGCGGTTTGAATTTGAATGCTATGACATCTCGCATCTCTATAATCTGGCCCATTTTGTAGAACGCGGCCTGATCAAACCTCCGTTTTTTGTGCAGTCTGTGTTTGGCATTCTGGGCGGCATAGGCACCCATCACGAAGACGTTTCACACATGAAGCGGACGGCTGACCGTCTGTTCGGCACGGATTATCGCTGGTCCGTTCTCGGCGCAGGCAGCAGCCAGCTGCGCATCATCGCTCAGGCCGCCGCGATGGGTGGCAACGTGCGCGTCGGGCTTGAAGACTCGCTTTGGGCGGGACCGGGGCGCAAGGCACGGTCCAGCGCCGAACAGGTTCAGCTGGCACGCAAGATCATCGAGGGTCTTGGCCTCCGGGTCGCCACCCCGGATGAAGCCCGCGAAATGCTTGCCCTCAAGGGCGGAGCAGACGTCGGATTTTAAGGGGCCGGTACTCGCCGGGGAGGGCGGGACCGGACAGTGAAGAAGCGGGAAACTGAAAAACTTCAGACCCGCATTTAGGGAGGAAACGCAATGAAAAGAAGATCCGTCCTCAAAGGGCTGGCCGCAAGCGCCGGTGCCGCAATGGGCATGAACGCCACCTACCTGCGCGCGCAATCCGGCCCGATCAGGGTTGGGGTGTCCTATGCGCTCAGCGGAGTCGGCGCGCCGGTTGGCACGCAATTCCTGATGGGAACCGAAATCGCGGCAGAGCAAATCAATCGGGCTGGCGGCATTCTGGGGCGCCAGATCGAACTCGTGATCCGCGACGACAAATACAACAGCGCGGAATCCGTGTCTGTTGCGCGCGAACTGGCTGGTGACGGCATGAACCTGATCATCGGCGGGTCGCAGACGGTGACCGCACTCGGCCTTGCCCCTCTGGCCCCCGAACTGGGCGCGCTGATCATCATCGCGGGCGCGGCGGGCATGCCTGTCACGCACGAATTGTACAACAAGAACATCTTCCGCACCGTGTCGAACAGCTTTACGCAATACAGTTCGTTCGGGCGGTCGCTGGCTGAAATTCACCCTGACGTCAAAAACTGGATCGCGCTTGCGCCGGATGGCGACTTTGGCCGCGATTCCGCGCTGTTCTTTGGCAATGCGGTCAAAAAGTATTCCCCAGCCGTGGCGGAGAAAGAAACTGTGGTGAACGACACCATCTATACTCAGGCCACCGCGACCGATTTCCGCACGCAGATCAACGCGCTGATGTCGTCTGACGCCGAGGGTCTGTATCTGGGCATCGCAGGTGCCGCGCAGATCAGCTTTTTTCAGCAGGCGCGTTCGGTCGGGCTGTACGACAAGTTCAAGGTCATCGGCGAGGTTGGCAACGGCGATGTTACCGGCAAGGCGATGGGCCGCAACACCTTTCCAAACATGTGGTCGGTATCCTACTGGAACAACACTCTCGAACCGTTTGCGAGCAACCCTCTCAGCCAGGCGCTGTTTGCCGACTACGTGGCCAAAACCGGCGACCACTTCCCGCCCGCGCTCATCATGGCCGGGCAGCGATCTGCGATGGCCCTGTTTGAAGGCATCCGTCAGGCGGAAACCACGGACACCGATGCCGTTATCGCCGCGATGGAGGGTATGACTTTTGACACGCCCGGCGGCCCATGTTCGTTCCGCCCGGAAGACCATCAGATGATCTGCACCAACTACTATTCGCAGATGGCTCCGTCGGAGGAAGATCCGTTCTACAAAATCCTTCAGATGGCATCGATCAATGGGGCTGATATGGTCGAGCCGGCCGATCCGGGTGTCGCCTTCAACATCAACGATTTGCCTCAATGACAGCCCAGGCAATCTTCGTGCTGTTCAACGGGCTGGCATCGGGGATGGCGTTCTTCCTCGTTGCCGCCGGGCTGACCTGGGTGTTCGGGATCCTCAAGATCCTGAACCTCGCCCACGGGGCCTTTTTCATGTTGGGCGCTTATATCGCGTACACTCTGGGCGGCGTCGCCCCGAGTTCGGTCTGGTCTTTTGTCGGCATCGCACTGGTGGCTGCCGCCGGGATCGGATTTCTGGGTTTCATTACCGATAAACTCGTTCTCAGTCGCCTGCGCAATGTCGATTATCACTATGTCCTCATTGCGACCTTTGGCCTGATGCTGTTCTGCGAAGGCGTCGCCAAGGCAATCTGGGGAACCGATTACTTCGCCGTCATGCCCCCTCCCGAAGTGGATTTTGCGGCGAAAATCGGGTCGTCGTATATTTCGGTCTACACCCTGTTCGTGATCGGGATCGGCCTGGCGATCTTTGCCGTGCTGGAAATCGTGATGCACCGGATGTGGGCAGGGAAAATCATGCGCGCGGTCGCCAATGACCCGTGGATGGCCGGCACCATGGGCATCAACGTGCCGATGGTCCTGATGCTCAGCGTGGTGGCAAGCTTTGCGCTGGCCGGGTTTGCGGGCGGGATACTTGTGCCGAACCAGACGCTTTCGGTTCACGTCGGCGGTGCCTTTGTCCTCTACGCCTTCATTGCCGTGGTCATCGGCGGTCTGGGCAGCATCCGCGGGACATTCATTGCCTGCATCCTGCTGGGACTTGTCGAAAGCGCCAACGCGACCTTCATGCCCCAGTATGGTGGCATCGCCGTCTATGCCGTACTCGCCCTGTTCCTGATCTGGCGGCCGAGTGGCCTGTTTCCTGCACAAGGAGTGACCTGACATGGTCTACGGATCGTCAACGACGGCTCATGGCCGCCCTTCCATCTGGCGCGCCTGTCTTGGCCCTGCTGTGCTTGTGATGCTGTTCGCCCTGCTGTTCGTGGCACCGCATCTGGTGAATGCAGGGCTGTTGTTCATCATCGGCATGACGCTGATCCAGTCGGTCTTCGCGTTGTCGTGGAACCTGCTGTTTGGCTACACGGGTCTTGCCTCGTTCGGCCATGCTGGGTTCTACGCCATTGGCGCGTATTTCACCGGGGCGGCTTTGCGGTATGATTTTCACCTGCCCTTCCTTGTCACGCTGATCCTGGCTGGTGTGCTGGGAGCGCTTGTCGCCTTTGCGATCGGTGTGGTCGCACTGAAACGGTTGACCGGTATCTTTCTTGCCGTTCTGACCGTCTCGCTGACCGAGGCACTGGGCAAGATCATCGGCTTTTCGCCGTTACTTGGTGAACAGGACGGTCTGGGAAATATCCCACGTCCCGTCATCAATCTGGGCGTCACCACGATGGATCTGACGCATGGTGATGACTATTATCATTTCTTGCTGGTCGCCTCGGCACTGATCATCGGCGGGCTGTGGTGGGTCGTGCATTCACGTCTGGGCCGCACCTTTCGCGCCATCCGCGAAGATGCCGACCGCGCCCGCTTTGTCGGTATCGACGTTGCGCGGTATCGGGTGATCTCGTTTATGATCTCGGGTGGCACGGCGGCGCTGGCGGGGGCCTTGTCGGCGCCCTGGACCCGGATCGTCACGCTGGATCAGGTCAACTGGCTTGCTTCGACGCAGCCGATGCTGAATTCCCTTCTGGGTGGGTTCACATCGTTCTGGGGTCCGATCGTGGGGTCTGTCGCCTTTGCGTCGATCAACTACTGGACCCGCACGTTCCCCGGCCTTTCCGAAATGATGGTCGGCGGCGTTCTGGTGCTTATCATCATTGTCGCACCAACCGGGATCCTTGGCATTCTTGGCAAGATACGAACGCGACTGACACGCAAGAGAGGTAAGCCATGAACGCGACTCCGCTTTTGCAGGCCACGGACCTGCGTGTGAATTACGGTGCCTTTGAAGTGATCAAGGGTGTCAGCCTGACCGTCGCTCCGGGCGAAGCACTTGCCATCATCGGGCCCAACGGTGCTGGGAAAACCACGCTTTTCAAGGCGCTGACCGGCGAAATCTCAACCCGGTCCGGTCAGGTCATGTTCCGTGGCACCGATGTGACCGCCATGTCTGCGCACAACCGCACGTCTGCGGGCATGGGCCGCACCTTTCAGGTCTCGCGGGTCTTTCTTGAGCTGACGGCCATTGAAAACGTCGTGGTCGCGCTGGAGTCGCGCAATCGCAACAAAGGCCGGCGGTCGGGCGCGTGGTGGCGCGCCGCCCCGGACTCGGCCATCGTAGACGAAGCGGATGTGCTGCTTGGACAACTGGGCATCGCCAGCCTGCGCAACGAAGTCGCGGCGACAATTTCGCATGGTGACAAGAAGCGGCTGGAACTCGCGCTGGCGCTGGCGCTGGAACCGGCGATCCTGATGCTGGACGAGCCAACCGCCGGGATGGCACCCGCCGATCGGATGCAGATCGTCGAGCTTATCCTTGCCATCCGCCGCGACAAAGGTGTCGCCGTTATCATGACCGAACACGATATGGATGTGATTTTTTCCATCGCGGATTCGGTGATGGTCATGAATTACGGCGAGGTGATCGCCGCAGGCAGTGTGGACGAGGTGCGAAACAGCCCGACGGTCCGCGAAGTCTATCTGGGGAAGGATATGTATCATGCTGCAGGTTGACCGGCTGAACGCCTTCTACGGGCAAAGTCATATCCTGCACGGGGTTAGCCTCGCCGTGCCGACCGGTGGCCGTACCACGGTGCTGGGCCGCAATGGAGCAGGCAAATCGACCCTGCTCAAATCCATCGCGAATTCCGGTCCGCGCGTGGAAGGCAGCGTGGTCTATGATGGCAATCCTCTGGGCCAACGCCAATGGTTCCGCCGCGCCAGAGAGGGCCTTGCCTTCGTGCCCGAGGATCGCCGGATCTTTACCCATATCACGGTCGAGGAAAACATCGAACTGGCCCGCTTTGGTGCGGGCGCGGGCCGCAGCGTGATCGCGCCATCGCAGATATATGAATGGTTTCCGATGCTGGGCCCGCTGCGCGCGCGCCTTGGCGGGCAGCTGAGCGGAGGACAACAGCAGATGCTGGCCGTTGCCCGCGCCGTCGCCTCGCGTCCGCGTCTTATGCTTCTGGACGAACCAACCGAGGGCCTTGCCCCCGTCATCGTCGAAGACCTGGCCAAGATCGTTGCCCAGATATGCACCGATCTGAAAATCACCCTGCTGCTGGTCGAACAAAACATCTGGTTCAGCCGTCAGATCACCGATTCAGTCTACGTCCTCGACACAGGATCGGTCGTCTTTGGCGGCACCTGGGCCGAGTTTGACCGCGACGAAACCATCCGCAATCGCCATTTGGCGATTGCCTGATCAACTCTCGGGAGGAGAATACCATGGCCAACAGATTTGATGGCAGAACCGCGCTTGTTACAGGTGGTGCCAATGGCATCGGCCGCGCCAGCGCGATAAAATTCGCGGAACAGGGTGCCAAAGTGGCGATTCTGGATATCGAAGACGGCCCTTTGGCCGAAACTGCCGAGACGATCCGCGCGGCCGGTGGCACCGTGCTGCCCATCGTCACCAACATGCGTGACCGTGATGCGGTAAGCGCCGCGATCGAACAGGCTGGCCGCGACCTTGGGTCTATTGATATTCTGCTGAACAATGTGGGGCAGACGGCGCGCAAGAATGCGTCCGAATTCCTTGCCTCTGTGCCCGAGACCTGGGATTTTGTGCTGGACCTCAACCTTAAGGTCACGATGTTCGTCACCTGGCGGATTGCGTCAGGCATGCGCGACCGCGGTTACGGCAAGATTGTCAGCATCTCGTCGGATTCGACGCTGATTGGCGACAAGAACATCGTTGATTATGCCGCCGCAAAGTCGGGTGTGACCGGCTTTACCCGTGGCCTTGCCCGCGAACTCGCGCCGTTTGGTGTCAACGTAAATGCCGTTGCTCCGGGCGTCACCAACACCCGTGGCCCAAAACAACTGCCCAAAGAGACCTACGAGGCGGCCCTGCGCGAAATCCCCCTTGGCCATCTGGCTGAACCTGAGGATATCGCCAACGGCATTGCATTCCTCTCCAGTGACGAGGCCCGGTGCATCACTGGGCAGCTTCTGGTCATCAACGGCGGTCGTATCTTTTACTGAAGGAGTCACCAGATGCTGCACAATACTGGCAAATCTCTTATCCACTACGATCTTGTCGGACCGTCGGATGCGCCCGTCGTCTGCATGACCCATTCACTGACATCCGATGGTGGAATGTGGGCAGAACAGGTTCCGGTCCTTTTGGGGGCCGGATTTCAGGTGCTGCGGGTTGATATGCGCGGCCATGGTGGCAGCACACCAACCAAGGGCGACTACACCATCGACGCACTGGCAAGTGACGTCGTGTCGCTGCTGGATGCGCTTGGATTTGACACGGGCGTTCACCTGATCGGCTTGTCGATGGGAGGGATGGTCGGGCTGGTGATTGCCGCCGATCATCCGGGGCGGCTCGCCTCGCTCATGGCGTGCTGTACCGCGTCACATTGGGCCGGCGACACCGAACTGATGCTCAGCCGCATCGCAGCGGTCAGGCAGTCCGGCACGCTGGAAAGCATCGTCGAGGCCAATATGGAACGGCGCTATGGGCCTGACTATCGGTCGCGGCGGCCCCAAAGGTGGCAAGCCTTGCGCGACACTTTCCTTGGCACGTCGCTGGATGGCTACTACGGCTGCATGAATGCCTGCATGACCCACAACGTCGCGCCACGTCTGCATCAAGTGAGTGTGCCGACGCTGGTTCTGGCCGGCACTGAGGATCTTGCGACCCCGGCCAGCGATAACCGGCAGATCGCGGCCACCATTCCGGGTGCCCGTTATGTCGAGATCGAGGGCGGCTATCACTTTCCCAACGTTGAATATGATGACCAATTCAACCGCATCATGCTCGACTGGATGAATGAGGTGCGCGGCTGACGCCGCGCACATCGCGTCAATGATATGTGCGCCCGTTGTCCACAGCCAAGGCGATGCCGGTGACGGCAGATGCCTCGTCGGACATCAGGAACAGGATGCCATTGGCGATCTCTTCCGCCGTGCAAAGCCGCTTCATGGCGTAGACACTGGCCAGCTTTTCGCGCGCGACAAGATTATCCGGCGCGATTTCGTTGTCGGTCATCGGCGTGGCCGTCGCGCCGGGGCAGATCGCATTGGCGCGGATGCCGTCAGCTGCCAACTCCATCGCAAGGCATTTGGTGAACATCATCACAGCCGCCTTGGATGCGGCATAGGCCGACCCGGTCAGCGATGGCAGCAAGGCCTGACCCGACGCGATATTCACGATGGATGCCTTGCCCGCCCGTCGCAGATAGGGCAAAGCGGCGTGACAGACCAGGAACGTCCCCGTCAGGTTGACGTCGATAACTTGACGCCAATGCGCAAGCGTAATCTCGCCAAACGGTTTGGACGACAGTATCCCCGCCGAATTCAGCAGGCCATTGATGCCGTCCATGGCGCCTGCCGCCGCGGCCAATGCTTCTGCAACCTGCGACTCGTCCGTCACATCGACGCCAAAGACAAAACCACCGGTCTCATTGGCCGTGATCTGAGCGGCTGCCTTGTCGCGGTCCATCAATGCCAGTTGCGCACCTTCGCGCGCAAATACCCTTGCCGCTTCACGGCCGATGCCGGACCCGGCTCCTGTCACCACGATTTTCCGGCCTGTCAGTCGTCCCGTCATGTTATCTCCTTACCCCATGGGTATTCCGGGGCTCCCTTTGCCATTTTTGCGCGAAACGACGCTCCGGTGCCAATACCTTTGACAGCGCAATCCAATGCGCTTCGGGCATCATGATGCTTCAGACGCGACACATGCGCTATTTCGTTGCCGTTGCGGAAGAGCTGAACTTTCACCGCGCTGCCGAGAGGCTGCATGTGTCGCAACCGGCGCTATGGCGGCAGATCCGGGATGTCGAAGCCAGCATCGGCGTGATGCTGCTGGTGCGTGATCCGCGCGGGATCAGTCTTACGCTGGCGGGCGAATCCTTTCTGAACGATTGCCGCGACCTGCTGGAGCGGATGGAGGCGGCGCGTCTGCGCACACAGCGCGTCGCGCAGGGCCAGATCGGCACATTGCACCTCGCCTTCAACGAGATCGCGGCGCGCCGCAGCGAGGTGCCGCGTTTCCTTCAGGCTTTTCGTGCCGCACATCCTGAGATAAACCTGCAACTTCAGGTGCTTATGTCTAAAAAGCAGATCGAGGGGCTGCGCTCGGGCGAGTTGGATGCCGGATTTCTGTTCCGTCATGCCGGTGAACGGGCAGACTTTCAGAACATCCTCATCGGGCAGGATAATTTCGCTCTTGCGATGCCGCGCGATCATGAGCTTGCCCGCAAGCCGTCTCTTTCGCTTTGCGATCTGGAGGGGGTGCCACTGATCATGCCCAATCCGCGGACCAACGGAATTACCTATGAGCGCCTGACGGCGGCGTTCCGCTCTGCCGGGCTGACGCCGCTGGTTGCGCAGTTTGCCGACAATGAGAATGCACTTCTGAACCTCGTGACGGCGGGCATGGGTCTGACATTCCTCAATACTTCATTGCGCCCGTCCGAAACGCGCGGCGTGGTTTTAAGGCCGCTGACGGACCTGTCTATGCCGATCCATCTTGAACTTGTCTGGCGGAACACCAACCACAATCCAGCGTTGGTTCACTTCGTGGCTTTGGTCGACAGGCTGGCGGGCGAGATGGATCAGATCGATCAGATGCTGGAATCGGGTATGGATTGATGCCGATGCTTTTCAGGTATCGCAGCGGCCACAACTTGGCATTTGCGCCGGTTCGCCACTACTTCGTAACTTAACATGAACCAAGGGGTCAAATCTGGCCCACCGGACACCCACACGTCCTGCAAGGAACGAGATGCCATGAACATGCAAAATTCCATATCAACGACCGGCACGGAAACCATGCTCCAGCGGGCACAGCGCATTGCACCCCTGATCAGAGCCGAGGCTTTGGAGTCGGAACGTCTTGGCACGATGACACCCAAGGTTGTCGCCGCGATCAAGCAGGCGGGGCTTTTCTGGATGCTGATCCCCAAGGATCTGGGCGGACATCAGGCACAGATGACCGATTGCATGGAAGCCTGGGAAGAAATCTCGGCCGCTGATGCCTCGGCGGGATGGTCGCTGATGGCAAATTCGACCGGCACTGCCGTTGCGGCCGCCTATTGCAGCGAAGAGGCCGTGCAGGAAATGTTTGGCGGGTCAGAAATGCCGATCATGGCCGGTATGCTTGGGCCGGGCGGCGCCGGCATTGAAACCCCTGAAGGCCTTCACGGCAGCGGAAAATACAAGTTCGGCAGCGGATCGTTGCACGCGACCTGGCTCGGGGCCGGCATGTTTGTCATGGATGACAAGCTGATGCGCCGCCTGCCGGATGGTAACCCGCAAGTGCGGGTGTGCTGGCTGCCGCGTGATCAGGCTGAATTCGACTCCAACTGGGATGTGCTTGGCCTGCGCGGCACCGGCAGCGTCGACTATGCGCTGACGGATGTGACCATACGCGAGGGCTTCAGCCACGAACGCACCATCAGCCGCAGTCCGCGCGACTGGCGACTGTATGATATCGGCATTCCGGGCCTTGCCTGTGCTGGGCATACCGGTGTCGCCCTTGGCCTGATGAAACGCGCGCTTGAAGAAATCACCCGCATCGCCTTTGGCAAGAAGCGGCCCGCCTACCAGACCGTTCTGGGCGAACAGCAGGTGTTCCGCCATGATTTCGCCTATCATGAAGCATCCTACCGTGCCGCCCGTGCATTCACGCTGGAGCTTTACCGCGACACGCAGGCGTTTCTGGAGGCTGGCGGCGAACTTAGCCCGGCCCAGCGTGCCCGGTTTCGTCAGAACGTCATCTACGTCCACAAGGTCGCGGCCGAGGTTGTCCGGTTCTGCTATACAATGGGCGGGTCGGAATCCCTGCGCAATCCCAGCGATCTTGGTCGCTGCATGCTTGATGTCTCGGCGGCAACGCAGCACATTTTCGTCGATACCATCAGCATGCAGGACATTGCGGTGCCGATCCTTGAGGATTGGAAGCAGACCGTGGCAGACAACGCGCAGGCAAGCACATGACCCCCGACAACACGCCCCGCAAGGGACGGCTTGACGGACGGCGCATCGTTGTGACCGGCGCTGCCTCTGGGATTGGCCGGGCAGTCGCAGAACGGGCAGCCGAGGAAGGCGCGCGGGTTGCGTGTCTCGACCTTGACGGCAAGGCTGTGACGGCATTTGCCGCCAGCCTGCCTGTGCCGGGTTGCGCGGCACAGGTTGACGTCACCGATCCTGATGCTGTCCGTCGGGCCATTGATGCGGTCGCCATTACAATGGGCGGAATCGACGGCCTGGTGAACTCCGCCGGTATCGTTGCCCTTGGCCCGATTGCCGAGATCACACCCGAGATCTGGCGTCGGGTGATCGACGTCAACCTTGGTGGGACGTTTCTTGTCTGCCAGGCAGCGGCGCCGCATATGAAAGCTGCCAAGGATGCGGCGATCGTCAACATCTCATCGGCACAGGCGCTGCTGCCGGTGGCTGGAGCCTCGGCCTATGCGGCCTCAAAAGGCGGTGTGCAAAGCCTTAGCAAGGCGCTTGCTGCGGAACTGGCACCGGGAATCCGGGTCAACGCGATCTGTCCCGGACTGATCGACACGCCGATGAATGTGGGTTTGAAAAAGGCGGCCGACGATGGCCCGCCGGTCCCGCTTGACCGTTATGCCCTGCACCGCTGGGGACGCCCGGAGGAAATCGCGGCAACCATCATCTTCCTGCTGTCCGCTGACGCCTCCTACATGACCGGGGCCACGCTCGCGGTCGACGGCGGGCGCACCTATCACTAAGGGGATGGCTGGAATGTTTGATCTGACCGGTAGAATTGCCGTCGTTACGGGTGCGGGCCGGGGTCTGGGGGCCGCAATGGCCCGCGCTTTGGCGAAAGCCGGGGCCGAGGTGATCCTCGTTGGCCGCACCCGCGCGCCTTTGGAGGAGATGGCGGCAGCGATACGACATGACAACGGCAGGGCAGGTGTTGCGACATGCGACATCTCGTCTTCCGAGGACATCGCGGCGATGGTGTCCGGCATCTACGCCCGTCATTCCCGGATCGACATTCTGATCAACAATGCCGGCATTCAATCCCGCGCTCCGTTGCCTGAGGTGGCGAAAACCACCTGGGACGCCATGATCGAGACCCATCTTACCGGACCCTTCATGACCTGTCAGGCCGTCCTGCCCGGCATGTTCGCACAAGGATCGGGGAAGATCATCAACACGGTATCCGTATTGGGGGAATTGGGTCGACCGCTGGTGGTGCCTTATGCGGCGGCAAAGGGGGGGCTGCGGATGCTGACACGCGGGCTTGCCACCGAGGTCGCCAGACGCAACATTCAGGTCAACGCCATAGGACCGGGCTATTTCCTGACCGAGATAAACCGCGATATCATGGACGACCGCGCCTATTTCGACCGGGTGGTTGAACGTGTGCCCGCCGGACGCTGGGGCGATCCGGCAGACATCGGGGGGACGGCGGTATTTCTGGCGTCGCGCGCATCCGACTATGTATCCGGCCAGATAATCTATGTGGACGGCGGACTTACCGCGTCGTTCTGAACCGTCGCGCACAAAGAAAGCGGGAACATGATCATGAAGGATTTGTCTCAACCCGATGCCGAGGGTTTTCTTCAGGCAATGCGGCATCTGGCAAGTGGCGTGTCGCTGATCACGACGCGTCATGCACAGGGCAAACCGCTGGGGATGCTGGCAACGGCGGTGTCATCCGTGTCTGCCGAGCCTCCGATGATCCTTGTCTGCATCAACCGTTCGGCGTCACTGCATGACAGCCTGATCGAAGCAGGCGTGTTCTGCGTCAATTTTCTGGCTGACCATCACCGCGACATACTGCGCCGCTTCAGTTCGAGCGCAGATCGCGACAGCCGTTTCGATGGGGACCACTATCACGCGCTGGCCACTGGCGCGCCGGTTCTGAGGGATGCCCATGCGGCGCTGGATTGTGAGGTGTCGCAAATCATCACATCCGGCAGCCACAGCGTTGTGTTCGGCCGGGTGCTGGCGACCAGTGTCACCCCAGAGGGAGGTTCATCGCCCCTTGTCCATCATGGCCGGCAGTTCGGGCGCTGGACGACGGGTGACTGATCCCAGTGTCGGGCCTAGTAAGTCCGCGCCAGACCCAACTTGACCCGGCGCAGCGGGATCAAGGATTCAATCTCGGCCACGACCTTGATCCGGGTCAGTCGGTCGACCAGTACCTTGTCAAATTCACGCATGTTGCGGGTGACCGCGCGCAACATGTAATCGCGGTTGCCGAACATCAGCCAGCAATCGACCATTCCCATGCCGCACTCAAGCGCGATGTTTATGGCGGGTCAGTTGACGGGTTCAAGAAGTTGAATCATTGTAAACATAACGATTTCAATGGATTGTGCAGATATCTGGAGGCGGGTATCGGAATCGAACCGATCTACATGGATTTGCAATCCAGCGCATAGCCTGCCTGCCCACCCGCCTCAAGGTTTGGGTGAGATAGGGGAAATGGGCGGGGGGTGCAAGGGGTTTATCGGGATTAGGCGCGGGCGGTTGTGGTTAGCGGGGCGATGGGTATATATTCTGAGTGAAACAGTCAGAGAAAGCCCTGCGATGCAGCTCGTTGGAACATTTGCCACCCCGAACGCCTCAAAATACCTGCAGCAGTTGTGCAAGCATTTTGCCCATAAGATTGAGGTCAGCTTTGATGAGACCTCGGGGCGGATCCCGTTTACGTTGGGTGTGGCAGCGGTGAGCGCCACGGCTGAGGCGCTTGAGGTGCGGTTTGCGGAGGTGGCCGATGACGCCCGTGCCGATGCGAAATCGGTGATTGATCGGCATCTGGAGCGGTTTGCGTTTCGCGAGGGCTTTACCGCGATGCACTGGCAGGATTGAGCGGCAGACCAGACCGGTGAAAAACCAAAAAGGCCGCTCGGGTGAGCGGCCTTTTGATACTGGAGCGGGCGATGAGATTCGAACTCACGACCCTAACCTTGGCAAGGTTATGCTCTACCCCTGAGCTACGCCCGCACTCCGTAGGCGGGTATTTAGCGAGGTGTGGGGGGCGGTGCAAGGGCTAATTCGGGGGAAATTTGCGGGGAGTTTGGTAAAGCTGAGTTGAGTGGCTTGAGGCCGTGGCACCGTTGGTTGGTTGCGGGTCGTCAGAGGCGGTTGCCGTTTTGCCAGACGCCGTTGAGGCTCCAGTTGGCATCGAAATGCACCAGATCGGCTTGGGTGCCGGGGCGGAGTGTGCCTGCGTTCGCGCCGATCAGGGTGGCGGGGATGTGGGTGGCCATTGCGATGGCCCGTGTGGGGGATTGCCCGAGTTGGGTGATCAGGAAGGCCACAGCTTGCGGCAGGCTGAGGTCGGCTCCGGCGAGGGTGCCATCGTCAAGCAAGAGGCGGCCGTTTTGGCGCAGGATTTTGCGGTGGCCTAGGGTGAATTCGGTGAGGCTGGTGCCTGCGACGGCCATGGCGTCGGAGACGAGGAACAACCCATCTGGGCGGGCGGCGAGGGCGGTGCGCAGGGTGGCGGGATGTACGTGCAGGCCGTCGGCGATGATCCCGGCGTGCAAGTTGCCGGAGAGCACCGCACCGACAAGGCCGGGCTCGCGGTTGCCGAGTTGCGACATCGCGTTGAACAGATGGGTGACGCAAGCAGCACCAGCTTTGGTGGCGGTGGTGGCTTGGTCGTAGCTGGCTTCGGTGTGGCCGAGAGAGATGACCGCCCCGGCTTGGGTCAGTTGGGTGATTTGGGCGGTGGTGACAGAAGCCGGGGCGAGGGTGAGCATCAGCGCCGGAAGTTGGGCGGCGGCGGCGCAGAGTTCGGCCAGATCAGCTTCGGTCATCGGGCGGATCAGCGCGGGATCGTGGGCGCCTTGGCGTCTGGGGTCGAGATGCGGGCCTTCGAGATGCAGGCCGAGGAAACCGGGGGTTTTGGCCTTTGCGGCGACGATGCCTGCGGCGATCACGGTGGTTGTGGCGGCGGGGGTGTCGGTGATCAGGGTGGGCAGGATGCCAGTGGCGCCAAGGCGGGCATGGGCGGCGCAGATTATGGCGATGCTTTCGGCGGTGGCGGTGCCGTCGAGCATGATCCCCGCACCGCCGTTGACTTGCAGGTCGATCAGGCCGGGGGCGAGGGTGCCGCTGAGGGCCTGGCGTGGGCCGTCGGGGGCTTGGGTGGCGGGCAGGATCGCGGTGATCTCGCCCGCCTCGATCACCACGGCGTGGTTGGGCAGCATTTGGGTGCCGTGGAAGACATAGGGAGCGGTGAGGATCAGGCGGCTCATAGCGTTTGCGTCACTTTGCGCAGATGCGGCGGGGTGTCGGGGTCGAAACCGCGGCGGCGGGCAAGCTGTTCGACAAAATGGTAAAAGCTGACGCCGGTGACGAGGGGGGCGACGAGCGGGTGCAGGTTTTGGACGGCGGGCAGGGTGGTGCAGCCTTTGGCGGCGGCACCGGTGATGAACACATCGGCGCCTTGGGCGGCGAGACGCTCGGCAGTGGCGGTGATTTGTGGCAGGGCGGCGTCTTCAACGGCGAGGGCCAAGACGGGAAAGCGTTCTTGCACGATGGCGGAGGGGCCGTGCAGGACTTCGGCGGCGGAATAGCCTTCGGCGTGCAGGCCGCAGGTTTCTTTGAATTTGAGCGCCACTTCGGCGGCGATGGCGAAGCCGGGGCCACGGCCCAACACGAAGGCTTGCTGCGCGCGCGAGAGGCGGTTGGAGAGGGCGGACCAGTCTTGGGTCAGGGCTTCGGCGAAGGCGCGGGGCAAATCAGCCACGGCTGTGCGCAGGGTGGCGTCGTCTTGCCACTCGGCCAGCAAAGCGAGGCCTGCGACCACGGAACTGACAAAGGTCTTGGTGGCGGCGACGCTTTTCTCCTCACCCGCCGCCAAGGGCAGGCAGTGGGCGGCGGCTTGTGCCATCGGCGCATCGGCGAAGTTGGTGATGGCGATGGTGAGCGCGCCGCCAGCACGCGCGGCTTCGGTCATTGCCACGATATCGGGGCTTTTGCCGGATTGCGAAATGCCGATGCAGGCGGCGTTGCTCAGGTGCAAGGGGCGGCCGTAGATCGAGGCGATGGAGGGGCCGACGGAGGCGACGGGGATGCCTGCGAGGAGCTCGACGGCGTATTTCAGATAGGTCGCGGCGTGGTCAGACGATCCGCGCGCGACGGTCACGATCAGATTGGGGTTGGCTTGGCGCATCGCGGCCGCGGCGGCTTGGATTTGGGCGGCGCTTTCGGTCAGAAATCGCTGGGTCGCTTGCGGGATTTCGGCCACTTCGCGGGCCATGTGGGTTTCAAGATTGGTCATGCGCTTGGTCCTTCGTCTTCGGGGCCGATCTGAAGTTCGGCTGCAAAATCATAGGCATCGCCGCGATAGAGCGAGCGGGTAAACTCCACCACAGCACCGCTGGCGAGATAGGAAATCCGCTCGATCCGCAGGCCAGCGGCCCCCACCGGCACGTTCAACAGATCTGCGTCGCGCTTGCCCAGATTGGCGGCGGAGATGCGTTGCACGGCGCGCACCGGGCGGTGGCCGCGCGCGGTAAGGGTGGCGTAGAGCGAGCGGTCGACCGAGGTGGGGTCGGGCAGGATGCTGGTGGAAAGCGAGGCGCGCTCGATCGCCATTGGCTGGCCGTCGATGGTGCGCACGCGTTCCAGCCGGGCGACTCGGTCTTGCGCGGCGAGGCCGAGTGCCATGACTTCTTCGGGCGTGGGCAGGAACAACCCGCGTTCCAGCCAGCGCGATTCCGTGGTCAAGCCGCGCCGGGCCATGTCCTCGGTGAACGAGGTCAGGCGGGAAAGGGACTGCTGCACGCGGGATTGGCGCGGGGCAATATAGCTGCCAGAGCCTTGTTTCTGCACCACAAGGCCCTTGTCGACCAGATCG
>CAYLYV010000065.1:0-24671 GCA_964387655.1 uncultured Cypionkella sp. | reverse complement strand
GCCACCGACAGCACCGCAGGCGCTTCGGATTTCTCGATATGATCAATCGAGCGCACCGACACCAAAGCCTGCGTATAGGCCTGTTGCGGGGCGTTGATGATCTGATCGGTGCTGCCGTATTCCACCTTCTTGCCGCCGCGCAGCACCAGGATATCGTCGGCCACCTGTGCGACCACCGCCAGATCGTGGGTGATGTACAACGCCGCCACCCCGGTATCGCGGATTGCGGCCTTGATCGCCACCAGCACGTCGATTTGGGTGGTCACATCCAGCGCGGTGGTGGGTTCGTCGAACACCACCAGATCGGGTTTTGGGCACAAGGCCATCGCCGTCATCGCGCGTTGCAACTGGCCGCCCGAGACTTGGTGCGGGTAGCGGGTGCCGAAAGTTTCGGGATTGGGCAGGCCGAGTTTGCGGAACAGATCGACCGCGCGGGCTTCGGCCTCGGCGCGGGTCATCAGTTTATGGTGCAGCGCGGTTTCAATCACCTGCTCCATCAGCCGCTTGGCCGGGTTGAACGCCGCCGCCGCAGATTGCGCCACATAGGTGACTTCGCGCCCACGTAGGCTGCGCAGATCGCTGGGGCCAGCGGTGCGAATATCGCGCCCGTTCAGCAGCACCTGACCGCCCGCCAACCGCGCGCCGCCGCGTGCAAAGGCCATTGCCGACAGCCCGATGGTGGATTTGCCCGCCCCGGATTCGCCGATCAGGCCCAGCACTTTGCCCTGCTCGACCGATACCGATACATCATCCACCAGCACCACGTTGCGCGGCGCTTCCCCCGGCGGATACGAGGTTGCCTCGATCCGCAGGTTCTTGATTTCCAACAGATTGGGTTTCACTTGATCAAGCACCGCGACCGCCTTTCAAGCTGGTGGTGCGCGACAGCACCCAATCCGCCACCAAGTTCACCGAGATCGCCAGCGCCGCAATCGCAATCGCCGGGGCCAAGGCGGCAGGAATGCCGTAGACCAGACCCGCCGAGTTTTCCTTCACCAAGCCGCCCCAATCCGCCAAGGGCGGCTGCACGCCCAAGCCGAGGAAAGACAGCGTCGAGATGAACAGCACCGCGAAGATAAAGCGCAGGCCCAGTTCAGCCACCAAGGGCGACAAGGCGTTCGGCAGGATTTCTGAGAAGATGATCCAGCCTTGTTTCTCGCCACGCAGCCGTGCCGCCTCGACGTAATCCATCACGGTGATATCGACGGCCACCGCGCGGCGCAGCCGGAACACCCGCGTTGCATCCAAGAACCCCATCACCAGAATCAGGTTCAAGGTGGTCACATCCACCGCCGTCAGGATCACCAGCGACAGGATCAGCGTCGGGATTGCCATGATCAGGTCAATGAACCGCGACAAAGCCTGATCGACCCAGCCGCCCGCCGTCGCGGCAAGAAAGCCCAGCACCGATCCGGTGACAAACGACAGGATTGTCGAACAGGTGGCGACGAAAATCGTCACCTGCGCGCCGTAGATCATTCGCGTCAGCAAATCGCGGCCAATGCTGTCGGTGCCCAACCAATGCGCGGCGGAAATCGGATCCCAGACGCCGCCGACCAACTCGTCCATCTGATAGGGTGCGATCAGTTGCGCGAAGATGGCGATGAAGAAGAAACCTCCGGTCAGAACCAGACCGAGCAGGGCGGAAAGCGGAATACGCCTCATTTCGGGTGCCTCAATCTTGGGTTGGCAAGGATAGACACCACATCGGCCAAAATGTTCAGTCCGATGTAAACGGCGGCGAAGATCATGCCACAAGCCTGCACCACGGGCAGGTCACGTTTGGTCACATGATCGACCAGATATTGTCCCATGCCGGGATAGACGAAGACCACCTCAACCACGACAACGCCAACCACCAGATAGGCCAAGTTCAGCATCACCACGTTAACGACGGGCGCGATGGCGTTGGGGAAAGCGTGCCGCCAGATCACCGTCAGCGGCGACAGGCCCTTCAGCTCCGCCGTCTCAATATAGGCCGATTGCATCACGTTCAGGATCGCCGCACGGGTCATCCGCATCATATGCGCCAGCACCACCATCACCAGAACGATGACGGGCAGGATGATCGCGCCCAAGCGTTCAAATACGCCCATACCGGGGAACACCATCGACATGGCGGGGAACAGTTGCAGCTTCACGGCAAGGAAATACAGCACCAGATAGCCCGCCACAAATTCGGGCAGGCTGATCGTGGCAAGGGTCACGCCCGAGATCAGCCGATCCGGCCAGCGCCCATTGTAGCGCGCCGCTAGCAACCCCAGCAGGATCGCCAAAGGCACCGAAATCAGCGCCGCCCAGAACGCCAGAAACAAAGTGTTGCCAAGCCGCGAGCCGATGGATTTGGCGATATCCTCGCCATTGGTCAGCGCGACCCCCATATCCCCGGTGACAAAGCCATACAGCCAATGGCCATAGCGCCACAAAACCGGCTCGTTCAGACCCATCTTCTCCCGCAGGTTGGCCAAAGCTTCGAACGTGGCGGATTGGCCCAGCATGGCTTGCGCGGTATCGCCCGGCAAAGCCTCCACCCCGAAAAAGATCAGCGCCGAGACAGCCAGCATCAGCAGCAGACCCAGCGCCAAACGCTGGGTCACGAGTTTTACCACCGGGTGCATACCGCGGATCAGGTGTTCAGCCAGCACTTGGCGAGTGCGCGGCCGTTCATCAACTCACCATTCGGATCGGGCTGCCAGCCGGCAACTTCGTCACGCTTGGCTTCGACGAAATCGTTGAACATCGGGCAGATCAAACCGCCGGTGTCGCGCACCAGATTTGCCAGTTCCGAATATTCCGCCTTGCGCTTGGTCTGGTCCAGCTCGGCGCGCGCGGCGATCAGCACCTCGTCGAAATGCGGGTCTTTGAACTTGGTGTCGTTCCAGTCAGCGGTGGACAGATAGGCGGTGGAATACATCTGATCCTGCACCGGACGGCCGCCCCAATAGCTCGCGCAGAACGGGGCGACGTTCCAGACGTTCGACCAATAGCCATCATCCGGCTCGCGCTTGACTTCCAACGGGATGCCCGCCGCATTGGCGGATTGCTGGAACAGTTGTGCGGCTTCAATCGCGCCGGGGAAGGCCCCTGCCGCCACTTGCAGCACGATGGGCGAGCCATCATGGCCGGATTTCTTATAGGCCTCTGCCGCCGCTGCCGCATCATATTCGCGCTGCGGAATGGTGTCGTCAAACAAAGGATAAGCCGCGTTGATCGGGAAGTCATTGCCACGCGAACCCAAGCCGCCGAGGATCTTGTCCACCATTTCCTGCCGGTTGATCGACAGCTTCAACGCCATGCGCAGATCGTTGTTGTCAAACGGGGCCTTGTCGCAATGCATGATAAAGACGTAGTGACCACGGCCAGCAACCGCCTGAATCGAGATGCCGGGCGCACCTTTCAGCAGTTCCACAATCTTCGGGTCAACCCGGTTCATCATATGGATCTGACCCGCTTGCAAAGCCGAGGTGCGGGCGGTGTTGTCGTTGATCACGATGATCTCGACATCATCGGCATGGCCCATGGTGCTGTCGAAATAGTTGGCGTGCTTGGTGAAGGTGTGGCGCACGCCCGGCTCGTTGGCGACGATCTTGTAGGGGCCAGCGCCAATACCTGCGGTCGGGTTGTCGACGCCGCCACCGGGTTGGATGATCAGGTGGTAATCGGCCATCAGGAACGGCAAGTCGGCATTGCCCGATTTTAGCTTCAGCGTGACCATGTCACCTTCTGCCGTCATCTCGGTGATGTCCTTGACGATGCCCAAGGCACCCGACTGCGATTTCTCATCGGTGTGGCGTTTCAGGGTGGCGACCACGTCATCGGCGGTCACGGTCTTGCCGTCGTGATATTCGACACCCTTGCGGATTTTGAACTTCCACTCCATCGCATCCGGGCTGGACGAGATTTCTTCGGCAATGCGGTAGTCGATCTCGCCCTTGGCGTTCACGTCGACCAGCATTTCGCCCCAGATCATGTTGACCGCGAACGGCACCTCTGATGCCGCCAGCGCCGGATCGAGCGAGTTGGTGCTCTCGCCGCCCTGCATGCCTGCGCGCAGCAAGCCACCCTTTTTCGGTTCTTCGGCACGGGCAGCGGACGCGAGCAGGCTCGAAGCCAGCGCCGCCGATACGCCCAAAGCGCCAGCACGACCGACGAATTCGCGGCGGCTCATCAGGCCTTTGACGGCGCGCGATAGCAGATAGTTCAACTCATTCGACATTGTAGTCTCCCTGACATGGCCCAGATTTTTAGGGCCGTTTTTTGTTGATTACCCAATCAGTAACCCGTGCATTTCCGTTCTGGCAACGATTCTTGCCAGTGCTGGGTTAAACAAATCGGCGTGGCACTTTGTCGTCATAGTGGCGTTCAAACACCTTGGTATCGCCTTCCCAAGCGGTCAGGCTGGCTTTCAGATGCAGATGGCTGGCGCTGGCGGTCATCTCGGCCCAAGCATTTGTTTTCACGGACCAATCCCCGCGAGATTGCCGCTGCTCCCATGTATGAACAGCACGGGCAGACAGCGGATCATCGGGGTGGATTTCCCACAGTTCTGTCATAGACTCTCCGGTGCAAAGCCCGTGGGAAAGGTTTTCCACATCGCCCAGATCATCGCTGATCACCAAGGCGGTGGTGCCTGAAATTAAGTCGGTTTCAATCTTGCGGGTGGTCTTGCCTGCCCGCAGCACCCGATGCGCCCAAGGCTTCGCCGCTTCCGGCGCGGGTGGGGTCCATTCAGTCTCGCTGCCCTGATGCACCGGCAGATCAAGACGGCCCGCCGTCACGGTCAGTGTCGCAGGTTTGGGCGAGGGCCACAGGAACGGCCAATAGGTCGTCGACAAAGCCAACCGCAGATGATGACCAGCGGCCAGCCGATACGCCATCTGATCAATGTTGAACGCCACCTCCACCGCCTGCCCCAAAGGCATCGGCGCGGGTTCTTCCATGCTGTCGCGGTGGCACAGGTTCAACATGCCATGCGCAATCCGCACGCTTGACCCATCTGGGGCCACATCGCACAGCCGCGCCACGACGAAGCCCAAGGGCTGATCCGACGCAAGCGTCAGGCTCAACCGCGCCGCGCCCAAAAGGTCCAAAGGCTGCGCCAACACCGTGCCATCGAAGCACACCGAGAGCGCATCATCACTCGCCTGATCCCCCGGCATTTCCGCATTCAGCCCCATCGGGAAAAACTCCCCGGTGTGCATGCCAAGATGCTGCGGTGTATTCACTGAAAGGCTGAACGCTCCAGTTTCATCTGTCCTCAAATATCCTCGGGGGGTCTGGGGGGCAGACAGCCCCCCAGCGTCAGCCCCAAGCGCCAACGCCTGCCGTGATACCCGCGGGCTGGGCCAAGCGCTTTCTGCCACCCAATGCCCGGCGCGATGCTTCGCCGACGCATTCGGGGCCTCAGAATGGATCATATAGGCGCGATAAGCCGGGTCAGACTCCGCCCCATTCTCAATGCCCTTCAACCAGCGATCCCACCAGCGCAACGCCACCTGCAAAAACCCAATCGCCGGGCCGGGAACCGCCGTGTGTGGATATTGATGCACCCAAGGCCCGACGATGCCCTGCACCGGCGCTGGCACATTCTCCACTAGATGCGCCACGGTGTTCATATAATTGTCGGCCCAGCCGCCCCAAGACAGCACAGGCACGGTCATCCGGCTGTAGTCCTCGGACACCGAGCCATGCTTCCAGTAGTCGTTCTTCTCCTGCATCTCGGCCCAGCGCGGCGCGAGCCACGGCTCATGCTCCAACCGCTGCAACCACTCGGCCCGCCAATCGGGGCGCAAAACCGGGTCCGAGGGCCTGCTGGAATAAGACAGCATCACCGCCCCCCAGCCGAAATTCTCGCCCAGCAAACAGCCGCCCTTGTAGTGGATATCGTCGGCAAACCGGTCGGTGGTCGAGCACACCGATATCACCGCCTTCAGCGCCGGCGGCTGCAAAAACGCCGTCTGCAGGCAGTTAAACCCGCCCCAACTTTTGCCCATCATGCCGACGGACCCCGAGCACCACTCCTGCCCAGCCAGCCATTCAATCACCTCACAAGCGTCGGCGAGTTCCTGAATGGTATATTCATCCGTCATCAGACCTTCTGAATCGCCATTGCCGCGCATATCCACCCGCACACAGGCATAACCATGCCCCGCGACATAAGCATGCATCATCTCATCGCGCGGCAAAGTGCCATCGCGCTTGCGGTAGGGGATGTATTCCAAAACCGCGGGCACCGGACCTGCGCCAACAGGCCGCCACACCCGCGCTGACAAGCGGCAGCCGTCGGAAAGCACGATGCCCATGTCCGGATCACCGCTGATCGCAAAGGGAAACTCGGTTACAATTTTCATTCAGATCCCTCATGCGTTGCGCGCGTATCAGGCGACGCTAAGGTGTTGAAATCCGTCCTTCAAGCGGCGCTTTAGACCCCGTTTGCGACCTTGCGTCACATTCGCGTCAAATGGCCTCTTGCAACGCAAACCCAAGCGCGGCACCACTTTGGCGCAACCCCGAAAACCGCAGAGGAACCACCATGACCAGCCGTCCGAATATATTGATTGTCATGGTGGATCAGTTGACCGGAACCCTGTTTGACGATGGCCCGGCGGCCTTCCTGCACGCCCCCAACCTGAAGCGCTTGGCCGATCATTCGGTGCGCTTCGCCAATGCCTACACCGCCTCGCCGCTCTGCGCCCCTGCGCGTGCCGCCTTCATGTCGGGCGCTCTGCCGCGCCGCACCCGCGTCTACGACAACGCCGCAGAGTTCGCCTCGGATATCCCCACCTACGCGCACCATCTGCGTCGCGCGGGCTATTACACCTGCCTCTCCGGCAAAATGCATTTCGTCGGCCCCGATCAGATGCACGGCTTCGAGGAACGCCTGACCACCGACATCTACCCCGCCGATTTCGGCTGGACCCCGGATTACCGCAAACCCGGAGAACGCATCGACTGGTGGTATCACAATCTGGGCAGCGTGACGGGCGCAGGCGTGGCCGAGATCACCAACCAACTCGAATACGACGATGACGTCTGCCACCAAGCGGTGCAGAAAATCTACGACCTCTCGCGTGGGCTGGACCCGCGCCCATGGTGCCTGACCGCCAGCTTCACCCACCCGCACGACCCCTTCGTCGCCCGCCGCAAATACTGGGATTTTTACAACGACGCCCCTGAACTGGAACCACCAACACCGCTGGCCTATGAAGACATGGACCCGCATTCCCAACGCCTGATGGACGCCTGCGACTGGCGCGGCCTAGAGGTGACGCCAGACCACATCCGCCGCGCCCGCCAAGGCTATTTCGCCAATATCTCCTATGTCGATGCCAAAATCGGTGAGATTTTCGAGGCCCTAGAAGCCACCCGCCAAGAAGCCATCGTGATCTTCGTCTCCGACCACGGCGAAATGCTGGGTCGCAAAGGCCTCTGGTTCAAAATGAACTTCTTTGAAGGTGCCTCGCGCGTCCCGCTGATGATCTCCGCCCCCGGCTTGGAACCAAAACGCATCGACACAGCGGTATCGACCATCGACCTGACGCCAACCCTCTGCGATCTGGCCGGGATTTCGATGGAGGAAGTGATGCCCTGGACCGACGGCGAAAGCCTGCTACCGCTCGCCAAAGGCACGCCGCGCACCAGCCCCGTGGCGATGGAATACGCCGCCGAAGGCAGCATCACCCCGATGGTCGCCCTGCGCTTAGGGGCGTGGAAATATATCCACTGCCCCGCCGACCCCGATCAACTCTTTGATCTCGCCTCCGACCCCGAGGAAAACCACAACCTCGCCGCCGACCCCCGCGCCGCCGAGGTTCTGGCGCATTTCCAGACCCTGATGCAAGACCGCTGGGACATCGCCGCCTATGACGCCGAGGTGCGCCAAAGCCAAGCCCGCCGCTGGGTGGTCTATGAGGCCCTGCGCAACGGCGCCTACTACCCGTGGGACCATCAACCCCTGCGTGCAGCGTCCGAGCGTTACATGCGCAACCACATGGATCTGAACGTGCTGGAAGACAACAAACGCTTCCCGCGCGGGGAATAAGCAAGACGAATTTCAAAGAAAGACGAAATTCGGGCGGCGGCGCTGTTGCAGACCATTCTGACGCGGCCGCGCGCGCTGCGCTGTGGAAGCCTCCGGCGGGAGTATTTCAGAAAGAGCAAATCCTTTTCGTTGCTCTTTTTGAAATACTCCCCGCGGAGCGTTCAACGCATCCACGCGCGACAGCACAGAACCTGCCCCCGGCAGCGCCGCCGAGCGGTGGCTCGATGCCACCCGAGGCGGCACCCCGGCTCGGATCAGCGCGCGTCTGCCAGCACCCGCTCTGCGCCCTTCCAGCCCATCAGCATCGCAGGCGCATTGGTATTGCCAGCGATCAGATTCGGGAAGGCGCTGGCGTCAATCACCCGCAGCCCCTGCACGCCATGCACGCGGCATCCGGCATCCACCACCGATGTGCTTTCATCCCGCCCCATCCGGGCGGTGCAGCTTGGGTGATAGACGGTGCCAGAGCGTTGCCGGAAATCGGCGATCAGGTCTTCGTCGCTTTGCACCACCGGACCGGGGCGCAGTTCTTCCGCGATCAGGCGCGCCAAAGCGGGTTGTGCCGCGATATGGCGCAGGTATTTCACCGCCGCCAGCATTTCGACCACGTCATGCTCGGTGGAAAACGCGTTGGCGGTGATCACCGGATGCGCCAACGGATCGGCCGAGTTGATGTGGATATGCCCGCGCGAGGTTGGGCGGCAGTTTGAAAGCCCGATCGACAGGCCGGGAAATGGGTCTGGCGTCAGCAAAGGTCGCTCGCCCGCCTTGGGCAAAAGCGTCGAGAATGCCTGCAAATACAACTGCATATTCGGCCGCTCCAGCGCAGCACTGGTCTTGAAAAACCCGCCCGCATGGTTGATCGACTTCGCCAGCGGCCCGCCCCGGGTCAGGAAATACTGCGCGCCGACGAACAGCTTGCCCCACCATGGCCGCAGCACATCGTTGTAGGTCGCAACCTTCATCCGCCATGTGTAGTTGATGCCCTGATGATCGCTGAGGTGATCACCGACATTCGGGTTATCCAGCAGCACCGGGATATCCAAACCTTGCAACAGCGCCCCCGGCCCGACGCCTGACAGCTGCAACAGCTGCGGCGAGTTGATCGCCCCGCCTGACAGGATCACTTCCGCCTTGCAGCGCAGCTCAACCCGCGCGCCGTCGCGCAAATATTCCACCCCCACCGCGCGCTTGCCCTCAAACAGCACCCGCGTCACCTGTGCGCCGGTGATCACCTGCAAATTCGCCCGCTTCATCGCAGGCCGCAAGAACGCCCGCGCCGCCGAGTTGCGGCGGGCATTCTTGATGGTCATCTGATAGGTGCCAGCGCCTTCCTGCTCGGCCCCGTTGAAATCGCGGTTATAGGGCAGCCCCGCCTGGCCACAGGCCTTGACGTAATCCTCCACCAGCCAATGCAGCCCCTTGCGGTTTTCCGAGATAAACAACGGCCCGCCCTTGCCGCGCCACGCGTCGCCCCCCGCCTCGGTATCCTCCATCGCCTTATAGGCGCTCAGGCACTCGTCCCAACCCCAGCCCGGATTCTCCGACCCCCATTCGGCATAATCCGCCCTGTGGCCGCGAATATAGACCATCGCGTTGATGCTGGATGACCCGCCCAGCAGCTTCCCCCGCGGCCAATGATCGCGCTGCCCATTCAACCCCGGATCAGGCTCGGTCTGATACATCCAGTTCACCGCCGGATCGTAGAACAGCTTGCCGTAGCCCAGCGGCAGTTGCACATAAAACCGACGATCGGTGCCGCCCGCTTCCAGCACCACGACCTTGTGTTTGCCCGAGGCCGTCAAACGCTCGGCCAGCACCGACCCCGCCGAGCCAGAGCCCACAATGATATAATCCGCGTCCTGCATATCCGGCTCCCCAGCGTCCCGGCTGCCACCGGGCTTTGCGTTTGTAACGAGGCAATGACGCAGCCCCTTGCCAAGGCGCGACAAAATATGTCGGATTTGCGGGGTGCCTCACCTCTTGCCCCGCAGCCCTCGCCCCGGCATAGTGACCAAGCGCAGGACGGCCTGCGGCATTTGCACCGCTTCGGGACGGCCCGGTTTGCTGCAAGAGGGCCCTATGGCTTGGATTTACCTGACAATCGCTGGACTGCTCGAAGTCGTCTGGGCCTACTATATGAAGAAATCCGAAGGCTTCACCCAACTCACCCCCAGCCTGATCACGCTGGTTGCGATGGCCGCCAGCTTTGGCCTGCTGGCTATAGCCATGCGCAGCCTGCCCTTAGGCACCGCCTACACAATCTGGACCGGCATCGGCGCTGTCGGTGCCTTCGTGCTCGGCATCGCGTTTTTGGGCGAGGCCGCCACCCCGATGCGCCTGATCGCCGCCGCCTTGATCGTCAGCGGCTTGGTGCTGATGAAACTGTCCAGCACACATTAATCGGCGGCGTTTCGCGGCACATCGGCTATGCTGCGGGCGTCAACGGAGGTGTCAAATGCGCGTCATGGTGATCGTCAAATCCACCGCCGACAGCGAAACTGGCCTGATGCCCTCGCCCGAGGCATGGGCGGCGATGGAAGCCTTCAACGCCGAGCTTGACGCCGCAGGCATCACCCGCGCGATGGGCGGGTTAAAGCCATCGAAACTCGGCAAACGCGTTCGCTTTGACGGCAACGGGCGCACGATCACCGACGGCCCCTTCGCCGCCACCAATGAGGGGATCGCAGGCTTCTGGATTTGGGAAGTCAAAGACATGGCCGAGGCATTGGATTGGGTCACCCGCTGCCCCAACCCGATGCCCGGCCCATCCGAGATCGAAATCCGCCCGTTTTATGAAGACACGGATTTCGCCGATATGTAGTTACTTGCCCTTCCACACCGGATCGCGCTTTTCGGCGAAGGCGCGCGCGCCCTCCAACTGATCTTCGCTGGAGTAAAGCTTGTCCACCGTTGGCAGCAGCCGCTTTGACACCCGGTTCAGCGCGTCCTGAAAACGCATATTCTCGGCCTCGCGCACCACTTCTTTGATCGCGGCGTAGACCAGCGGCGGCCCCGATTCCAACAGCCGCGCCAAATCCCAAGCCTTCGGCAACAAATCCTCCGACGTGGTGATTTCCTTCACGATGCCCCAGCGATGCGCTTCCTCGGCATCAAACCAGCGCCCGGTCAGCAGTAGATCCATCGCCACATGATAGGGGATGCGCTTGGGCAGTTTGATCGAGGCCGCATCGGCCACGGTGCCCGAGCGGATTTCCGGCAAAGCGAAGGTTGCATTGGCCGAACACAGGATCAAATCCGCGCTTAAAGCCAATTCCAACCCACCGCCACAGCAAATCCCATTCACCGCCGCGATCACAGGTTTGTTCAGGTTCGGCAATTCCTGCAAGCCGCCAAAGCCCCCGACACCATAATCGCCATCCACCGCATCGCCATCCGCCGCCGCCTTCAAATCCCAACCGGGGCAGAAGAATTTCTCCCCCGCCGCGCGCAGGATGCAAACCCGAAGCGAGTCATCATCGCGGAAATCGCGGAACACCTGCCCCATCACCCGGCTGGTTTTCAGGCTGATCGCATTGGCTTTCGGAGCGTCCAGCGTGACCGCCAGAATTGCCCCTTCGCGGCGGGTCTTGATCGGGCCGTCCAAACGCATGTCCATCTAAGCCATCCTTACCAATGCATCCACCGCCACCGCCCCAACGGGGCGCACGAGGATCGGGTTGATCTCAATTTCTTCCAGACGCGCATCGGCCAGCATCAGATCACCCAAACGCACGGCAATCTCGGCCACCGCCTGCATGTCCGCCCTCGCCCGCCCGCGATAGCCATCCAGCAGCGGCCACAGCCGCAAGCCCCGCATCGCGTCCAGAATTTGCGCTTGCGTGGCGGGCAGGATCAAAGTGACGGTATCGGCCAGAACCTCTGCCGTGACCCCGCCCATCCCCAGCGTCAAACTCACGCCATAGATCGGATCGCGCCGCAGCCCCAGCAGGATTTCCCCGACCGCCCCGGTGACCATTTCTTCCACCAGATAGCCCTCAGCCCCGGCCATCTCAGCCTGACCGTCAAGGCTGAAAAGCCCCAACCGCACCGCACCAGCCTCAGTCTTATGCGCAAACCCGAGACCCTTCAGAGCGTAGGGTGGGTGCAAACCCACCGCTGCTGCGGATACCTCGGCCAAGGTCGCCCCCGAAACCGCGTGCGGCACCGCAACACCCGCCTGCGCCAGCAAAGCCTTGCCCTCCGCCTCCGACAGCATCTGGCTGTCACGCACAGCCAAAGCCGCCACGGGACGCCACCCCGCCACGCCCGGAGTCCCCTGCGCCGCCTTCACCGCAGCCAAAGCCGTCTCCAACCCCATCAGCGTGACAACACCCTGATCCATCAGAGCAATCGCCTGCGCCTCATCGAAATTCTCCGGCATCGAGGCCACCGGCAAAGCAATCTTGCCGCTGGTTCGCTGCGCCGAAACAATAGCCTCCAGCGCCGGCTGATACCCTGCCGGATCACAGCGGTCCTTGCGGGGCGGGTCGATGATATACAGCCCCGCATCGTAAGCCTCCAGCATCGCGGTGAACACTTCGGTGGTCTTCGGCCCATCGCCCCAGATGAAGGTGTGATAGTCCAATGGGTTGGAAATGGTGGGAATTTCGCCCAACACCTTGAACAGCCGATCATGCGTGACCTGCGGCACCGGAGGAAAATCAATCCCATAAGGTGCCGCCAAATCCGCCACCAGCCCCGCCTCCCCCCCCGAGCAAGACAGGCTGCAAATCCGCGACCCGATCTGCGGCCCATGCACATGAAAAATCTTCAGCGTCTCAATCAGTTCCGAAGGCGTATTCACTTCCGCCACCCCGATCTGCTTCAAAAACGCCGAAGACGCCGCGCCCCCCCCGGCCAAAGATGCGGTATGCGAGGCCGCCGCCGTCCGGCTCAACTCGGTCTTGCCTGATTTGATACAGACAACCCCCTTGCCCATCGCCCGCGCACGTTCCGCCAAAGCGGCAAAAGCCACAGCATCGTCGATGCCCTCGATATACATCCCCAAGGCCGTCACGCGCGGATCGTCCAGCAATGCGCCCGCCAAATCCGCGAGTCCCACCACCGCTGCATTGCCCAGACAGGCGACATAGGCCACCGGCAACGCCCGCTTCTGCATCCCCAGATTGATCACGATGTTGGAAGATTGGCTGACCAAAGCCACCCCCTTTTCCACCCGAATCCCGCCATGCTGATCCGGCCAGAGCAGCGCGCCATCGAGGTAATTGATCACCCCATAGCAGTTCGGCCCGAGGATCGGCATATCGCCCGCCGCCGCCACCAGCTTGGCCTGCAACTCCGGCGCGCCAGCCTCGGTCCAGCCCGAGGCAAAACAAATCGCCCCGCCCGCCCCCATCGCGGCGAGTTCCGCAACCACCTCGACTGTCGCGAACCGGTTCACCCCGATAAACGTCGCATCCGGCGCTTCCGGCAGATCGGCGAGGCTGGCATAGGCGCGCAGCCCGCCAATCTCGGCCTTGGTCGGATGCACCGGCCAGATCTGCCCCGCAAAGCCCATCTTGCGGCATTGCTCGATGACATTCAGCGCCCAACCGGCACCCAGAACGGCGATGGATTTGGGACGCAACAAGCGGTCGAGGTTCTTCATACCCAACCTCCGCACCCTGCATCAGCCGCCGGGGACGCTTCGCCCCCCGGACCCCCAGAGGGTATTTTCAGACAGATGAAAACAGAAAGAGGGCGCTCTGCCCCGGCGAACCGAGGCAGAGTTTCACCTGTCACCGTCATCGGCGTCCCCGCCTGTTCGGTATACTCACCCTGACGCAAAAAGGTTAACATTTCGTTTCATCTGTCCTTAAATATCCCGGGGTCCGGGGCAGCGCCCCGGGGTTGGCGGCAGGCGCTAGCCCTGATCTTTTCCGGCACGGTCGATATGGCCCAGATCCCGCTCTGGCCACACCCGATCCCGCACCATCTGTTTCAGCACTTTCACATCCGGAAAGCCGCCGTTTTCCTTGCGGTCCCAGATCACTTCGCCGTCCAAAGTGATCTGAAACAGCCCTCCCGTCGCTGGGATCAGCGTCACCGAGGCGATGTCCTGCCCGAAGGTCGACAGCAATTCCTGCGCCATCCAAGCCGTGCGCAACAGCCAGTTGCACTGGGTGCAATAGCTCAGAGTGATCACCGGGCGTTTGATATCGCTCATAAATCTGGCCTTTCTTTACGCGCCAAAAGGCCGCAACAATTCACGGCTGATGATGTGGCGCTGGATTTCCGAGGTGCCTTCCCAGATACGCTCCACCCGCGCGTCGCGCCAGATGCGTTCCAGCGGCAACTCGTCCATCAGCCCCATACCGCCGTGAATCTGGATCGCTTCATCGGCGATCATCGCCAGCACTTCGCTGGCTTTCAGCTTGGCCATCGACATATCGGCCTCGGTCACCGTGCCCTGATCGTATTTCCACGCCGCTTCCCGCGTCAGCAATTCCGCCGCTTTCAACTCCATCGCCATATCAGCCAGCTTGAAGCTGACACCTTGGAATTTGCCGATCTGCTGGCCGAACTGCTTGCGCTCTGCCGCATAGGAAATCGCATGGCTCAAGGCACGCTCGGCGCGGCCCAAACAGGTCGAGGCCACTTGCAACCGCGTCGCCCCGAGCCATTTGCCCGCCACTTCAAAGCCCTTATGCACCTCGCCCAAAATCTGCGACGCGGGCAAACGGCAGTCGTCGAACTCCAGAATCATGTTGTTGTAGCCACGGTGCGATACGTTGCGATAGCCTTCGCGCACGGTGAATCCCGGTGTGCCTTTGTCGACCAGAAACGCCGTGATCAGCTTTTTCTTGCCGCGTGGAGTATCTTCCTCGCCAGTCGCCACCCAGACAATCGCGAAGTCGGCGACATCGGCATGGCTGATGAAATGCTTGGTGCCGTTCAGCACATAATCGCCGCCATCGGCCTTCGCGAACGCCTTCATGCTGCGCAGATCAGAGCCTGATCCCGGCTCCGTCATCGCCTGACAATCGTGCTTTTCCGCCCGGATACAGGGGAACAGATATTTTTCCCGCTGCTCCGGCGTGCAGGCGAGCAGAATATTAGAAGGCCGCGCCACGCAGTTCCAGTGCAGCGCATAGTTCGCCTTGCCGAGCTCCTTTTCGTACAAAAGCCACGTCAAGGTATCGAGGCCAGCCCCCCCAACATCCTCCGGCATATTCGCCGCATAAAGCCCCGCGGCCACAGCCTTTTGCGAGATTTCCTTCAGCAATTCGCGCCGCAAAACCCCGGTGCGTTCCACCTCTGCCTCATGCGGGAACAGTTCGTTTTCCACAAAGGCGCGGGTGGTGTCGACGATCATCTGTTGTTCTTCAGACAGGCCGAAATGCATGGCTTAACCCTTCTTCTGACCAACAGCCCGGCCCGCGCCTTCCGGCAGCGGCAGACCCGCCTGCGCATCGGCAATCGCCTTCAGCTTCGCCCAAACCTCGGCAGAGGCCGGGGCAGATTTGCCCGAAGCCATATTCACATGCAGACACAGCTGCTCAATCGTGGCCACACATTCGTCGCCCTTCATGATCCGCACGAAGCTGCGGAAACGTTTTTCATCCGCCGAAATGATTTGCATCGTCCCGGTCAGCTTATCGCCCAGTCTCGCCTCACCCAGATGCCGGATATGGGTTTCCGCCGAGTAGAACGAATTCCCCGCTGCAACATAGTCCATCCCCGCGCCGATCAACCGCAGGAAGGCATCGACGGTTTCCGAATTCGCAAAATAATAGCGGCTTTCGGTCATATGGCCGTTGTAGTCGATCCAGCCCGGCAGCACCTGCATCTGCGCCATAACCAGCGGCGCATCCTTGGGTGCTGCGTCGATTTCGGCATGGAACGCCACCGCACGCGCTGCGTCATGCTCGCGCAGCACCTTGCCCGCGCCCCAGTTGCGGTCTTTCAACGCGCGCAGGAAACCGATCAGGTTGCTGTCGCGGATACGCTCCAACTCCCGGATCGAGTGCATCCCCGATTGCGCATCCGACTGGCCCGCGATCAGATCGACCAGCGCGTCATTGAACTCTGGCACATCGGTCAGCTTGGTCCAGGGGGCGGTCAGATACGGCCCGAACTGCGCCATGAAATGCTTCATGCCGGCCTCGCCGCCTGCCACACGGTACGTCTCAAACAACCCCATCTGACCCCAACGCAGACCAAAGCCCATGCGGATCGACTCGTCGATTTCTTCGGTGGTGGCGATGCCGTCCTTGACCGGCCACAGCGCCTCGCGCCACACCGCTTCCAGGAAACGGTCGGCGATATGGGCGTCGATTTCCTTGCGGATATGCAAGGGGAACATGCCGATCTCTTTCAGGATCAGCTTGGCAGTCTCGATCACCGCCGGGTCAGATTTCGGCGAGGGCACCACTTCGGCGAGGGGGAGAAGGTAAACCGGATTGAACGGATGGGCGACGAAAATCGTCCCCGGATTGGCGGCACCTTCCTGCAACTCGCTGGGCTTGAAGCCAGAGGTCGAAGACCCGATCGGCGTGCCCAATTCTGCCGATTGTTGGATCTGTGCAAACACCCGATGCTTCAAATCCAGCCGTTCCGAGACGGATTCCTGAATGTAATGCGCACCTTCCACGGCTTCGGTGATGGTCTGCGCAAACGAAAGCACCCCCTCGGCAGGCATCGGAATATCACTCAGCGCCGGAAGCGACGCCCGCGCATTCGCCATCACCTCGCTGATCTTACGCTCTGCCTGCGGATCGGGATCGAACACCGACACATTCCAGCCGTTGAGCAAAAACCGAGCCGCCCACCCGCCGCCAATTACCCCACCACCAATGATCGCTGCTTTTTTCGTCATGTTCTCATCTACTCCAATTCGCAATCCGATCACTCGACCGGTCCGAACATTTCATTTCCATGCGCATCCAAGATCAGTCCACCAGCCAAACCTGCGTCACGGCAGGTTCGAGTTTCAGCAGCACACTCGCCTTCACAATCGGTCGATCTTGAGCAACTTTTGCCATCGTCTGCATTGGGAAACACGCAAGCAGAGAGGAATCCGGTAAGTCCTGAATCGCGATAGTATCCACCATCCAGCCCACATTTTTCTTTGTCGCGCGCAATATCACGCAGTGAGCGAAACTTGCATACTTCGGGGCCACCGCCAGTTGCGGCTTCGTGCGAACTACACCGCGCGTCGGTCAACGGCTGCCCCTTCGGAGTCACCCAATGCACCATCGGCACACAAGCAGCCAACACAGCCACTGCAATGCCAGCGCCGATCACCCAAAGCTTAACCTTGGCCCCGATCACCCTCATTTCGCCAGCGGCGCGCGCTTCTCCAGCTTCAGCTTCGCCCGCACCTCCGCAGGCGTAATCACCCGCGCGCCGAGGTTCGAGATGATCGTCACCGCCCGCTCCACCAGTTGCGCGTTGGTGGCCAGCACGCCCTTGTCCAGCCACAGGTTATCCTCCAACCCGACCCGCACATTGCCCCCTGCCAGCACCGAAGCCGCGACATAGGGCATCTGGTTGCGGCCAATCGCAAAGGCGCTCCAATGCCAATCGGCGGGGACATTGTTGACCATCGCAAGGAAGGTGTTCAGATCATCCGGCGCGCCCCACGGCACGCCCATGCACAGCTGCACCAAGGTCGGCGCCGGGATCACGCCTTCGCGGGCCAGTTCCTTCGCCAGCCACAAATGCCCGGTGTCAAACGCCTCAATCTCAATCCGCACCCCCGCCGCCGTCATCCGCTTGGCCATATCCCGCAGCATGCCGGGGGTATTGACCATCACATAATCGGCCTCGTTGAAGTTCATCGTGCCGCAGTCGAGCGTGCAAATCTCAGGCCGACATTCGACCACATGCGCCACCCGCGCCGTGGCGCCGATCATATCGGAATGACCCGCCATCTGGCCCATCTTCTCGGTGCCGTCGAACATCAGATCGCCGCCCATCCCCGCCGTCAGGTTCAGCACCACATCGGTGCCAGAATCGCGGATACGCTCGGTCACTTCGCGGTAAAGCGCCAAATCGCGGCTAGGCTTGCCGGTTTCAGGATCACGCACATGGCAATGCACCACCGCCGCCCCGGCCTTCGCCGCATCAATCGCCGATTTCGCAATCTGCTCAGGGCTGCGCGGCACATGCGGGCTGCGATCCTGCGTGCCGCCCGATCCGGTGACGGCAGCGGTGATGAAAACTTCGCGGTTCATGGCCAAGGGCATGGGAATCCTCCAATTCGGTTGCCGCCACCATAACCACCTTGCCAAGCCACGCTTGACGATTTACGCAACATTCATGGCAAAACCCGCAAAAATCAACACTTCTATCTTCGCACCGCGCCCCGAGCCGCTGACCCTGGCGCTCTTGGTCCTGCCGCAATCCTCAATCCTGGAAGTCGCCTCCACCCTCGACCCGCTACGTTCCGCCAACCGCCACCTTGGCCATGACGCCTACCGCTGGCGCGTCGTCTCGCCCGATGGCCGCCCGGTGCCCCTCACCTGCGGCATCGAACTGCCTTCGAACGGCCCGCTGACAGCCGCCGAGGGCGCTGACGCCCTGATCGTCATCGCCGGATTCCAGCAATCGCACTCCGCCACGCAACCCTTGATCCGCGACCTTTCCCGCACCGCCCCCCGTTTCAAAGCCATCGGCGGCATCGACGCAGGCGCATGGGTTCTGGCCCGCGCGGGGTTACTCAACGGCTACAAAGCCACCGTCCACTGGGAAGACCTTGAGGATTTCGCTGCCACCCATCCGCAGATCGACGTGGCCCCCGACCGCTTTGTGATCGACCGCAACCGCTTCACCGCAGGCGGTGCCGCCCCCGCCTGCGATCTGATGCTGCACCTGATCCGCGCCCGCCACGGCCCCGCCTTGGCGCTGCAAGTCGCGGCCTCTTTCATCACCACCGCCCGCGACGGGTCCGAGCCGCAAATGACCCACGCAAAGCCAGACCCCCGTCTGGACCCCCGCGTCTCCGCCGCCATCGCCCGGATGGAAGCCAGCCTCGACGCCCCCGAAACCACGGCTGAGACCGCCGCCGCCATCGGCCTGTCGCCGCGCCGCTTAGAGCAAATCTTCCAAGAAAACCTCGGCTTGCCGCCCGCGACCTACGCGCTCACCCTGCGCCTCGCCGCCGCCCGCCGCATGATCACCGACACCCGCCACCCGCTCGCAGAAGTTGCATTGCGCTGCGGCTTCTCCTCGGCCTCCAGCCTTGCCCGAAGCTTCCGCGCGCAACTCAACCTCACGCCCAGCAGCCTGCGCCGCTGATCAAGCTTGATCGCGGGGCGCATCACCCGCGTCCCCCTCGCGCGCCACATCCTTCAAGGGGGCCAAAATCCGCAATGCCAGATAGGTTACCGCACTCAGGATCACCGCCACATCCAGCAATCCATAGCCCACAGCCGCCCCCAAAGCCCCGGTTCCCCATAGGCTTGCCGCCGTCGCCGTGCCCCGCGCCTGCGCGCCCTGCTTCAAAATCGCGCCGCCGCCAATAAAGCCGACCCCAGTGATCAGGCCCTCCAACACCTTGGCTTGCTCCGGGCTGTCCGCCCCCAACACCCCAATCGCGATGATCGCAAAGCCACAAGCCGCCATCGCCACCAGCGGAAACGTCCTGATCCCGGCGCTGCGTTCTTCCTGCTCACGGTTCCAGCCAATCGGCAGCGCCAAAAGATACGCCAGCACCAGCTTGACCAAATGTGACAGAGTTTCGCCCGCATCGAAACTCAAGCCCAAATCGCTCATCACCGTGCTGATCATCGCCGCGTCCCCTTTGAAAACATCCGGCAATAACGCTTTGATATGGCTTTGGTTCCTAGACCACCTCGACCAACCCCCGACCTTTCAGCAAAGGCTCCACCCCCGGCATCCGACCGCGGAATTTGGTGTACAACACATCCGGCTCCTCCGACCCACCCGCCGACAGGATGAACTGTTCCAACCGCGCCGCCACCGCAGGATCAAACGCATCCCCTGCCTCCTCAAAGGCCGCAAACGCATCGGCATCCATCACCTCGGACCACATGTAAGAATAATACCCCGAGGAATAGCCGTCGCCCGAGAACACATGCGCGAAATGCGGCGTCGCGTGCCGCATCCTGATCGCGCGCGGCATCCCCAAAGCCTCCAACACCTCCGCCTGCTTTTGCATCGGATCGGCCGGAGCCGCCCCCTCATGAAACGCCAGATCGACCAGTGCCGAGGAGATAAACTCCACCGTCGAAAATCCTTGATCATAGGTCCCGGCATCCAACAACCGCTTGATCAGATCGCCGGGCATCACCTCCCCGGTCTGCCAATGCCGCGCGTGCTTTTCCAGCACCTCCGGCACTTCCATCCAATGCTCGTAAAGTTGGCTTGGCAGTTCGACAAAATCCCGCGCCACCGAGGTGCCGCTGATAAAGCCATAGGTCACATTCGACAGCATCTGATGCAAAGCATGGCCGAATTCGTGAAACAACGTCCGCGCATCGTCATAAGACAACAACGCCGGGTCGCCCTTGGCGAAATTGCACACATTCACCACCACAGGCCGCTGATCGCCGCCCAATTTGCGCTGACTGCGCATCGCCGAACACCAAGCCCCCGACCGCTTTGATCCACGCGCAAAGTAATCGCCGACGAACACCGCGATATGCGCGCCGCGCCGCGTCACCTCCCAAGCCCTTGCATCCGCATGATAAAGCGGAATGTCCAAGGCCCGAAACTCCAGCCCAAACAGCCGATGGGCGCAATCAAACTGCGCCGCCAGCATCGCCTCCAGCCCCAGATAAGGTTTCAACACCGCCTCATCCAGATCATGTTCGGCCACCCGGCGCTTCTCGGAATAATACCGCCAATCCCAAGGCTCCAACGGCCCCGCGATGCCATCCGCGTGCAACATCGCCTCCAGCACCGCCGCATCCTCCAGCGCCTTGGCCTTCGCAGGTTGCCAAACCCGCATCAGCAAATCCCGCACCGCAGCAGGCGTCTTCGCCATCTCCGGCTCCAGCTTGTAATCGGCAAAACTGGCATAGCCGAGCAATGCCGCCCGCTCTGCCCGCAGTGCCAAAATCTCCGCCGCCACCGCCCGGTTGTCCGTGGCCCCGCCATTCGCCCCCCGCAAGCCCCAAGCCTCATAAGCCTTCTGCCGCAGGCCACGCCGCGGCGAAAACTGCAAAAACGGCACGATCAGCGACCGCGACAGCGTCACCACCGGCCCCGCCACACCCTTCTCACCCCCCGCCGCGCGGGCCGAGGCCACCACAAACTCCGGCAACCCTTCCAGATCGGCCTCCGACAATTCCATGAACCAACCACGCTCATCCGCCAGCAAGTTCTGGCTGAACGTCGTCCCCAACACCGCCAAGCGCGATTTCACCGCCGTCAACCGCGCCGCCTGATCGCCCTGCAACAACGCGCCCGAACGCACGAACATCTGCCGATACAACGTCAAAACCCGCAACTGCTCCGGCGTCAGATCCAACCCATCCCGCCTTTGCCACAGATCCTCGATCCGCCCAAACAGCGCCGTGTTGTTGGTCACTTCCGAGGCGAAAGCCGACATCTTCGGCGCCAGTTCCATCTGCAACGCCTCGCGCGCGGGTGTGCTATCCGCTCCGGCAAGGTTATAAAACACCCCACCGACCCGGTCCAAAGCCCCCTCCGCCAGTTCCATCGCCTCGATGGTATTGGCAAAGGTCACCTCAGTCTGTTCGGTAATCTTCACAATATTCGCCCGCGCCTCAATCAGCGCCGCCTCAAACGCCGGCGCAAAATCTGCGTCCGTGATCTCCGCAAACGGCGGCAACCCAAATTCCCCGTCCCAAGCGCCCAGCAAAGCATTCATCGCAAATCTCCTTTGCGCCAAAGCTAGGCACCCCGCCGCACAAGGTCCACCCTCGCAGTTGCTCTTTTTGAAATACTCCCGCCGGAGGCGTCCTCAGACGGGTCGCGCGCAGCCTCGCAAACCCAAGCCCTCCGATCCACAAGGCACCCACCGCGCGTAAGCGCTCAGATGCCTTGCGCGGCACGCGCTCAATCGGATCACGCCCCCTACCGCTGATCCCGCGCCTTCAACCGCGTCTCAATCCGCCGCAGCACCAGCGACAACCCCACCGTCATCGTCAGATACAGCAGCGCCACCAGATTATAGGTCTCAAAATAGCGAAAATTGCCCGCCGCCGTGACCTTGCCAAGCTGGGTAATATCGGCAACCCCCAGCACCGACACCAGCGACGAATCCTTCACCATCGCGACAAAATCATTGCCCAAAGGCGGCAGGATCATCCGAAACGCCTGCGGAAACACCACATGGCGAAACCGCTGCCAGCCCGACAGCCCCAAAGCCTGCGCCGCCTCGATCTGGCCCTTATCGACCGCCTGCAACCCGGCCCGGAACACCTCGGCCAGAAATGCCGAATAGGCCAAAGTCAGCGCGATGATCGCCCGCCACAACAGCGGAAAATCCCGCGTCTTCACCGGCTCCAGCCCCAGATGCGCCGACAGCCAGTTCCAGCCATAAATCGCCCCCGGTGCGGCGACAAACGCCACATACAAAAGCAGCACCATGATCGGCACCCCGCGCACGACCTCAATATAAAACCGCGCCACCTGCCGGATCGCGCGAAACCGCGACAGCCCGGCCAGCGCCAGCACCAGCCCTAACACGCAGGCCATCGCATAGGCCACCACGGTCACAAAAATCGTCAGCCAGATCCCCTTGGCCAGCAACCGCATCGCCGAGGAATAGACCTCACTCGCCCAGACCTGATAAAACAACACAGCCCCGATGCCGCCAAGCGCCACCAGCCACCACGGAAAATCCTGATCTTTCAATGCTTTCATCGGAAATGGCCCCGGCGCGCACCGGGGCCGCTGATCTTACTCAGCTTTATAGTCCAGAAACCATTTCTTGTTCAGCGCATCAAAGGTGCCATCCGCCTTCAGCGCGGCAATCCCGGCGTTCATGCTGGCCGCCAGCTCCGACCCCTTCGGGAAGATAAAGCCGAAATCTTCCGACCCCAGCGGTTCGCCGACCATCTTCAGCCCGCCAGCCGAGGCATCCACATAGCCCTTGCCCGCCGTCATATCAGTCAGAACCGTATCGACATCACCCGCCTTCAACGCCTCTACACTCGCGCCAAAGGTCTCAAACAGCTTGATCCGCGGGTTCGCCTCATTACCGTCCAGCACCGAATACACCGCCGTGTAGAACGGCGTCGTCCCCGCCTGCGCGCCGACCAGCAGATCGGCATTGGCGGCAAATGTTGCCGCATCGCTGAACCGCGCCTCGTCACCACGCACCAGCATCATGCTTTCCGAGCGCATATAGGGCTCCGAGAAATCGACCTTTTCCTTGCGATCATCCTTGATGGTGATCCCGGTCATCCCCATGTCAAACTGCCCCTCCGACACCGCCGGAATCATCGCGTCCCACGAGATATTCTCGTATTTCACCTTGAAATTCAGCCGCTTGGCAAGCTCCGCCACCGCATCATATTCCCAGCCAACCGCGGCCCCCGATTTGTCGATAAACTGCAACGGCGGATAGGCATTCTCGGTCACAATGGTGATCTCTTTGCCGCCCAGATCGGGCAGATCGCCCGCAAAAGCCACAGAAAAAGCCCCGGAAACGCTCAAAGCAAGGCCCGCAAGGGCAGCAGCAATCTTCATATGTGAACTCCCTGTCACAGAGTGGATGGGGGAGTATGGCCGCGATTGGGGGGCGGGGGCAAGGGGGCCATAGCACGCAAACATCGCGCGATATATGCGCCGAATGACTCGCGTCTCAGACAGGGTAAGACCTAGCAGGTCCCGACGCTGCAGGCAGCAATCAAGCCTCGCCGTTCCACCAAGCCGAAACAGCACACGCGCCCAAAAGCCCCAGATCGCACCAGTTATTGCAACCACCAGATAGATTGCTTCCACCGCTTTCATGTCTACCGCGCCTAAGAATTCTGTCTTCATTCACATCTAGAATCAAAACGTGAACAAATCATAAACAAATATCACGATTTGTGTGCATCCCCGCACATCGCCTCGCCAAATCCCCGCCACATCCGCCCATTGCGCCAATCCTCCCCCGGCCCCATCTTCCTGCCAACCACAGGAGGCCCCGATGCCCAAACTTCCCACCTATTTCATCAGCCACGGCGGTGGCCCCTGGCCTTGGCTGCCGAACATGCGTCAGATGCTCGCCAGCTTGGAGGTCTCCCTCGCCCGAATGCCCGCCGAGATCGGCACCACCCCGAAAGCCATCCTGATGATTTCCGGCCATTGGGAGGAAGACGATTTCGCCGTGATGTCGTCGGCAAACCCCGGAATGCTCTATGATTACGGTGGCTTCCCGCCTGAGACCTACAAGATTACCTACCCCGCCCCCGGCGCGCCGGCGCTCGCCCAGCGCACCGCCGATCTGATCAAAGCCGCAGGCCTGCCCACGCATCTGGACCCCCAGCGCGGCTTTGACCACGGCACTTTCGCGCCCGCCTATGTGATGTATCCCAATGCAGAAATCCCGATTTACCAAGTCTCGCTGCAACACAGCTACGATCCCGCCGCCCATTTCGCACTGGGCCGCGCCCTGTCGCCACTGCGCGACGAAGATGTGCTGATCGTCGGTTCCGGCCTTTCCTACCACAACCTGCGCCTGTTCAGCCCCGGCGCCAAAGCC
>CAYLYV010000064.1:0-25146 GCA_964387655.1 uncultured Cypionkella sp. | reverse complement strand
ATGCGATCAACGGCAGATGCGGCATCGGCCAGTCTTTCATCCAATGCAGCGGCACACCGTCAAGGAAAGCCTCGGCCCCCTGATCCAGTGCGGCGCGGGCCTTCGGGCGGCCTTGGGCAAAGCGCTTGGCCTCACGCGCGCGCAGTTTTTCCAGACGCGCGGGGCGGATTCCTGCGATCAAAGACTCGGACATCAAGGGCACCTTTCGTGGCTTGCCCCCTTATGCCAAGGAATTTGATCAAAAGAAAGGGGCGCGACAACCGCGCCCCGAAATCGGAATTCGATGCGAATTCCGTGCACGATTTCCGGGGCGGAAATCGGCTACCGTGCCACCCGCACCTCGATCATCCTGGGGCCGGAATGCGGCTGGATCAGCGCCGCGTGCAGTGCTTCGGGGTCGAGCAGCACCGAGGCGAACGGCAGATCGCAGGCGGCGGCGAAGGGTTCCATGTTCAGGGGCGAGGGCGAGCAGCCGATCACCTCGCTGTTCGCGCCGCGCATCGCATCGGCGATCTCGCCGAAGGCCGCGTTGTTCCAAACCAAAAACGTGATCGGCAGGCGTTCATCGACCGCCGTGCGCAACTCGCCGGGGCTGAACTGCAAGCCACCATCGCCGATCAGGCAGACAACCTCCGTGCCCGGAGCCGCCAAGGCCGCGCCCACCGCAGCCCCCGGTCCATAGCCCAAAGCGCCGAATCCGGTGGCGGCGTTGAACCAGCCCCCGGCGCGATCATGGTCGTAATAGAGGTTCGCGGCATAGATCGCTTGCGTGCTGTCGCCGACGATCAGCGCGCCGGGCATCGCAGAACGAATGGTTTCCACCATCTCCAACCGCCCCGGCATCAGCACGTCCAGTTCTGCCAACTCGGCCCGCGCCGCTGTGCGCGCGGCCAAGGCCCGTGCCGCCCCATCGGCCTGCTTCGGCGCCACCTGCGGCAACAGCGCCGCCATCACCGCGCCCGCATCGCCGTGCAGCGTCACACCCGCCTTGTGCCGCCCCAACTGTTTGGAGCAGATATCCACCCGGATCATCCCGGACACGTCGGGAAAACCGCCGCGCACATACATGTCATAGTCGGTCGGGCCAAATTCGGTGCCAATCGCCAGCACCTGATCCGCCGCTGCAATCAGTGCGCGGGGCGCGTCTAGTGAAGGCGAGGCCGGCACCACCAACGGATGGCCGTACATCATGCCGCGCGCGTTGACAGTCTGCACCACAGGCGCGTCCAAACGTTCAGCCAAGGCCTGCAACGCAGCCTCTTGGCCCCGCGCGCCGCCGCCCGCCAAAATCACCACCGACTGCGCGGCGTTCAACCGCGCCGCAGCTGCGCTCAAATCCGGCACCGCCGCCACGGGCAGGGCGGCAGGGGCGGGCAAAGCGTCACAGTCCAGCGGCATCACATCGGTCGGCACCTCGATATGCACCGGGCCCGGTCGTCCGGTCGCCATGGTGGCAAAAGCCCAGTCCAAAACCTCGCCCACCTCTGAGGCCGCCAAAATCTGCCGCGTCGGGCACAAAGGCCGCACCATCGCCGCCTGATCCGGCAACTCATGCAGCAGCCCAAGCCCCAAGCCCAACGAATCGCGACGGTTCACCCCGGAAATCACCAACATCGGCACCGAATCCGCCGCGGCTTGCCCCATCGCGGTCAGCGCGTTCAAAATCCCCGGCCCGGTGATCACCAAAGCCACCCCCGGCTTGCCCGAGACCCGCGCATAACCATCGGCCATGAAGGCGCAGCCTTGCTCGTGCCGCGCCGTGACATGGCGCACCGGAGACCCCGACAGCCCGCGATACATCTCAACCGTATGCACGCCGGGAATACCGAAAATCACCTCAACCCCACGCGCCGCCAAGCCTTCTACCAAACGCTCGCCAACCGTCTTCATGCCGCCATTCCTTGTTTCAAAGCGGCATAGCGCGCGATCCGCGCGCAAGCCTCGGCCACCAAGGCATCATCTTGCGTCAGGCTGATCCTGATCCATCCCGCCAGCGCTGCGCCAAAGCTTTCGCCCGGCATCACCGCCACGCCCATGTCGGCCAAAAGCCCCAAAGCAAAACATTCGCCACTCAGCCCCGTGGCATTGACATTCACCACCGTGAACATTCCGGCATCGGGCTTATGCACGGATAACCCATTCACTCCGTGCAGCTTTTCATAAATCAACGCCGCGCGCCGTGCGAACCGCTCTGCCATCCCGCGCGCCACTTCCGAAGGCGCCGAAACTGCCATCGCCGTCATATCCGCGATGAACGGCTGGTTGCCAAACAGCATGGTTTCCGCGACCGGTAGCAGCCGCGCCGAAAACTCCTCAGGCCCGACGCACCAGCCCGAGCGGAACCCGGGTGCCGCGTGCGATTTGGAAATCGAGGCGGTCACCACCACCCGATCCGCCAGATCGGCATTGTCCAAGGGAGAGGCAAACACCCCACCTGCAAACACCAATTCTTCATAAACCTCGTCGCTCAGCATCCACAGATCATGCGCTTTCGCCAAAGCCCCCAAGGCGGCAATATCATTCGCCGTCAGAATGGCCCCGGTCGGATTGTGCGGCGTGTTCAGAAAAATCATCCGACTGCGCGGGGTGATCCGGGCCGCCACATCCGCCGCCTGCATCCGAAAGCCATGCTCGGCCCGCAGCGGCACCGGCACCGCAACCGCGCCGGTGGACGCAATCAGGCCTTCGTAAGTCGCATACAAAGGATCGCCCACCAGCACCTCATCCCCCGGCCCGGTCAGGGTCAGCAGCACGGCATAAAGCGAGGTCTGCGTGCCGGGCAGGCAAGCAATCTGCTCGGTAGAAATCGCCCGGCCCGTGCGCTTGGAATAGCGCGCGGCCAAAGCTGCCAGCAGCGCAGGTTCGCCCCGGCCATTGGAATAACCCAGACGACCTGCATCCATCGCGCGCTGCGCTTCCGCGATCAGCGCGGGTGGGGTCGCCACATCGGGCTCGCCAATCGTCAACTGAATAATGGGTTTACCCGCAGCTTGCATCGCTTTGGCGCGGGCGTGAACCTCCCATTTTGCCCCACCCAGATGGGCAAGGCGGTCGGTGATGGCGGCGTATTTCATGGCTGGGTCCGATCTGGCTGATAAGCAGCAACAAGGTCAACGTTCAGAATGGCACCAACCGAAGTCAGCGCGATGGCAGGAATTTCGCCAAAGGCGAAAGCTTCGGGCAGGATCGAGCCTTCCAGCCAAAGCCCGTCAATCACGCCATTGCAGGCGATGGCATCACGGCGCAGTTGGGCATCGCTGACAGAGCGGGGCAGGGCGTCGATCAACCCCTGCAACATGTTGCGAAAGGCGAGATAGTTCGACGTGTGAATGTCGCGCATCGCGGCATTGCGGCGGACATCATGCACGAATGCCGCCCAAAGCCCCACCGCCACCGGGTCCGCCACCGGCGGGCTGACCGAAGCCACCACGAAATTCGCCAGCCGCGCCATCGCGACATCCGGCCCACCCAGCAGCACCGCCGCCGAATCCGCAGTCATCCGCTCCATCAGCCGTTGATAGGCGACGCGGGTGAGGTCTTCTTTTGAGGTGAAGTAATGCCGGATCAACCCCGGAGTGACGCCCGCGCGGTCGGCAATCGCGCGCACCGTTGCCGCATGAAGCCCGCCTTCCGCAACCAGATCGAGCGCTGCCACGATCAAATCCTCGCGGCGACGTTCTTCACTTTCCCGGCGATAGGGGCGGCGGTCTGCCATGGAGAGCCAATCTTGTTATACGATTGTGTAATTCAACCTTAATATGAGACGGAGTTGCAGGTGTTGCAAGTCTTACGAAATATTTTGCTGGTTTGTGCGCGGAACGCCAATGCGGCGCACAAGCTTCAGTTTAGCGCAAATTGGGCTGACCATAAAGCGGTGAAATCTAAAGCAGGCTAAGGCTTTGGCCTAATGGCTCTGCCGCTTGGAGGCGGCGGTGACATCCGCCACATCTTTGTGGATGATCACATCGGTCTGCGGATAGGCCTGCAAAATCGCCCGCCGTAGGGCTGCGCCAATCGCATGTGCCTCGCGCAAAGACTGTTCACCGTCCAATTCGATATGCAGATTGACGAAGACCTTGCTGCCCGCCATCCGGGTTTTCAGATCATGAAAGCCGCGCACCCCCGGCCAAGCGGCGGCCATCGCCGCAATCCCGGTGACAATCGCGGGATCAGCGGTGCGGTCCATCAGCGCATCAAACGCGCCCTTGCCGATCCGCGCCGCCCCCACCGCCATCATCGCCGCCGCCGTCAGCGCCACCACCGAATCGATGCTGCCGAGACCAAAGCTTTTCGACGCCCAAAGCGAGATGATCGCCCCCATGTTTGGCAAGAGATCGCCCATGTAATGCAGACGATCCGCCGCCACCACCCGGCTGCCAGTGCGCTTGGCGACCCGGCCCTGCCACCACACCAGCGCCACCGTCAGCGCGACCGAGACGCCCATCACCAGCATCCCCTCGCCTTCGCCGACCAGATGCGGCTGGGCTGGCCCGAGCAGCCGCGCCACCGCCGCCCAAGTGATCACCCCGGCCGAGATCAGCACGAAAAACGCCTGCCCCAACGCCGCCAGATCCTCGGCCGAACTATGACCAAAGGCATGGTCCTCATCTGCGGGCTTGGCTGCATAGATCAGCGCGGCCATAGCGCCGAGCGACACCATCAGATCCATCGCGCTGTCGGCCAGCGAGGCCGCCACCGACAAGGAGCCCGTGGTGCCATAGGCCCACAGCTTCAGCCCCACCATCATCCCGGCAATCGCCACCGACGCGAGGCCCGCCGACAGGTTCAACTTCATGCTGTCAGCTGTGCTCATCTTACGCTCCTCAAACCCGGACCCGCGCCTTACCCAAGCCGGTGCCTCCGTGCAAGCGTTCTGGGGTCGCAAGCGTTCTGCGGGCGCAGGCCGACGCGCAAGGCGCTAGTCTAAAATCTCCGCCGGATCGACACCCCAGAGCGATGATTTCAAGATCCAACCCTTCTCGCCGCCCGCATTCACCCGGCACCACTCTGTGTTGCATTCCAGCAGCTTGGCGATCACGCCCAGTTCCGCCTGAAACGATACCCGCGCCTGCCCATCCGGGCTGTCGCGAAATTCCGCCATATCCTGCGTCACCAGAACCGAGCGCGAACCGGACAGCAGGTTGAACTGCATCCAGCCGCCCATGCCCTGATAATCCTCCACCCGCCGCCAGCGGTCATATTCTGCGGTGATGCGCAGCGGCATGCCCGCCGTGGTGAACACCCAGTCGATCCGGTGCGTCATCCCCGGCCCCCGCCGCACATTGCCCTCGCGCCCCTTCAGGCTGACATAACGCGGCAGCGGCAGATTGGTCACCGGGCCTTTGTTCGGATCGCGCGGGGTTTTGTCATCCGGCGCTGGCACCACCGGCAATTCTTCCTGTGCCGAGGCTCGCCCAGCCCCCAGACTTTCGCCCAGCAAAGCCACCGCCATCCCCGCCAAAAACTGCTTCCTGTTCATCCCGCCGTGCCCCAAATTCAGACGGGGGCTTGTGCGCGGCCCCGCTTCCCGCCACTTTGCCAAACAATACGCTGATTTGGAAGTGCAGGGAGGCCTTCATGCCCGCAACACGCTTAAACGTTGTCGTGACGCGACGATTGCCACAAGCCGTCGAGACTCGGATGAAGGAATTGTTCGATGTCGAGCTGCGCGACCCCGACACCGCGATGAGCCGCGATGAGTTGGCCGCCGCGATGCGCCGCTGCGATGTGCTGGTGCCGACGATCACCGATCAGATTGATGCAGGCCTGATCGCGCAGGCGGGCGACAAGCTGAAACTGATCGCCAATTACGGCTCGGGCGTCGACCATATTGATGTCGCCACCGCCCGCCAGCGCGGCATTCTGGTCTCCAACACCCCCGGCACGGTGACGGATGATACCGCCGATATGACGCTGGCGTTGATGCTGTCGGTCACCCGCCGCATCCCCGAAGGTCTGGCCGAAATGCAGGCCGGGAAATGGCAAGGCTGGTCGCCGATGGCGCATCTGGGTGGCCGGATGGGCGGCCGCCGTTTGGGCATTCTCGGCATGGGCCGCATTGGCCAAGCCGTCGCCCGCCGCGCCCGCGCTTTCGGGATGCAGGTGCATTACCACAACCGCAAACGTGTGCGCCCCGAGGTGGAATCCGATCTGGAGGCGACCTATTGGGAAAGCCTGGATCAGATGATCGCGCGGATGGACATCATCTCGGTCAACTGCCCGCACACGCCCTCGACCTTCCATCTGCTGAACGCGCGGCGGCTGAAACTGCTGAAACCGACGGCGGTGATCATCAACACCTCACGCGGCGAAGTGATTGACGAAAACGCCCTCGCGCGTGGGCTGAAGGCGGGCGAGATCGGCGGCGCGGGTCTGGACGTGTATGAACACGGCACCGAGATCAACCCGACCCTGCGCAGCCTGCCCAATGTCGTGCTGTTGCCCCACATGGGCTCCGCCACCGTCGAGGGCCGGATCGAGATGGGCGAAAAGGTCATCATCAACATCAAGACCTTCGCCGACGGCCACCGCCCGCCGGATCAAGTGGTGCCGGGGATGCTGTAAGCCACCCGCTTGCATCTCCTGCAGGCCGCCTTCGCAGAATGCGTCGCGGGGAGTATTTAGGCCAAGATGAAATCGCTACGCCTTTCACAATTTCACATTGGCTCAAATATCCCCGCCGGAGGCTCCCACCTCGCCGCCGCTCCACGTTGGGAGGCACGCGGAGGGCGTCAGGGTGTTCTTGATCCTCCGGTCCCAAAGTTTTAAACTGCGTCGGTTCGGGGCGCTGCCTGAGCATCCCCATTAAGACCCTTCGGAGCCACAGGCCAACGGGCGATTGCAAGCTCTGACCTGTGCTGTAGAATCCCGCGCCCGTCGCGGGGTTTTGCTTTTCTCCCCAACGTCTTTTTCCGTGCCGGGTTGAAATGCAATGCCCAAGCCCTTACCTAGCCCGCAACAACAACATACCAAACGGGACGGACATGGAAATCTTCACTTATCCGGGCTTTATTGCCCTGCTTCAGGTCATGGGGATTGACCTTGTCCTCGCGGGCGACAATGCCATCGTGATCGGCCTCGCCGCTGCGGGCCTGCCGAAAGAGCAGCGCAACAAGGCCATTCTGGTCGGCATCATTGCCGCCACCATCATGCGGATCGGTTTTGCCCTGATCACCACGCATCTCTTGGCGATTGTCGGGCTGCTGCTGGCCGGGGGCATCCTGCTGCTCTGGGTCTGCTGGAAGATGTGGCGCGAACTGCGTGAAGGCCATGGCAGCGACAACATGGCCGAGGAATCGCTGACCGATAGCGATCTGAACGCCGATGGCACCGTCGCGGGCGGCGCGCCGCGCAAGACCTTTGCGCAGGCGGCTTGGCAGATCGTCATCGCCGATATCTCGATGAGCTTGGATAACGTGCTCGCTGTGGCCGGGGCCGCGCGCGAACATCCGACCGTGTTGGTGATCGGTCTGGTGATGTCGATCGCGCTGATGGGTCTGGCCGCCACCTTCATCGCCCGCCTGCTGAACAAGCACCGCTGGATCGCCTATGTCGGCCTTGCGATCATCGTCTATGTCGCCTTGAAGATGATGTGGGAAGGTTGGCACGAGGTGCAGCCGTTCGTGCTGGCGCATCTGGGCTAACACCACTGGCATCTGCCGCGAAAGCCGCCCTTCATTTGGGGCGGCTTTTTGCTGTCACGGGGGGGAAGTGTTAAAAATCCCTTAACGGCTATAGGTTAACTATCTGATATACATGTATAAAAAATGGTCCCGAGTTGGGACCACCTTAAAACCTGCTGGGCAAATACGGCGTCAAATCCAATTCCGGCTCTCGCTCCGCCACCAAATCCGCCACCAGCCGCGCCGTGATCGGGGCCAGCGTCAGCCCGATATGCCCGTGCCCATACGCATGGATCACCTCCGCCCCCGCCTGCGAAGGCCCGATCACCGGCACCGAATCCGGCATCGAAGGCCGGAACCCCATCCACTCCCGGTCAGGCTCCCCGAGGTCTGGAAAAATCGCCCGCGCCCCCTCCACCAGCTTCCTGATCCGGTGCGGCGAGGGCGGGGCGGTCAGCCCGCCCAACTCCACCGTCCCCGCCACCCGCAGCCGCCCCGTCATCGGACACAGATAAAACCCGCGTGACGTGGGGCAGGCGGGGCGGGTCAGCCGGGGGGCGGCCATATCCCACTCCACATGATACCCCCGCTCGGTATCCAGCGGCACCTTGTCTCCCGCCTGCAGCGCCAGCGCCTTTGAGTGCGCCCCCGCCGCGATGATCACCTTGCGGGCACGCAGCCGCAGGTCCGGCCCTTCCACCACAATCCCATCAAACTGCCGCGAGATCGTCCGCGCCTCGGCTTGCACAAATCCTGCCTTTTGGAAAACATGGGTGGCCAAGGTCTGCACCATCAACCCCGGATCGGACAAAAACACCGCCTTCGGAAAGAACGCGGCACCGCCTTCGACAGTCGGCAACCCCGGCTCCATCCCGGCAAGGGTGTCGGGCGAGATCAACTCCACCGTGATCCCTTGCGCGCGCCGGAACGCCATATCCGCCTCGGCGGCTTTGAAGGCGGCTTGCGTCTCGTAGAGGTACAAGCATCCCTTGTGCTGCAAGATCGCCGAGCCACCAATCCGGTCGGCCAGCGCCAGCCAGCTCGGGCAAGCATCCGCCACCAGCGCCGCAATCACCGCCGCATTGCGGCGCGTCGGGCCGGGCAGGGATTGCAGGGCAAACCGCGCCAGCCACGGCATGAGTGAGGGCAGGGCGGCGCGGCGGATGGCGAGGGGGGAGTTTTTGTTCAGCAGCAGCGACGGCAGGTTGCGCAATACATCAGGGCTGCCGACCGGCATCACCGCATAATCGGCGATGGTGCCCGCGTTGCCATAGCTGGCCCCCATCCCCGGCTGACCCGGATCGACCAGCACCACCTCGCGTCCTTCCGCCGTCAAAGCCTCGGCAATGGCGAGCCCAACGACCCCCGCGCCAAGGATCGCGATATCGGTGGAGACGTGCTGGGTCATGCTGGATCCGTAAGTCAAGGCGGCGGTTTCTGAGGCTTACAATCAGAAACCGCCGCTTTTCAAGTTACATGCAGGCTTCGAATAACGCGCGGGTGTTCTCGGCTGTCATCGCGACCGGATTGCCACCGCAGGACGGATCCTCCAGCGCCATTTCGGTCAGCATGTCGAGATCGGGGTTGGTGACGCCAAGCGCCGTCAGGTTTTCCGGGATGTTCAGGGTCTTGCGCAGATCCATCACAGCGGCGCGGAAGCCGTCGAAACCGCCCTTGATGCCCAGATAGGCCGCAGCGGCATTGATCCGGTCCTCAATCGCGGCGCGGTTCATATCCAACACCATCGGCATTACCACCGCATTCGTCGTGCCGTGATGAGTGCCATAGACTGCGCCAATCGGGTGGCTGAGCGAATGGATTGCCCCCAAACCTTTCTGAAACGCCGTCGCCCCCATCGCCGCCGCTGACATCATATGCGCGCGGGCATCCAGATCGGTCGGGTTGGCGTAGACTTTCGGCAGATTCTCAAACACCAGCCGCATCCCCTCCAAAGCAATGCCTTGGCTCATCGGGTGGTAGAAGGGCGAGGAATAGGCCTCAAGACAATGCGCCAGCGCATCCATGCCGGTGCCTGCGGTGATGAATTTCGGCATCCCCAAGGTCAGCGCCGGGTCGCAGATCGTCACTACTGGCAGCAGTTTCGGGTGAAAGATGATCTTTTTCTTATGCGTCACCGAGTTGGTCAGAACGCCTGCGCGACCAACTTCCGAACCCGTGCCCGCGGTGGTCGGCACCGCGATGATCGGGGCGATTTTGCTGGCATCGGCGCGGGTGTACCAGTCGTCGATATCCTCCAGATCCCACACGCTGAGGTCTTTGCGCTGATGCGCCATCAAGGCGATCATCTTGCCCAGATCAAGGGCTGAGCCACCGCCAAAGCAGATCACGCCATCATGACCGCCTGCGAGGTAAACCGCGATGCCATCGGCCATGTTGGTTTCGTTCGGGTTCGGATCGACCTCGGAAAACACCGCCGTGCCAAGGCCATGGGCTTTCAGAACCGCCACCGCTTCGGCGGTGATCGGCAGGCTGGCCAAAGCCTTGTCGGTGACGAACAGTGGTTTTTTCACCCCGGCCGCAGCGCAATGTTCGGCCAGTTCGCTGATGCGCCCGACGCCGAATTTGATCGCGGTGGGGTAGGACCAGTTCCGGTTTGGGACAGAGTGGGTCATGGTTCAGACTTTCTTCAGATGGTAGGATTTCGGGCGGGTGACCGAATGGAAACCCAAGTAGGACAGGCTGCCGCCGCGTCCGGTGTCTTTGCAGCCGGTCCAGCACAGCGCGGGATCAAGGTAATCGGCGCGGTTCATGAAAATGGTGCCGGTTTCGATCTGCGCACCGAGTGCGGCGGCGGTGTCATAATCCTCGGTCCAGATGGAGGCGGTCAGGCCATAGGGGCTGTCGTTCATCAGTTTGAGGGCTTCGGCATCGTCCTTGACCTTCATGATGCCAACGACCGGGCCGAAGCTTTCCTCCATCATCACCCGCATGGAATGGTCGACATTCACCAGCACTTGCGGGGCAAGATAGGCGCCGCCATCATCGGCGGGGAACAGGGCGGGGTCGATCAGGGCTTTGGCCCCTTGCGCCACAGCCTCGGCAATCTGACCACGCACCACGGCGGCGAAGCGTTTGTTCGCCATCGGGCCGAGGGTGGAGTCCGCATCAAACGGGTTGCCGAGTTTCAGGGTTTTCACCCAAGCCACCGCCTTTTCAACAAAGGCATCGTAGAGCGATTCATGGACATAAATCCGCTCGATCCCACAGCAGCATTGGCCCGCGTTGAACATCGCGCCATCCATCAGCGTATCGACGGCGGCGTCCAGATTGGCGTCGGCGCGGACATAGCCGGGGTCTTTGCCGCCAAGTTCAAGGCCCAACGGTGTGAAGGTGCCCGCAGCGGCGCGTTCAATCGCCTGACCGCCGCCGACAGAGCCGGTGAAGTTGACGAAATTGAACGCGCGGTTGGCGATCAGATGTTCGGTGGTGGCATGGTCGAGCACGACGTTCTGGAACACATCGGCAGGGATGCCCGCGGCGTAGAAGGCGTCGGCCAGACGTTCGCCCACCAGCATGGTTTGCGACGCGTGTTTCAGCACAACCGTGTTTCCGGCGATCAGCGCGGGGACGAGGGTGTTGATCGTGGTGAGATAGGGGTAGTTCCACGGAGCGACGATGAACACCACGCCCAAGGCTTCACGCGCCAGATAGCGGCGGAATTTGTCGCTGTCTTCAATGGTTTGCGGAGCTAAGGTGACCGCTGCAATTTCCGACATGTATTCGGTGCGGGCGTTCACGCCGCCGAATTCGCCGCCAAAGCGGGTGGGGCGGCCCATTTGCCATGCCAGTTCCTCGACGATGGTTTCGGCATTGGCGTTGAGCTTAGCAACCCCCGCTTTCGCCAGGGCAATACGCTCTGCCAAGGGGCGCGCGGCCCAACCTTTTTGTGCGGCGCGGGCGAGGGCAACGGTGGCTTTGGCAGCCTCCAGCGTCAGCGGCGTGCGCTCGGCATAGACCGAGCCGTCCACCGGGGAAATCAGTTGAATGGGTTTCATCGTGTTGGTCCTTGGTAGGGCGGGGTTCACCCCGCCAATCGGTGAAGGCGGGGTGAACCCCGCCCTACATTACGCGCGTTCCAGCAGGCGCTGGATTTCAAAATCGGTCACCACGCGGTCGGTTTCCGAAATCTCCCACTGGGCGGCGTGGTGGTAATGGTCCACCACATCATCGCCGAAGGCTTTGCGGTACATCGCCGAGCCGTTCAGCAGATCGGCGGCCTCGCGCAGGTTGTGCGGAATTTCACGCACATCGCCTGCGGCATACATATCGCCCTGCATTTCGGGTTCCAGCTCCAGCTTCTGCTCGATGCCATCAAGGCCAGCGGCGAGCAAAGCGGCGCAGGTGAGGTAGGGGTTCACATCAGAGCCCGGAATGCGGCATTCCACCCGGATCGCCTTGGTATGCTCGCCGCACACCCGGAAGCCTGCAGTGCGGTTGTCAGCGGACCAGACGGCTTTGGTGGGGGCAAACATGCCGACGGTGAAGCGTTTGTAGCTGTTGACGTAGGGCGCTAGGAAAACGGTCATCTCCCGCGCATAGGCCAACTGCCCGGCGATGTAGTGTTTCATCAGCTGGCTCATGCCGTGCTTGTCTTTGTCATCGTAAAACGCGGGCTTGCCGTCGAGCGTCCACAAAGACTGGTGGCAATGCGACGACGATCCGGCCTTACGGTGATCATACTTCGCCATGAAGGTCACCGATTTGCCCTTCGACCAGGCGATTTCCTTGATGCCGTGTTTGACGATGCTGTGGTTGTCGGCGGTGTCCAACGCGTCAGAGTATTTATAGTTGACCTCCTCTTGCCCGGCGTCGGCCTCGCCCTTGGAGTTCTCAATGGTGATGCCCGCGCCATAAAGCCCGTTGCGCACCGCGCGCATCACGTCTTCTTCCTTGGTGGTCTGGAAGATGTGGTAATCTTCGTTATAGGCGCTGACGGGCTTTAGCCCGGTGAAATGGTTGTCGCGCAGGGATTCGTAGCTGTTTTCAAACAGATAGAATTCTAGCTCGGTCGCCATCATCGCATCAAAGCCCATGGCGCGGGCGCGCTCGACCTGTTTCTTCAGGATGTTGCGCGGGGCGTGCGGCACCGGGTTGTGGTGGTGATCCAAGGTATCGCCCAGCACCATCGCAGTGCCTTCCAGCCACGGCACCCGGCGTAGGGTGCTCATGTCGGTTTTCAGGATATAATCGCCATAGCCTGTCTGCCAGTTTGACGATTTATAGCCTTGAACCGTGGTCATCTCCATATCGACGGCGAGGAGGTAGTTGCAGCAATGCGTCTCCTCCCATCCACCATCGACGAAGAATTGCGCGTGAAAGCGCTTGCCCATCAGGCGGCCTTGCATGTCGATGCCAGCCACCAGAACGGTGTCAATTTCGCCAGCCTTCACGGCGGCTTTCAGCTCAGAAAGGGTCATATTGCCGGGCATATCCGGGGTCTCCACTGATGTTTTCCCCGTCTGGTGCGGGGTCATGTGCATTTGGGGCCGAAACCCCACCGAGAAGCCTTTACGCCTTGGTCAACTGGCCTTCGCCTGCCGTTGGATTTCCACCAGCCCCATGTTCAACACGGCGGCGAGTTGATCCGTCATCGCGTCGACCGCCTCGGGCGTCGCAATCAGATCGTTGCGAATTTCCAACATGGCGTTGGGCAAGCCGTAGGGCGTCGCCTGCACGCGCAAAGTATGAGTCACATCATCCGCCGCCGAATAGGGCGCGTTCAGCTCGGCCTGCAATCCGGTCAACTTGTGTGCTGCGTTCAGGATTGCCACTGACAGATGCGGGTCGGCATCGTGGATCACGCCAAATTCCACCCGGCGCGGTTTGCCATGATAGATCGGGGTAAAAGAATGGATCGTCACCACCACGGGCCGCAGCCCCAAGGCGATGCGCTTGGCGATCAGGCCGTGCAAGCCATTGGCCCAAGGCAGATAGACGGCCTCGGTGCGCGCCAAGCGCTCAGAAGCCGAGATCGTGGCATTGCCGGGAATGTCGTGGATTTCCGAGCGCGCGGGCATGGCCCCCGGCATATCCGGCGCGCGGTTGCAGTCATAGACCAGGCGGCTGACGGGCGCGTGGATCAGCACCGCATCCAAGCGCTTGGACAGCCCGCGTGATACCGCCAAAGCGCCCGGGTCCCAAGCGATATGGGTGCCGCGTTGATCGGCGCTTAAGCCCAGATCGCCCCACGCGGGCGGGATGTGGTTAGAGGCATGTTCGCAGACCAGAATGATCCGGCCTTGCGCCTCGGCATTCTCGATCACTGGCAAAAACGCCTCGGCCAGCGGCGCGGGCGCTTTCGGGATCGCGGGCGTTTTGAGTTTCGTTGCACCGCGCATGGTGTCGAGTCATCCCCTAGATTTGCGGTAAGGCTCACCTTTTGCCGCAGTTCTGTCAAGAATGTTTCTTGCGGGGCGGCGCTGATACAATCTTTTCCAAACGCCAGAAACTGCGCTAGGCTGATCGCAATGCGGAGGGGAATGTGATGGACGCCAGACTGCCACTTGACGAGCAACTGCGCGCGGCTTTGCCCGACCTCACGCGCGCCGAGCGGCAACTCGCCACCCATGTGCTGTCGCACTATCCGGTGGCGGCTTTGGGCTCGATCACCATTCTGGCGAAAGCGGCTTCGGTGTCCACCCCAACGGTGGTGCGGCTGGCGCAAAAGCTGGGCTATAAGGGCTATCCCGATTTTCAGGCGGCGCTGCGCGGCGAGGTTGAGGCGATGCTGGTCTCGCCCTTGGCCAAGCATGACCGTTGGGCGGGCGGGGTGCCGAATACGCATATCCTGAACCGCTTTGCCGATGCGGTGATGGCCAATCTGCAAGCCACTTTGGGCCAGGTCGACCATGCCGAGTTCGACGCCGCCGCCCGGTTGCTGGCCGATCCCGCGCGGCATGTGTTCGCCATGGGCGGGCGGATCACCCATTCGATGGCGGATTATTTCACCTCATTGATGACCATTGTGCGCCCCGAAGTGACATTGCTGTCGGACAGTTCCTCGACCTGGCAGCCTGCGCTGTTGGACATGCAAGCGGGCGACGTGCTGTTGGTGTTCGACATTCGCCGCTATGAAAACGCCGTGCTGCAAGTGACGGAAATGGCGAAAGAACGCGGGGCCGAGATCGTGCTGATCACCGATCGCTGGATTTCCCCGGCCTCGGCCCATGCGCGGCACACCTTGGCCTGCCATATCGAAGCGCCCTCGGCTTGGGACAGCAATGTGTCGCTGATGGTGCTGGTGGAAACCCTGCTCGCCGCGGTGCAAGATCTGACCTGGGACGTCACCGAAGGCCGGATGAAACGGCTGGAAGAACTCTATGCCCGCACAAGGTTCTTCCGCCGCCATCGCTGAACCGCTTAGGTCATCCTCTGCGCTCAAATATCCTCGGGGTGAGGCGTGCCACGCCGAGGGGGCGAGCCCCCTGCACGCGTTGAACCCGCCCACCATAAGCGTTCAAAAGCACCGCCGCCAGCAACACCGCCCCGCCGATCAATGTGCCGCGCGATACCGTCTCGTCGAGCAGCAGCCAGACCCAGAGCGGCGCCAGCAGCACCTCGACCAATGACAGCAAGGTCGCCTGCGCGGCGGGCACCACCTTGCTGCCCAAGGTATAAAGCAACATCCCCCCGGTCAGCGTCACCGCCCCCATCAGCGCCGAGATCGCGATCTCGGGCAGCGGGATCAGCACGGCTTTGCCCAAGATCGCCAAAGCAATCGCCCCGGCGATCATCGAAAACAGCCCGCCCAAGGCCACCGCAGGCAGCATGTTCGCAAGCTTGGCCCAGCGCAAGGTCACGGTGAAAATCGCGAAGCCCAGGGCCGAGGCCAAAGCCGCGATATTGCCATCCATCGCCCCCCCGGCAAGGCCGCCGCCGACCATCACGAGGATGCCCAATGCTGCCAGAACGATGGCAAGCCATGTCAGGGGGCTCACTCCTTCGCCCAACAGCACCCGCCCCAAGATCGCGGCACAGAACGGCGAGGCCGCGAACAGCAGCACGGCATTGGCAACCGAGGTGGCCTGAAACGCATAGATCGCACCCGAGAACGCCATCACCAGCCCAAGGCCGCCCAGCACCCCGGCCCAGCCGACCGAGCGGATTTCAGCAATGATATTGCCGCGCGCGGCAAGCCCGATCCAGAGCGCCAGCACGGGCAGCATTCCGGCCGAGCGCCAGAACAGGATCGCCCAAGATCCGGTATCCGGGATCAGCCGGATGATCAGGCCTTGGGTGGACCACAACACCCCGGCGAAGATGATCAGAATTGCGCCGCTCACATAAGACATTGCCGCCCCCGTTTGCGCCAAGCTGGCCGGGGCGGGCGCGCAGGTCTGGCCCAATCGCGACCTTTGCTGCACTGATCGCACCGAAACCACAGGCGGAACCGATTTCCGCGCGGAAATCGTGCACGGAATTCGCGCGAATTCCGGCCCCTTAGTAGCCGCGGGTGCGGTTGACCAGATGCAGCAACGGCTCCCCCGCCTCAGAGCGACGGATGTTGTCCACCAGCACTTTTGCGGCCCCGGTCGCGCGGGTGTCAGCGGCGATATGGGGGGTGACGGTGACGCGGGGATGGCTCCAGAACGGATGATCGGCGGGCAAAGGCTCGATGCGGAACACATCCAGCGTGGCATGGCCGATCTGGCCCGAGTCCAGCGCCGCGAGCAGGGCTGCATCGTCGATCAGTGGCCCGCGTCCGGGGTTCAGGATAAACGCGCCGGGTTTCAGCCACGACAGCCGCTCGGCGTTCAGGATATTCTCGGTTTCCGGGGTTTTCGGCAGCAATGTCACCACGATATCGGCGCCGCGCAGGGCGGCCTCCAGCCCGGTCTCGCCATGATAGCCTTGGATGCCTGCGGTGACTTTCTCGGTGCGGCTCCACCCCACGACGTTGAAGTTCAACGCCGCCAAAGCCTGAGCGCAGGCGGTGCCCAAAGCCCCCATGCCGAGCATCGCCACCTTGCGCTCACGCGCCAAGGGCGGGCAGGTCGCATCCCAGATATGGCCCGGATTGATGATGTGGCGGTCCATGCCGAGATGATGGCGCAAGGCGTGACCGACCACCCATTCCACCATGCCCTCGGTCAAACCGTTATCGACCATGCGGCACAACGGCTGCGTCAAGGTGGTGTTGCCGACGATGCGCTCGACCCCGGCCCAGAGGCTGAGCACAGCTTTGCAGCGCGTGAATGGGGTGAAGTCCTGCAATGGCGCGGACGGCGCGTAGATGATGTAATCCACGCTTGCCGGATCGGGCGCTTCTGTCACCACGCGGGCATCAATTCCTGCGTCCTTCAGCAACTGCGGCAGCAGGTCGCGATATTCCTCCCACACGGCGGGGGCAGAGAAAAACACGGTAAGGCTCATCGCAGGCTCCTGTAAGATCAACCAGCACTGGTCACGGCGGCATTCACCGCCAGCGCCAGAATGATGGTGTTGTAAAAGAACGCGCCGATCGAATGTACCAGCACCACTTTGCGCATCTGCGCCGAGGCGGTGGTGACATCGCTGACCTGCGCCGTCATGCCGATGACGAAGGCGAAGTACAGGAAATCCCAAGGATCTGGCTTATCTGTGCCGGGGAAATCCAACCCGGCTGGCATCTTGGCCTTGCGGGGTTGGTAGAACAGATAGGCATAGTGAAATCCCGCCAGCACATGCACTGCAGCCCAGCCCAGCGGCACCGAGCCCAAGGCCATCAGCCGCGCGGGCGTGCTGTCACTCGGCGCGCTGAGCACCAGAATGATCGAGGTCAGGCTGATCGCGCCTGCGGCCAGTGCCAGCAGCAGGATAGCGACCACGCCCGCGTCATTCTGCTCGGCATGGGTGCGCAATTCCTCCGAAGATGTCGTGGCCGCGAAGTGCAGCATTAGCCCCAGATAGCTGACGAAGAACGCATTGGCCGCAGCGAGCACGCGCAACTCGAATGGCAGTGGCGTCAGCTGCACCAGCAGGGCGACGACTGCGCCGATGACAAAGGCGAGCACAAAGCGGATGTGACGTTTCAACGGATCACCTCGGCCTGTGGACGATGGCACTTTGCACCAGCCCGAAGGCAAGCAAAATCACCAAGGTGGCCGAGCCACCATAAGACAGCAGGGGCAGGGGCACCCCCACAACCGGGGCCATGCCCATCACCATCGCCAGATTGACCGCAAGATAGAGGAAAAAGTTCATCGCCACGCCGATGATCAACAACTGGCTGAAACGATCCTTGTTCTGGATCGCCGCGATGATGCAGAATACCAGCACCAGCGTATACAGCGTCAGCAAGGAAATCGCGCCGATAAAGCCAAACTCCTCGCCCAGGGTGGTGAAGATGAAGTCGGTGTGCTTCTCGGGTAGAAAATTCAGCCGGCTTTGGGTGCCCTGCATAAAGCCTTTGCCCGCCCAGCCGCCCGAGCCCAGTGCGATCTTGGCCTGAATGATGTTGTAGCCGGTGCCCAAGGGATCGGCAGACGGGTCCAGAAAGGTGTGGATGCGCTTGTATTGGTAATCATGCAGCACCTGCCATGGCGTGCCTTCCGACATGATCACCGCCGCAAGACCGCCGCCGCCCAAGGCCGCCACCGCGCCGAAATACCACAAAGACACGCCTGCGGCGAACATCACCCCGGCCCCGCCCAGGACCAGCATCATCGAGGTGCCAAGGTTGGGTTGCTTCAACACGAAATAGGTCGGCAGCAAGATCAGCGCCACCGGGATCAGCACCCACAAGGGGCGCGAGACTTTCTTGTCATCAAGCCAATCGTAATAGGCGGCGAGGATCATCACCAGCGTCACCTTCATCAGCTCGGAAGGCTGCAAGCGCATGAAGCCCAGATCAATCCAGCGCTGCGCGCCCATGCCGACGGTGCCAAAGAAATGCACCACCAGCAGCAGCAGCATCGCCACAAGGTAGGACACCCCCGACATGCTGCGCCAGAACCAGATCGGGATGAAGGCCACGAAGAACAGCAGCCCCAGACCCATGCCAAAGCGCTTGATCTGCGGCAACGCCCACAGATCCATATCGCCGCCCGCGATGGAATACAGCATCAGCCAGCCGATGGCGGCGATAGCGGTCAGCACAAGGATCAGCGCCCAGTTGATATAGAATACTTTGGCGACGCCACTTGGGGCCAGTTTAAGGCGATATTCCAGAAAACTCATCGCCCACTCACACCTTTGAGGCCGCAGGCTGGCTGCCATCGGGCAGACGCAGGCGCAAGTCGTTCAACATATTTTTGATCGTCTCGTGTTGAGCGGCTGGATAGGCGCTGATCGGCGGGATACCCCCGGTCAGGGCGCGCAACAACGCATCGCGCGCAATCGGCCCGGCTACGGCAGAACCGCCGCCGCCGTGCTCAACCACCACCGACACCGCATAGCGCGGCGCATTGGCCGGGGCAAAGCCCACAAACAGCGCATGATCACGCAAGCGCCACGGCAAAGCTTCGTTTTTCGTGGCGCCGCTGCGCTTTTCGGCATCGGAAAAGTTGCGCACCTGCGCGGTGCCCGATTTGCCGCACATCTGCATGGTGTCATCGGCAATGCGAGAGCCGCGCCCGGTGCCATGTGGGCCGTTCATCACCTCAAACATCCCCATCTGCACCGCCCGCAGTTTTGAGCCATCGAGATTCAGCCCTTCAACCTCGGCGATGGGCACCTCAATGTCGTTGACCGAATGGATGATGCGGGGGGCGACTTGCTTGCCCGCTGCGATCCGCGACGCCATCACCGCCAGTTGCAAGGGGGTGGCCAGCACATAACCCTGACCGATGGAGGCGTTGATCGTGTCGCCGATCACCCAAGCCTGACCGTAGCGTTCCTGCTTCCATGCCTTGTTCGGCATCTTGCCTTCCGAGATCGCCGACATCGGCAGATCGTGACGCATGCCCAGACCCAGCTTGTGGCCGGTCTCGGCCATCTTGTCGATGCCAACCCTTTGGCCAACATCATAAAAGTACACATCGCAGCTTTCCGAAAGCCCGCGCTTCAGGTCCACCGCGCCATGGCCGCCGCGCTTCCAGCAGTTGAAGCGGATGCCACCCATTTCGATATAGCCGGGGCAGCGCACCGTGGTGTTTTCATCAATCACCCCGGCCTCAAGGGCTGCCAGTGCCGTCACCATCTTGAAGGTTGACCCCGGCGGATAGGCCCCCTGCACGACTTTATTCGCCAGCGGGCGGTGATCATGTTCGGTCAAAGCGGCGTAATCGGCGCTGGAGATCCCGCGCACGAACAGGTTCGGATCGAATGACGGCGAGGATACCGCCGCGATGATATCGCCATTGTTGACATCCATGACCACGCAGGCGGCGCTTTCTTCGCCCAAGCGGGCTTGCACGAAGTTCTGCACGTCGGCGTCAATCGTCAGGCGAAGGTCTTTGCCCTTCAGGCCTTCCTCGCGGTCCAACTCGCGCATCACGCGACCGACGGCATTGACCTCGATCCGCTTGGTGCCTGCAGAGCCGCGCAGGGTGTCTTCCATCCATTTTTCCACGCCGATCTTGCCAATCTGAAAGCGCGGGATCAGCAGCAGCGGATCGACATTATCCGCGCCCTCTTTCTCCTTCAGTTCGGCCAGGTCTTTTTCCGAAACCGGGCCGACATAGCCGACGATATGGGCAAAATCGAAATCACGCGGATAGACCCGGCTGAGACCGACCTCGGGCGAGACGCCGGGCAGGGCGGGGGCGTTGATCGCAATTTTGCTGAAATCGTTCCAGCTGAGCCGTTCCGCCACCGTGATCGGCACGAAGGCGGAATTGACCCGTGGATTCAGCTCTTTCATCGTGTCGGCCAAATCCTCTGCCGTCATCGGGATGATATGGCTCAGGCGGTTGAGAACCTGTTCGACCTCGGCATCGGTTTTACCGGCGTTTTCGCGGGTGATCACCACGCGGTAGTTCTGCTCATTGCCCGCAATCAGCTTGCCGTTGCGGTCTTGGATCAGGCCCCGTGCGGGTGGGATCAGCCGGATGTTGATGCGGTTTTCTTCCGCCAGCAGGCGGAATTCATCGGCCTGCTCGACCCCCAGAAACCGCATCCGCGCGCCCAATGCCGCCACCATTGCCGCCATACAGCCGCCCATGAACAAGGCCCGCCGGGTGACGGAACGCGATGTGGCTTCGGTATCGCGAGGGGCGCGTCTCACATCCGTCTCCCATAAGCATCGACTTCACCCATCGCAGGCTTGTGCAGATCCAGCACAAAGCGCGACAGGAATACCACCACAGGATAGCACAGCACCGACCAGACCACTTGGATCATCGCAAAGCCAAAGCCGGTTTGCGGCACCATCGCCATCGAAAAGATCAAGCGATACGCCAGCAGCATCGCCACCATCAGACCCGAGACCAATATCCATTCGACCCCGAAGTTCAATTCACGAGTCAGTGCAACCCGGCCCCGCACGAATTCTGACGCGAGCAGCACCAGCGCGGTCCACAAGCCCGGGGGGCGGTCGAGCAGCATATCCTCCAGCAGCACCACCACGGCGATCAGCAGCGCAGGCAGGTAATCCGGGCGGCGCATGGTCCAGGCAAAGATGATGCAGAGCAGCAAATCCGGCCCCGGCGTGCGGTTCAGCCAGACGGTAAAACGGCACCAGCCGGCGGTTTCGGCACAATCCGACATCATCGCCATCGGCAACGGCAGCAGTCGCCAGAATAGCAAGAGCAGCGCAATCGCCACGAACAAAGCGCGGTGCAGCCAGACCTCACGCGTGGCACCGTCAACCATTGCTCGCCCCCGTTTCGGACGCGGGCTCTGGCGTGGTTGGCGGTTTTGGCGGGCCTTGCACGGGCGGGCTTGTGACCAGCGCCCCCGGATCGGTGATCGGCGTCAACGCGTGGCTGCGCAGCACGCGGAGGAATTCGAGGCGCTGGTAATCGGCCGACAAAGCCACCCGCAGCCGCTTGTCGGTGCCCAGAACCACCGACCCCACCAACAGCCCCGCCGGAAACATCCCGCCATCGCCCGAGGTCACAACGCGGTCGCCGGGGCGCACCTCATCCGGGTCCTCCAGGAAATCCAACGGCGGCAGATCAGAGTTGTCGCCCGACAGCAGCGCCTTTTGCCCCGAGGGCTGCACCGCCACCGGCACCCGGCTGTTGCTGTCGGTCAGCAAGATCACCCGGCTGATCTGCTGGCCCACGCCCGAGATGCGCCCGACCAGACCGATGCCGTCCATCGTCGCCCAGCCGTCCTTGATACCATCGCGCGCACCGACATTCAGCAGCACAGACTGGCGGAAGGGCGAGCCGCTGTCGGCCAAAACCACGCCGGTCACATGCGTCAACATCGGGTCCAGCCGCACTTGGTTCAGATCGAGCAGGCGGGCGTTTTTCTGCTCTAACTGCAGGGCGGCTTCTTTCCACGCCTTCATCTGGCGCAATTCCTCGCGCAGCTGTTGGTTCTGCTCATAAAGCCGCGAATAGGATTGGAAATTGTCCAACACGCCCGCGCTCCAAGTGACTGGAGCCGCCGCCCATTGAAAGCTGGGCACGAAGCGATCCACCAAGGCCGAGCGGAAGCGTTCCACGCGCGGGCTGTCGATGCGCCACAGCAAGAACAGCCCCAGCATCAGCAGAATCAACAGACCCACCAACACCCGGCGCAGCGGGCGGTGGAATTCTGCTGGATCAACGCGGTTTCTCGCCATGACTGGCCCGTTTCACTTCAAAGACAAAAGAACCGCGACCAGACCTGCCGCCAACGGCTAGCTATCGCCCAAACTCAGCTGCGCAGATAGGTAGCTGTCCGAGATACTTAGCTATCATAGTCGATAACGTGGCGCAGTTGTTTTTCATACTCCAGCGCTTTGCCGGTGCCCAAGGCCACGCAGTTCAGCGGCTCATTGGCGACCGAGATCGAAAGCCCGGTTTGTTCGCGCAACGACAGGTCGAGATCGCCGAGCAACGCGCCGCCGCCCGTCAGCATCACGCCGCGATCCACGATGTCAGCGGCGAGGTCCGGCGGCGTGGTTTCCAAGGCCTGCATCACCGCGTCGCAAATCTGCTGCACGGGTTCGGACAAGGCCTCGGCGACCTGCGCTTGATTGATCTCGGTTTCCTTCGGCACACCGTTCAGCAGGTCACGCCCGCGAATGGTCATGCTGGCCCCGCGCCCGTCATCCGGCATCCGCGCCGTACCGATGCTGGTCTTGATACGCTCGGCAGTGGATTCACCGATCAGCAAGTTCTGATGACGGCGCAGATAAGAGATGATCGCCTCATCCATCCGGTCGCCACCGACGCGGACCGAGCGTGCGTAAACGATGTCACCCAAGGACAGAACCGCGACTTCCGTGGTGCCGCCGCCAATATCGACCACCATGTTGCCGGTGGGATCGGTGATCGGCATCCCCGCGCCAATCGCCGCTGCAATCGGCTCAGCAATCAAGCCAGCCCGACGCGCGCCTGCGGACAGCACCGACTGCCGGATCGCGCGTTTTTCCACCGGGGTTGCGCCATGCGGCACGCAGACGATGATTTTCGGCTTCGAGAAGGTGGTACGCTTGTGCACCTTGCGGATGAAATGTTTGATCATTTCTTCGGCGGCCTCAAAATCGGCAATCACCCCGTCGCGCATCGGGCGGATCGCTTCGATAGACCCCGGCGTGCGGCCCAGCATCAGCTTGGCATCCTCGCCCACTGCCAACACCTGCTTTTTGCCGTCCTTGGTGTGATAGGCGACCACCGAAGGCTCGTTCAGCACGATCCCCTTGCCGCGGAGATAGACCAGCGTGTTGGCGGTGCCGAGGTCGATCGCCATGTCTGAGGAAAAGATGCTGGAGAGGATAGACATGCTGAGGTGATCCTTGGCCCGCGAAAAAAGAAGCGCCCGCGACTCAGCCAAGGCCGAGGCGGGCGCTTTCATATAAGACCATGCAAGGGGCAGGGAAAGGCCCGAGCAATTTTGGACGCGCCTTTCCGCCTTGTACAGCAAGCTTGCAGTTTCCCGTCATAAGAACCGAAAACTTGTGCTGATTTAGCCCTGATCCTTGTAGTTTACCGACTTTTTGTCACTGTCGGGGGCGGACTTCTGCCGCCGCACCACCAGCTTATTCAGTGCGTTCACATAAGCTTTAACGGATGCGACCACCGTATCGGTGTCCGCCGAGGCCCCGGTGACGATGCGGCCGTCTTCCTCCATCCGCACCGAAACCGTGGCTTGCGCGTCGGTGCCTTCGGTCACGGCCTGCACCTGATAGAGTTGCAAACGCGCGGAATGCGGGAACAGCATCTTCACCGCGTTGAACGCCGCATCGACTGGGCCGTCGCCGGTGGCGTCAATGGAATGATCCACGCCGTCGATGGTCAGCGTCAGTTCTGCCTCACGCGGGCCTTCGGTGCCGCAGACCACGCGCAGGCGTTTGACCTGGATGGAATCGTGGGCGTCATTGGTGGCTTCATCCGCGACCAAAGCCAGCAGGTCTTCGTCATAGACCTCTTTCTTGCTGTCGGCCAAAGCCTTGAAGCGCACAAACACGTCGTTGAGCTGGTTGTCGGCCAATTCATAGCCGAGTTCTTTCAATTTCGCGCGCAAGGCTGCACGGCCCGAGTGTTTGCCCATCGAGATGTTATGCGCGGTCAGGCCGATGTCGGCGGGGCGCATGATCTCGAAGGTCTCGACGTTCTTCAGCACGCCATCCTGATGGATGCCGGATTCGTGCAGGAAGGCGTTTTTGCCGACGATGGCCTTGTTGAACTGCACCGCAAAGCCGGAAACGCTGGAGACCCGGCGCGACAGGTTCATGATCTTGGTGGTGTCGATCCCTGTGCGGTAGGGCATGATGTCATTGCGCACCTTCATCGCCATCACGACTTCCTCCAGCGCGGTGTTGCCCGCGCGTTCACCCAAGCCGTTGATCGTGCATTCGATCTGGCGCGCGCCAGCCTCCACCGCCGCCAAGGCGTTCGCCGTCGCCATGCCCAGATCGTTGTGGCAATGGGTGGCGAAGATCACGGAATCCGCCCCCGGCACCCGTTCCAGCAACATGCGGATCAGGTCAGCGGATTCGCGCGGGGCGGTATAGCCGACAGTGTCGGGAATGTTGATTGTGCTGGCCCCGGCTTTGATGGCGATTTCGACCACACGGCACAGGTAATCATGTTCGGTCCGCGTTGCATCCATTGCCGACCACTGCACGTTGTCGCACAGGTTGCGGGCGTGGGTGACAGTGTCGTGGATGCGGGTGGCCATCTCGTCCATGGTCAGGTTCGGGATGGCGCGGTGCAGCGGGGAGGTGCCGATGAAGGTGTGGATACGGGGGGAGGGCGCGTGTTTCACCGCCTCCCAGCAGCGGTCAATGTCTTTGTAATTGGCGCGGGCGAGGCCGCAGATCGTGGAGTTTTTTGAGCGTTTCGAGATGTCGGTGACGGCGGCGAAATCGCCTTCCGAGGCGATGGGAAATCCGGCTTCGATCACATCGACGCCCATTTCATCCAGCAAGCTGGCGATTTCCAGCTTTTCGTCATGGGTCATTGTGGCGCCGGGGGATTGCTCGCCG
>CAYLYV010000063.1:0-25195 GCA_964387655.1 uncultured Cypionkella sp. | reverse complement strand
TTTGCGCGATCAAGCGGCACAGACTGGGATCTGGCTGTTGATCGGCTCGCTTGGGGTTCTGACCCATGATGCCGATGGCCGCTTTGCCAATCGATCATTCCTGATCTCGCCCACAGGCGACATCGCGGCGCGTTACGACAAAATCCACATGTTTGACGTGAATGTGTCGGAGACTGAGGTTTACCGCGAATCAGCGGGCTATCGCCCCGGCACCAAGGCGGTGTTGGCAGAAACGCCGTTTGCGAAAATCGGCATGACCGTCTGCTATGACGTGCGCTTTCCGCAGCTGTATCGACGCCTCGCCCAAGCAGGTGCGCACATCATCACGGTTCCCGCCGCGTTCAACCACATCACCGGGGCCGCGCATTGGCACACGCTGCTGCGGGCGCGGGCGATTGAAACCGGGTGCTTCGTGCTGGCCCCGGCGCAAACGGGATTTCATCCCGAAACTCACGGCAACGGCCGTAAGACCTACGGCCATGCGCTGGCGATTGCGCCTTGGGGTGAGGTTCTGGCCGATGCCGGCACAGAGCCCGGTGTCACGTTTGTCGATCTCGACCTTGACGCGGTGGCAAAAGCCCGTGCCCGCGTCCCCTCTCTCAGCCATGACCGGGAGTTTACCGGGCCATGATCGACCCGCGCACCGACGAGATCGCTGTGGCGCTGTTTGGCGAGTTGTTCATGGCCGATCAACTCGCGCGCAACCGGATCTCGAAGGCGCTGCCGAAGGGCATGGAGCTGTCGCATTTCTCGGTGCTGAACCATCTGGCCCGGTTGAACGAAGAACGCACCCCGGCGCAACTGGCGCGGGCGTTTCATGTCACGCGCGGAGCGATGACCAACACCCTCGCCAAGCTGGAATGGGCGGGGCACATCCATATCCGCCCGGATTGGGACGACGCGCGGCAGAAATTCGTCGCCATCAGCCCCTCGGGCCGATCCGCCCGCGATGCCGCTGTCGCCTCGGTTTCACCCCTCATCGCAGAAGTTGTCACCGCATTGGGAGCCGATAAGGTGCGTGCGGTGTTACCCGTATTGCGCGAATTGCGCGTGCGGCTGGAAGGCGAAGACTGATGCGGTTGCACCTGCTGCCCCCGAATGTCAACGCAGCGATCCTGCGCTACTATCGCCGCACCGAACAGGCCGAGTTGGACCTGATCGCGGCGGGTGTGGCCTTCTATGCCTTTCTGGCGATCTTTCCGGCAGCGGCGGCGATCATCGCGATCTGGGGGTTTATTTCCAATCCTTCGGTGATCCGCGATGAAATCGAACTGCTGCGCGGCTTTCTTCCGAATGACGCCTATTCGCTGATCTTCGGTCAGGTTGAGGCTTTGCTGGCGGTACCAGCCGGAAATCTGGGCCTGACCACGCTGGTATCAACCGCGCTGGCGCTGTGGTCCGCCCGCGCCGGAGTGGCGGCGCTGATCCGGGGCCTGAACGCCATTCACCATCTGCCGAACCGCTCCGGCCATTGGCACCAGCTGCGCGCAATCGTGCTGACCTTTGTGCTGGTCGGGCTGGTGCTGGCGGCGCTGGTGATGGCGGTGATCCTGCCGGTGGTGATCGCCTACCTGCCCAGTGCCATCCCCAGTTCGATGCTGGCCGATTCGAACCTGCTGCTGGGCATTGTGGCAGCGGTGCTGGCCGTGGGGCTGGCCTATCGGTTGGGGCCAAATTACACCAACACCAAGCCGCCGCTGCTGTCCTGGGGTCTGCTGGTCGCGGTGATCCTATGGGTGCTGGCGACGCGCGGCTTCACGCTGTATCTGGCGAATTTCGCGTCGTACAACCGGGTTTATGGCTCCATCGGTGCCGTGGTCGTGCTGCTGATGTGGCTCTATGTCAGCGCCTATGCGGTGCTTTTGGGGGCGGCGGTGGATGCCGAACGCAACCGCAACCGCCGTCCGTTTCAGTAGTCTTTCTCCAGCACGATCCCCAAGCCGGTATCGCCATCCGAGCCTGACTTGGCCCGCAGCGTCACCGATTTGCTGACATCCAAGTTCAGGTTGATCTCAGACTGGCCATTCTGATCCACGGTGACTTCGGAATAGATATTCTTGGTCAGATACTTCCCCGCAGTCACCGAGGCCCCGCCCGCCGCATCGGTTTTCACGTCCAGATTGTCCAACCCGAAGCCCTCGCGCAGTTTGGAGACAATGCCCTGCCCACCGCGCCCGGCCAAAGTCGCCACGGCATTGGCCAGTTGCAGCGCTTGCAACGCCGAGAGGTTCTCCAGGCCCTGCCCGAACAGCAGTTGCGCCAAGACTTCTTCCTGCGGCAGTTCCGGGGTGGAGGTGAAGGTGACAGTCGGATCGGTGGCGGGCCCGTCGATCGTCACGCCGCTGGTGATGCCGTCGTTTTGCGTATCGGCGACGATATGGATATAGGGCACCAGATCGCCCTGCATCTGCAACACCGCTTCAGACAGATCAAGGCGCTTACCCAAAAGCTCCAACCGCCCCCGGATCAACTCGAACGCGCCCGACGGCACCACGGCATTGGTGCTGCCCAGCAGACGCAATTCGCCGCCCATCTCGACATCCAAGCCACGACCCCGGATGAACAGGCTGGGGGCCGACACCGTGATATCCAGCCCATAGCCCGGCCCGCTGCCGCCAGCGCCGCCATCTTTGCCCGTTGCGATCAATCCCGCCCGTGCGCGCGTGGCCCGCACCGGTCTCGGCTCGTTCTTATGCTCCAGCCCCGGCAAACCGCCCGCACCGCCGAACCCTGTCGAGGGCACGCGCAATTCGGTTTCCGACAGCGCAATCCGGCCCGCGATCATAGCGCCGCCCATCAGCGGGCCTTTCAGGGTGACGCCACCGTTCAGCGTGGTTTCGTACAGGTCCGGGTCGCGCAATATCACCTGACGCAACTCCACCGCCAGATCGCCGGTGTAGGGCGCGCTGAGGCCCGCTGTGCCGTTCACCGTCAGGCTGCCGCCAGAGGAGACAGCCGTGGTCACATCAATAGCCGCCTGCCCGCGCGCCAGATTGGCCCGCGCCGTGATGTCTTGCAGGGCAAAGCCCAAGCTGGGGTCGGCCAAACGCCCACCCGACAGCGTCACCGGGCCAGACAAAGACTGCAACCCTAACGGGCCATTCAGCCGTAGATCAAAGCCCATCTGCCCGGAAATCGCCCTCGGCTGGATAAAGGCATTCGCCAGCGCCGCCTGCGCCGTGCCCTTGATCGCAAGATCACCCGAGCCGAACCCCGGCGCGATTTTGCCCGTCACCGTCGCATCAATCTGCCCCGGCCCTTTGCCCGCCAGATCCAGCGTCACGCCAGACGAATCCTGCACGGCGGTGCCTGTCACCGACAAAGCCCCCGGAAACTCTGGCACGATCAGCGCGAGGTTCTTCAGCCGCGCCGTCAGATCGACCGTTTGCTTGTCGCCCGTCACACTGCCCGAGGCTTGCGCCTCCAGCTGCGGGTTGGTCAGCGTGGCGCTATCAACTTGCACCACGCCGTCTTTCAGCGACAGCACCAACCCCACAACAGAATTGCCCGCGAGCAGCTTATCCGCCTGCGGATTGCCCATCGCCAAGCTGCGGCCATTGGCATCAAACGTCAGCTTGCCCGCCTCTAGTGTCCCGGTCAGATGTGCCTCGCCGCCCAGCGCGCCGCGATACTGTCCGCCCAAACTGGCCAAATCGCGGAACAGCAGATTGGCGGTGATGTCGCTGCCCGTGCTTGCCAAGCTGCCCGAGGCTTTCATCTTCAACGACGACGCCTGCACCGACAGATCGCGCAATGTGGTGCCCTCGGTGGTCCGCAGCACAGAGGCCGTCACCGTAGATTGCCCGCGCAACAGATTGTCCAACTCGGGCTGGCCCGCCTGCATGTCGGTGCCCGTGGCACTGCCTGTGAGATCAAACGCCCCGGTGATCGGGCTGCCATTGCCGCTGACCGACATCTCTGCCGCGCCCGCCAGATTGCGGCCCGCCAAGCCCGACAGCCGCGACAGGTCCTCCATCTTGGCGCTGGCTTTGCCGGTGATCGCGAGCGCATCGCCCAGCCCTTCGATCTTGCCGTTCAGCAGCGCGGAATAGTTTTCCCCGGTCAGGCTCATCCGTTGCACGGTGACACTGCCATCACCCTCACGCCAATAGGCCGAGGCATCGCCCCAGACCACCGAGCCCAGCGCGCGGCCAAGGTTCAGATCTGTCGGCTCCAGCCCTTCGGCAGTGTACTTGAAATTGCCGCCCACCTGCCGCGCGCCCGCCAGCCTTGCGATACGGCCCGAGCCGGAAAGCGACAGGCTGCTGGCGCGAAAATCGGCTCTGTCAAAGCCCAGAACGGCGATATTGGCGTTCCAGCCTTCGTCTTGTGTGGCGTCATAGCCCATAGCGATATCGGCGGAAGTGACCTTGACCGGAAGCTCCGTCGTCAGCGGCAACAGCACCGGGCTGCCATCCGGTGCCGCGATCTTTCCGGTCAGATTGAACTTCTGCGGCAAACCATCCGAGGCCAAAGACAGCGAGCCTTGCAGCGCCAAGGCCTTTGCCTTCACCTCAAGACTGTCCAGCGCCAAACGACCGTCCGGCCAGCGTTGGCCTTGCGTGGTCAGGCTGACCGAATTGCCAAAAAACTCGGCATAAGACGGCAGGAACAGCGGTGCCAGATCCCCCGCCAGATTGGCCGCGAATCCCGTTGCGCCATCCTCTTTGCCCGTCAGCGTGATCTTGCCCGCCAACCGATCCACGCCATCGGTGGTCAGCGCCACATCCGCCGCGAAATCCGAAACCGGCCCCGCGCCCTTCACCTTCAGCGCCACCGCAGGCGCGCCGGGCAGACCCAGCTTGACCGAAGCAATGCCGCCCGCCGCTTCTTCTGCCGCCAGATCAATGGAGACCTGCTGCGTCGCGTTGACGTAAGACGCGGTCAGCGAGACCTTACCCGCCGGCCCCGCATCGGTGCGTTCCAGCACCAGACTGCCCTTGCCCTCACCGCCCGACAAAGACATCGAAGCGTCCAAAGTCGCCTCCAGCCCCGTGCCCAGCACACTTGGCCCCAGCACGATACGCTTGGCGGAAATCTCGCCAATCTCAACCGAAACCGGAAGCTCGGGCAGCGCGAATGTCCCCGCCTCGGGCGACGGCGCGCCTGATCCTGCGACAGGCAGGCGGTCCAGCACGATCTCTCCCGCCGTCAGCTCATTGACCACCACTTCGCCCGACAACAGCGCAGATCGGCTCCAGTCCAGTTTCACATCCCGCAGCGTCAGCCAGACGCCACTATCATCGGCAATGGTCAACTCGGTCAGGCTGGCCTGCGACGACAACGCCCCCGCAAAGCCCGTCACCACCACCTTACGCCCCGCACCCGACAGGCTGTCTTCCAGAAACGCCGTCAGATAATCGCGGTCATCGGTTTGCGCGTGGCCGCTCAGCGGCAGCAAAGCCAGACAGCTGGCAAGGAATAATATCCGCATCAGAACGCCTGCCCCAAACCAACGTAAATCTGCACCCCGTCGCCGGTATCGCCCCCCACAGGCCCGGCAATATCCAGCCGGATTGGCCCCACAGGGGTCGCATAGCGCACCCCGACCCCCGCGCCCGCGTGCCAATCCCCGGAATCGCTGAAGAATTCGCTGGCGTCGATCCGGCCCATATCGACAAATCCCACCACACCGATGGAGTCCGTCACCTTCATCCGCGCCTCAAATGAGCCGCCCACAAAGGTCTTACCGCCAGTCTGGAACGTCCCGCCCATGCCGTCGCTTAACACATTCACGCCCAAGGATTGGTAGGGCTGCCCGCGCACCGTGCCACCGCCGCCCGAGTAGAACAGATAATCGCGCGGCGTGCCCGCAAGGCTTGCACCAAACACCGCGCCCGCCTGCACCCGTCCTGCCAGCACCAGCCGCTTCGCCTCACCCAAGGCGCGATAGCCACGCAGATCGAACGTCGCCCGCACGCCGCTGTCGGTATCGCCAAAGCCCAGGAACGGCTTCACCTCGGCCGAGACATAGAAGTTCCGCGTCGCATCGGTTTTGCTGTCGCGCCGATCCCAGATCACGCTGATCGGCAACGACACAGCGCGATAGGTGGATTCGCCAATCGGATCGGTGATGCGGGCGTAGTCATAAGACAGCCCGGCTTTGCCCGACAGCTGCTCTGTCACCACCTGGCTGAGCGTCACCGTCGCGCTGAACAAATCAGCGTCGTAATCGGCCTCGTTCATCCTGCCATAGGTCAAGGCAACACCCGCCGTGGTATCCGGGCTAAACGTGGCCGGACGCTCCAACGAGACGCCAAGCATATAATCTGCCCCACCCACGGCCGAGCCAATATTGGTGACATCGCCGCTGATCTTCAGCCGCTCGCCACCACCAAACAGGTTGCGATGCAGCCAAGCCGCGTTCAGCGTCGCGCCGTCATTGCTGCTCAGCTCCGCCCCAAAGGTGTAGCGGCGCTTCTTTTCTTCCACCAAAGTCACGGTGATCCCAAGCAGATCGGGCGCGGTGATGGCGTCGTCCTCGGTCAGCGTCACCGATTTGAACACCCCGGTGCGGCGCAGACGCGAGGCGACACGCTCCAGCTCCTCGGGCGAATAGGCACGGCCTTCCGGCAGACCCGCAATCGCGCGCACCCGCGCCAGCCGCATCCGGTCTGCACCCTTGATCGTCAACCGCCCAAAGCGCAGGGCTGGCCCCGGATCAAGCACCACATCCGCCGCCAGTTTGGCCTTGGCATGATCCGCAATCAGCTTTTGGCTGGAAACCTCGGCCTTGGCATGAGCGCGGTCGCGCCAGCCGTTCACGCCAGCCGTCACCGCCTCCAGGATCACGCCGCTTTCGGCGGTCTTGCCCACGGCAAAGCCCTCGGGCAGTTCGGTGCGCTTGGCCAAGGGGGCAATCCGCGCTTGGCTGAAGGCAAATTCCGGCCCCGGCTCCACCACCACCTTGATCGCCGAGATCGACCCCGGCGCATCCAACGGTGCAATACTGGCGGCCTCGACCCCATCGACATAAACGTGGATCACTGCCGAATAATATCCGCGCGCGTAAAGCGCGTTCAGCAGGCTGGCATATTCCGCCCGCGCATCGGTGAAAATATCCTGCGCCTCGGTGTTGCCCGCTTTCTCGGAAGCCAGCAGAATCGACGCAGACCGCAGCTCTTCCTCCAAAGCCTTCGGCGCATCCGGCACAGTAAATTCAAGCCGATCAAGCGCTTGCCCCGCCGAGCCCGCCATCAGGCTCAGCATCAAAGCCCCCGCGACGCTGCGCGACGTTTTTCTGAACTGAACACTATACATGGATACTCCGACCAGACGCATCCACACTATGCCGTGATCGTCACCAAAGGGCAACGCCGCCCCCGATCACGTTTTCTACGCAAAGCTGTCGCGCGCCGCCCTTGACGTCCGCGCCGTTTCGCCCGAACTGTTAGCGCAAACCGAACAAGGGGTTCGCCATGTATATCGCCGCCGAAAACCGCTACGCATCCATGCCCTACCGCCGCTGTGGCAACTCTGGCTTGAAGCTGCCCGCGATCTCGTTTGGTCTGTGGCACAACTTCGGCGATGACACGCCACACGCCACCAAACGCGCGATGTGCCATACCGCTTTTGATCTGGGCATCACCCATTTCGATCTGGCCAACAACTACGGCCCGCCGCCCGGTTCCGCTGAAACCGCCTTTGGCGAGATCCTGAAATCCGATTTCAAACCCTACCGGGATGAGATGATCATCTCGTCAAAGGCCGGCTATGACATGTGGGGCGGCCCCTACGGCGAATGGGGCTCGCGCAAATATCTGATCGCGTCTTGCGACCAAAGCCTGAAGCGGATGGGGCTGGATTACGTCGATATTTTCTATTCGCACCGGTTTGATCCCGAAACGCCACTGGAAGAAACCATGATGGCGCTGGATCATATCGTGCGCTCGGGTCGCGCGCTCTATGTCGGGATTTCCAGCTACAACACCCAGCGCACCCGCGAGGCTCATGCCATTTTGAAAGAATTGGGCACCCCCTGCCTGATCCATCAGCCCAGCTACAACATCCTCAACCGCTGGGTCGAAACCGATGGTCTGAAAGACGCGCTGCAAGAGCTTGGCATGGGGTCCATCGCCTTCGTGCCACTGGCGCAGGGATTGCTCACCAACAAATACCTCAACGGCATCCCCGCAGGCAGTCGTGCCGCGCAGGACAAGTCTTTGCACCCTTCCGTGGTGGAAAAGGCGATTGAATCGGTGAAAAAGCTGAACGCCATGGCGCAAGCGCGCGGCCAAACCCTTGCGCAGATGGCAATTGCTTGGGTTCTGCGTGGCGGCGGCATCACCTCGGCGCTGATCGGTGCCTCCAAACCCTCGCAGATCGTCGATTGCGTCGGGGCAATCAACAACCTCGACTTTACGCCCGCAGAACTCGCCGCCATCGACGCGATTTCCGAGGAGAAATCCATCAACCTCTGGGCAAAATCCTCTGAGTGAGTGCTGGCTTTGGCGACTCAGGTCGGGATATTGCGGCATCTCGGCCTGAAAGCGTAAGGCTCTGACGGCCGCAAAAGGTTAACAGTTCCTTACGCTGACCGTGCAAACCTTTGACATAAAACAATTAAAAAATGGTCCCGAGTTGGGACCATCCTTTTCGCTGTCAAATCCGGCCCAAAATCAAATCCGCCGCCCGCTCCGCGATCATCACCACAGGCGACGCCGTGTTGCCCGAAACGATGCGCGGCATCACCGAAGCATCAACGATGCGCAGCCCGGCAAGCCCATGCACTTTCAATTCCGGGTCAACCACAGCCATCGCATCACCCCCCATCCGGCAGGTGCCAACCGGATGAAAGATCGTGGTCGCAATATCCCCCGCCTTCTCCGCCAGCGCCGCATCGGTGTCAAAACCGGGGCCGGGCAACCATTCCTCGGGTGAGTAGCGGCGCAACGCTTCAGCAGTCATGATCTGCCGCGCCTGCCGGATCGAGGCGACGGCCACGCGGCGGTCCTCATCGGTTGACAGGTAGTTCAGGCGAATATTCGGCTGAACCTCAGGATGTGGAGTGGTGGCATGAACATGCCCCACCGAGGTCGGGCGCAGGTTGCAGACCGATACGGTGATCGCCGGAAACGAATGCAGCGGGTCGCCCAAACGGTCGGTCGACAGCGGTTGAACGTGATATTCCAGATCCGGCGTTTCCCGATCCGGGCTGGATTTGGTGAACATGCCAAACTGGCTGGGTGCCATCGACATCGGCCCGCTTTGAGTCAGCGCATAGCGCAGCGCGATCCGGGCCTTGCCAACAAAACTACTCGCCATGGTGTTCAGCGTGCGCGTGCCACGCACCTTGAATACCGTGCGGATTTGCAGATGATCTTGCAGGTTCTCACCGACACCCGGCAAATCATGCACCGCGGCGATGCCCAGATCGGAAAGGCGGTCCGGCTGGCCAATACCGGAAAGCTCCAGCAGCTTCGGGCTGTTGATCGCCCCGGCGGCAAGCACAACCTCGGCCCCAGCCTGCGCGCGGAACGGCTGGTGGTCGACCGACCACTCCACGCCCGTAGCGCGGCGTCCTTCAAAGGTAATCCGGCTGACCAGCGCCTTGGTGATCACCCGCAGATTGCCGCGTCGCATCGCGGGGCGCAAAAAGCCGCGCGTGGTGTTCCAACGCCTGCCGCCGGATTGGTTTACCTCGAAAAACCCCGAGCCCTCGTTTGATCCGTCGTTGAAATCAGCGCGCGGCAGGATACCGAATTCCTTCGCGCCCTGTTGCACTGCATGTAAAATTTCCCAACTCAACCGCTGACGCTGCACCCGCCATTCGCCGCCCGCGCCGTGCAGATCGGTTTCGCCGCCGTGGTGATCTTCCGAGCGGCGGAAATACGGCAGCACATCGTCCCAACCCCAGCCGGTGTTGCCCAACTGCCGCCAGTGATCATAATCTGCCGCCTGCCCGCGCATGTAGATCATGCCATTGACCGAGCTGCATCCGCCCAGAACCTTGCCGCGCGGGTAAGACAGGCTGCGCCCGTTCAGGCCGGGTTCGGCGGCAGTTTTCATCATCCAGTCGGTGCGCGGATTGCCGATGCAATACAGATACCCAACCGGGATCTGCACCCAGTGATAGCGATCCGATCCCCCAGCCTCCAAAAGCAAGACGCGGTTGCGGGGATCGGTACTCAGCCGATTGGCCAGCACACAGCCAGCGGTTCCGCCGCCAATGATGATGTAATCATACTGGCCCGCGTCGGTCATGGCTGCCCCAGTTCCGCAAGGTCCGCCCAGAACGGCTCCATCGCCGCCGTCATGCGCTGCCAGACCGCAAAGCGGCGGTCATAGAGCGCCTTTCGCTGCGGATCGGGCACAAGATCGGCCCTTGGCCGGGTCATCTGGGCAACGGCGGCTTCTTCATCTGCGCACAGACCAACCCCCACCGCCGCAGCGATGGCCCCGCCCAAGGCACCGGTTTCTTCGGCGCTGCCAAGCCGGAGCGGCAGGCCCAGAATATCCGCCATCATCTGCGGCCAATGCGCAGATCGTGTGCCGCCGCCTGACAGCGCAACCTGCGTGATGCTGGCCCCGGCGGCGATCAGCACATCGACATGGCGGCGGTGCTCAAAGCCCACGCCTTCGTAAAGCGCGCGCAGCATGTGGCCCTCGTCATGCCAGCCCGCCAGCCCATAGAAACCGCCACGCTGATGCGCGCCATTGCGCCCGCCGTAGAGGAAAGGGTGAAACATCGGATCATCCGGCGCAATCCCGGCCCGACCCACCAGATCATTCACCTGCCCGAAGGGGTCGTCATGGTGGCCGCCGCGCTCCAGCAGGGTGCGCACATACCATTCCAGATTGGCCGCCGAGGTCGCACTGTTGTCCATATTGGCAAAGCGCCCCGGCCCGAAGGCCGTCACCATGAACACATTGGGGTCGCGGGCCGGAGTTTCGGCAAACACCTGATTGACCGACCAGCTTCCCAACACGATCGACGCCGCGCCAGACCCAATAGCCCCAGACCCCAGTGCCGAGGCGACCACATCGAAATATCCGGCCACAACCGGAGTGCCGATGTTCAGGCCCGTCGCCGCCGCTGCCTCCACCGTGACATACCCCACCACATCGGTGGGCTGCGCCAAGGGGGGCAGCAGCGGCAGGGCATCAGACAGACCATAAAGCGCCAGCAGATCGGCGTCATAGCGGGCTTCGGGCAGCCGCAGCAGACCTGCCCCAGACATATCCGACACTTCGGAAACCCGCTGTCCGGTCAACTGCCAAGAGATGATATCCTTGGCAAAATAAAGCGTTCCGGCTTGGGCATACATCTCGGGCTGATGCGCTTTCAGCCAAGCCAGCAAGACCGGGGTTTGCGAGGGCCATGGCCGTTGCAGGCAAATCGCGTGCAAGGCCACCCCGGCCCGTTGGTCAAGCTCGGCAGCAAGGCCCGCCGCCCGGGTATCAAGCGACTGAATTCCCAGCAGCGGCTGACCGGCTTTGTCCAACAGATACAACCCGTTACCATGCCCCGCCAAACCAATGGCCGCGATCCGCGCGGCATCGACCTGCGCCTTGTCCAGACAGCCCGAGATCGCCGCTTGGGCATTGGCCCAAAGTTCGGCCACCGGGCGTTCGACCATGCCCGGCGCGGGCTTCAGGGTGGTGCCATCAACGCCGTGCCGCGCAATCTGGCGGCCCTCCAGATCGAACAGCACCGCCTTGACGACAGTATTGCCGATGTCGATGCCAAGAATGAAGTCTTTAGAAATCACGTCACGCACCACGGCTGTAGATCTCCCAAGCGGCGGCCCCGTCGGCACCTTGATGGATGATCGCCATCAGGGCTGCGACCACGGCCTTTGGATTGGCATGTTGATAGATGTTGCGCCCATAGACGAGACCCTTTGCCCCCTGCGCCACCAGCGCCGCCGATTTCTCCAGCACAAGGCGCAAATCCTCTTTGCCACCACCGCGCGCCAGTACCGGCACACGGGCGGCTTCAACGACACGGTGAAAATCATCCGGGTTCGAGGTGGGGTCAGCCTTGATGATATCGGCCCCCATCTCGGTGGCCAGCCGGACCAATGTGACGATCTTTTCCGCATCGCCATCCACCTGATAGCCGCCCCGCACGTCATTGGGCAGCATCACCAGCGGCTCGATCATCAGCGGCATGCCATAGCGCGAACAATCCGCCCGCACCCGCGCGATGTTCTGCACGCATTGGCGAAACAGCTCCGGCTCTCCCGGCAGCATGAACAGGTTGACCACGACGCAAGCCGCGTCCATCTCGACCGCTGGCAACACCGGATCGGCAGCGTTCTGCAACTCGGCCCACATCACCCGATGGCGCGTGGCGTTATAGGGGTTGCCCATATCCAGCCGCATCACCAGCGCGGGTTTGTCATGCTCGGGCCGCGCTTGCAGCAGGTCGGCCTGCCCAAAGGTCATCTGGATCGCATCCGGGCGGGCACCCACCAGCATATCGACCACGCGGCCCATATCCTCCAGCCCATCCAGAAACGACGGTTCGTTGCAGACGCCGTGATCGACGGCGACATCCAGACAGCCGCCGTTGCGAAACAGTCGATTCATCCGGGCTTTGGGGGTGATTTTCATGCGGAGACTCCTTCCGATTGGGTCAGCCTGACCCCGTGATAGATTTCAAGATCGCTGAGAAAGCGGGTGATTTCGGCCCTTGTCCGCGCCTCGGTCCAGCCGCAACTGTGGGCCATCACGTGGGCGGTGGCGGTGATCAGATCGACCGACAACGCGCCGCGAATGGCCAGCGGGCTGCGTCGTTGCAGCACATCGGCCAGCCGCAGCGCCTGTTCCTGTTGGATATACCAGACCACCTCGGCTTCGGTCAGCGCGCCACCGGGCAAGGCTTGGTCATCTTGTGCGGCGCAGAACGCGGCGACCTTGCCTGCATTGCTGCCGTAAAGATCCACCAGATGCGCCGCGCGCGCAGTCGTTAGCCCAAACTGAGCGACCAGATCATCCGCCAACCGATCCGAGTAACCAGCCCCGCCACCGATTGGCAGATCGCGGGTGGTGCCCTGCCGCGCCCGCCCAAGATCCTGCAGCACCAGATCAACGGCTTCTTCGGCAAAGGCGCGGTAGGTTGTCCATTTACCGCCGACCATGCCGATCTGGGGTACATCGCCTTGCAGGCGGCGCAGAGCATGGCCGCGCGACATCCGCCCGGTGAAATTGGCCTCGCTGAACGGCAGGGGCCTGATGCCGGCATAGCTGTAGACGATCTGGTCCGAGGCAACTGGAATGGCCGGAAACAGCGCCTGTAGCGCGGCAAGGATATAGTCGCGTTCCTCATCGCTACAGGCGGTCCGCCCCGCCTCATTCACCCGCAGATCGGTCGATCCGGCGAGAACCCGACCCAGATAGGGAAACACGATGCAGACGCGGCCATCGCTGTGTTCATAATAGATCATGTGGCCATCCAGCGCCGCCATAAGCGCCGGATTGTTCAGGATCAGATGCGAGCCCTTCGTGCCCGAAACCAACCTCTCGCTCAGCTTTGCACCAAGCGAGGCCGCGCTTTGGTCAATCCACGCCCCCGTCGCGTTGACGATAACCTTGGCGCTGACGGGCAAATGCAGATCGCCTTCGCCATCGGTCAGGGTCAGGCCCCCCGACGCATGGCTCAGCCGCGCATAGTTCAGCGCCAAAGCTTCGGGATTGCGGGCGCAGGCGTCGCCAATCAACTCCATCCCCAGCCGCTCGGGATGCGAAATCCAGGCATCGTGGTAAGTTGCCGAGAACCGCAGATCGCGACGCAGCGCAGGCCAAGCCGCGCGCGTCGCCGCTTTGCCGCGAAAGCGGTGCCGGGGCAGCATCCGGTTGCGCCCGACGATGGCGTCATACAGCGCCAGCCCCAGTTTGATCGGCAGCGCCCCGCGGGGCCTTGGCTTGCCGGTAAAGCCCAGAAACCCCAAGACCGCATTGGCCATCCCCGAGGTCAACCGGTCGATGGGAATCGTCGTCGGCAGCGGACGCACGAAATGCGGTGCATTGCGCAACAGCCTGTCGCGCTCATTCAGGCTTTCGCGCACCAGCGAGATTTCACCGTTTTCCAGATAGCGCAGCCCACCGTGGATCATCCGCGATGGTGCCGCAGAGCAGCCCGAGCAGAAGTCGTTCATCTCGACCAGAAGCACCCGCACGCCCTGCTGGGCAAGGTCGTGAAACACGCCGATGCCGTTGATGCCACCGCCCACAACGATCACATCAAACGCCCCGTTCGCGGCGATCCGGTCAATCCTTTCTTGCCGAGTGTCAGACATGACTTCTTCCTTCGCGGAGGAGCACTCCGCAGTTGTGATCTTGCAAAGAGGGGTTCGTGTTTAAGCGGTGGCTGTCTCAAGGTTCCGCGCAACCGCGCGGCTGATGTCGTCAAGTTCCGCGCGGGTTAGGCGCAGGCACCCGGCTTCGGCGTTTTCACGCGCCTGTGCCGGGTTGCGCGCGCCGCAGAGCGCAAAGTTCAGCCCCGGTTGCGCCAGTGTCCAGGCGATGACAATCTGCGCCGGGCTGGCTGCGTGCTGGGCCGCAATCGGGCGGATGGTTTGCATCAGCCGATCAACCCGCATCCGATTATCTGCGGAAAAGCGCGGATCATCCTTGCGCTGATCATCGCCCGCAAACACCCGGTCCGCACCGATCCGGCCCGACAATAGCCCCAGCGCCAGCACCGAATAGCCCATCACCGCAATGCCTGCATCCCGGCAGACAGGCAGATGGGTCTGCTCGATCCGCCGCGCCAGCATCGAGTATTCTTCCTGCACCGCCGCAATCCCGCCTGCCGCGCGATAGGCTGCCAGATCATCCGGGCTGGTGTTTGACGCGGCGAAGGCCAGAATTTTGCCCTCGGCCTGCAAAGCCTTCAGCGCCTCAACCGTTTCGGCAATCGGCGTTGTCGCGTCTTGCCAATGCGTGATGTACAGGTCGATCCGGTCTGTCCCGAGCCGTTGCAAGCTTTGCTCCACCTCATGCCGGATCGCGGCAGGGCTGAGGTCACGGTGTACCGGCAACCCACCCTGCGAGAAGAAGTATGGCCCGCGCGTGCTGTGCCAGACCAGACCGCATTTGGTGGCCAATACCACCTGATCCCGCCGCCCTTTGATCGCCCGGCCGACAACCTCCTCGGCATGGCCAAGCCCATAGGCGGGGGCGGTGTCGATCAGGGTGATGCCTGCGTCCAGCCCGACGCGGATGGCATCCTCTGCCGCCGCATCATCGGTGCCGCCCCACATCCAGCCGCCAATCGCCCATGTTCCCAAACCCACGGCCGAGGCCTGAAGGCCCGAGCCCGTAATTTCGCGCATCAACATCTGGGTCATGCGTCTTCTCCCTTGGTTTCAAGTATCGTGCTTGCCGTATCTTCATCCGTCACCAGAACCGAGATGTAGCCGCCGCGCAGAACCGAGCGGATCGGCCCCACCTTGTCCTCGCCCGAGGCCACCGCCACCACCCGCCCGCAACGGCGGATTTCATCCGGGCGCAAGGCCACAAGCCGCTGGTTCAACGCAAAATTCGCCACCTGACCGCGATCATGCACCAGATGACCGAGAAACTCTGCCATCACCCCAAGCCCCGGCAGCATCGCGCGGTCTGGCGCGGACAATGGATGCAGGTCAAAGTACGACGATCCCGGCGTGGAGATCGACCCGATACCCACCAAGCAAGCCGTGGCGCGGCGGCCAAGGTCCAGCACCTCTTTCACCGCGCCAAGGTTCATCAACATCTCGCGCTGATCCGCCCGTTCGGCAAACAGCGGCGCATGAAGTTGCAACGAACGCCCGCCCAACCGCTCCGCCAGCCGCGAGGCCAGATGGTTCACATCCGTATGGTATTTTCCCTGCACGCCCCCGGTCAGCGGCACCACCTGCACGTCGATGGGTCGCTCCACTGACAACGCATCGACCACCGCCGCCACCGCCTTGCCACCCGAGATGCCCAGAATATCGCCGTCGCGCAAAGTTTCCGCCAGATGCGCCGCCGCCGCTTGGCCGACCTGCGCCAACCGCGTGCCGTCGTGGTTGGAAACCGTGGGCGATATGATGGCCGATTTCACCAGCCCCGAGGCCTCCAGCTTGCGCTCCAGGTCCATCAGGCGCTGGAACGGCGTCTCAATGCTGATCTTGACCATCCCCAAGCGTCGGGCCTGTGTGATGATCCGGTTCACCTTCGAGGTCGACAGGTTCATCTCATCCGCAATCTCTGACTGCTTGCGGCCTTCAATGAAGTGGCGCACCAGCACCGCATGTACCTGCCGCATCGAAGTGAAATCGTCGCTGACATCGTTCATGTTCTGCCTCCTGCGGCCTGCCGCTTGACGAGGTAATGGTCGAAGGTGACCGCCGCCAACAGGATCGATCCGCGAATGATGTCCTGCCAGTAGACCGACACGTTCAGCAGTGCGAGTGAGGAAGACACCAGCGACAACAAGATCGCCCCAAGGATCGCGCCAAAGATCGAACCCTTGCCGCCCGACAGGCTGGCCCCGCCGATCACTGCCGCCGCGATCACGTTCAACTCCATCCCGACGCCAAAGGTCGGCTGGGCTGAACCGAACCGCGCCATATAGATGACGCCCGCGACTCCACACAGGGTAGAGCACAGCATGGTGGCCATGAAGATCACGCGCTTGGTGCGGATGCCGGAATAGGCGGCGGCCTTTTCGTTGCTGCCCGTGTAGTAGACCAGCCGGAACGCAGTTGTGCGGCGCAGCAGGAAATCAAAGGTCACAACGACAATCACAAAGATCACGATGGCCACCGGAATGACCCCAATCGACCCGATCCCGATCCATTTGAAGCTTTCGGGCAATTCAAACAGCCCCAGCGGCCGCCCGCCTGTCCCGAGCAGACAAAGTCCGCGCGCGATCACCATCGCGGCCAGCGTGACGATGAAGTGGTGCAGCCCGACATAGGTCACGAAAAACCCGATGATCGCACCGATCCCGGCGCAGACGGCGATGGCAATCAACGCGGCGACCCAAGGATTAACCCCATTCAGGAACAGCAACCCCGCCACCACCATCGCCAGCGCCGTCACCGATCCCACCGACAAATCAATCCCGCCCGAGATCAGCAGGATCGTCATGCCGACCACCACAATCGCCTCGACCGAAAACGCCATCGTCATCGCCCGCATATTGGTCCAGGTCAGAAAATGCGGCGAGGCGAAGGACATCAGCAGGAACATCACCAGAATGATCAGCACCAGTCCGGTTTCCCGCGCCCCAAACAGGCGCGACAGAAGGCCGCGGTTTTGCGTTATGGCCGTCATGCTAAAGTCCTTGCGCCAGCCAGCGCACCGGGCGCGGCGAGTGTCATGATATTGGTTTCCGTCATCTCCGCGCCGGAAAGCTCTCCGGTCACGCGGCCTTCGCTGACCACCAGAACCCGGTCGCACAGTCCGATCAGTTCCGGCAATTCCGAGGAAATCACCGCGATGCCAACGCCGCTTTCCGCCAATCCACGCAGGATGGCGTGAATCTCGGCCTTGGCCCCCACATCGACGCCGCGTGTGGGCTCATCCAAAAAGATCACCGATGGCTGCACCGCCAGAAGCTTGGCCAAGGCCACCTTCTGTTGATTGCCGCCCGAAAGGCTGGAAACCCGGTGCGCCATGCTGGCCGCCTTCAGTCGTAGCGTCTCGCCAAGGCGCTGCGCCTGCGCCGTTTCCCGCGCCGGATCAATCAACCCAAGGCGCCCAGCTACCTTTGACAGATCAAGCGCCGCGATGTTGGCGGCGATGGACAGGTCCAGAAAGACGCCGTCGCCCTTGCGATCCTCGGACAGATAGACAATCCCGCGCGCAATGCAGTCGGCATAATCCCGCAGCGCTATCTGTTGCCCGTTCAGCCAGGTCTCGCCGCTCGGCTTGCCTTCCAGCCGCGTCACACCGCGCGCAATCTCGCTGCGCCCCGCGCCGATCAAACCGCCGATCCCCAAAATCTCGCCCCGATGCAGAGTGAACGACACATCGCGGTAGCGTCGGTCGCTCAGGCCCTCCACCCGCAAGATTTCCGGCCCCGGCACCCCCTGCATCTTGGGCGGATACAGCGTATCCAACTTGCGCCCCACCATCGCGTTCACCACATCGGCGGGGGTTATATCAGCGGTGTGGTCGGTGCGGATGTGCTGGCCATCCCGCATCACCGTCACCCGGTCGCAATTCTCAAAGATCTCCGCCATCCGGTGCGAGATGTAGATAATCCCGATGCCACGCGCCGCCAGCCCGCGCATGATGCCAAACAGCTTTTGCGCCTCATGTTCGGTCAGCGCTGCGGTCGGTTCATCCAAAATCAGGATGCGGCACTCCAGGGTCAGCGCCTTGGCGATCTCGACCAGTTGCTGCTGGGAAATCGACAACTGCCCGGCCAGAAGACGTGGATCAATATCTGCCAGCGGCGCAAGCACCTGCCGTGCCTTGTCGATCAACTCTGCACCACCCATCAACCGCCGACGGCTGCGCGCGGTCTGCGCCATGAAAATGTTTTCCGCGACCGAGATATCGGCACAGAGCGCGATTTCCTGATGCACAAACCCAATGCCCAACCGTTGCGCGGTCGCCGGGCTGTCGATCTGCACCAGCTCGCCGTCGATGCGAATCTCACCGCTGTCCGGGCGCAGGATACCGTCGATGATGTTCATCAAGGTCGATTTCCCCGCGCCATTCTCGCCCGCCAAAGCGTGAATTTCACCAGCGCGCAGGTCCAGCTGCGCTGAGCGCAGCGCCTTGATCGCCCCGAAGGACTTTTTCACATCGGTCAGTTGAAGCAGCGGGGGTGCGGTCATGGCGATCTGTCGTTCTGTTTGGAAGTTTGCCCCGCAGCCACAAAGCAGCGGGGCCGTTGATGTCAGTTGCGGCCTTCCATGTATTTCTCCAGAACAAAGCTTTCGGCATTGTCCTTGGTGATCACGGCAAAACCGTTGTCGGTGAAGGGAATCTGCATCGGGTTGTAGCCCGACACTTTGTAGTCGTTGAATGGGTCGATCAGGCCGGGATGCGCGCCAAGAAAGGTGTTCATGAAGCCGACAAAGCCCTGAATACCTTGGTTCGGGTTCAGCGCCATATGGATGTTGCCCGCCTTGATTTCTTCCAGCGTGGTGGGCGAGATATCCGCGTGAATGATCATCAGCTTGTCGCCCGCCGCCTTCACAGCAGCCACCGCGCCTTCGGCCGAACCGGATTCGGGGATCCACAGCGCAGCCAGATCGGGGTTGGCCTGTAGCATGGCCGATACGGCGGTAAAGGCCGCGTTCGGGTCTTGGTTGGTGGCCTGACGCCCGACCAGCTTCATATTCGGGTAGTGCTTTTCCATATAGGCGATCAGCGCGGTCACCCGGAGATCGTGGTTCGACTGGCCGGGGTTTTCCAGCACAGCATATTCCGCACTATCACCAACGGTTTTGACGATTTCTTCCGCCGCAAATGCGGCCTCGGCGAGATTGTCAGAGGTGACATAGGCGGTGCGTTTGGATTTCGGCGAATCTGCCGCGAACGTGGTGACGGAAACGCCAGCATCAATGGCGCGGTTGATCGGATCAATGAAAGGATCGGCCTGCATCGGATGCAGAAGGATGCCTTTTGGATTGGTGACCAGATCCTGCTCAAACGATGCGATCTGCTTGGTGATGTCGTAGTCCGGCGTACCCGAAAACACCGCTTCACAGCCCAAAGCCTCTGCCGCCTGTTTGAAACCCTGAAAGACCGGAACCCAATACGGGTGCCCCATCACCATCACGTTCATCACATAGGTTTCGCCCGGTTCGCAGTGCAACCCGCCCTCGGCCAGTGCCGCAGGAGACGATGCCAAAAGGGCGACAGCAGAAGCCCCGCTTAGTATCAATGCCTTGACGTAGTTCATGTATTCCTCCCTTGACGACGGCGCTTTGCGCCATTCTTGAAATTTATTTCGCAACTCGAAAGGTGTTGCAGATGCGTTGGTAGGGCTGCAGAATCGATGCGTCAACGCGCATTAGTATTTTTATCTTTATGTGAAATTTATTGCAGTTAAAGTTGTTTCGCGGAGCCTTGACGGCGAACATGCCAAGTATGCGGCAACGCCGTGCCGCAATAATATTGAGTGCGATGACATGCCCAAGAGGCCTTGATGTCCAAAAGGCAGAGGCACCGTTCAGCTAAAGCGAAAAACTTTACACAAGCGCTTGTCGTAAATCACGCGTGGTTGGAATTTCTTCCGTCAGGTCCAACTCGTCCTCAACGTGCTGAAGATGATCCAGCATAATCTGCATGGCACCCGCTTTATCGCGCGCGCTGATCCGCGCGATCAATGCAGCGTGTTCATCCGGGCCGCAGTTGTGCAAATGCTGCGAGCGATAGATGGCCGTGATCAGCGAGCTGCGTGAAATCAGATCGCGCAGGATGCCAAACAGAAAGCTTGATCCGGCAAGTTCGGCCAGCAACAGATGAAACCCGCCCGAAAGCCGGATCGTGGCAGAGGTATCGCCGCGCAGGTCAGCCTCGCGCTCTTGCGCCAGATGTGCCTCGAGCAGCGGGATTTGCGCATCGGTGATCCGGTCAATCAGATGCTCCATCACGCGGGCTTCGATCTGTTTGCGTACATGAAATACGTCACGGGCTTCATCGACCCCCGGTTCGGCCACAAAAGCGCCGCGGTTCGGCACGATGGTGACCAAACCGTCGCTTTCCAGCACCGCAAGCGCTTGGCGCACCCGCGCCCGGCTGACGTCAAAAATCTCGGCCAGTTGTTCTTCTTTTAGCCGTGCGCCGGGCCGAAGCCGCTTTTCTGCAATCGACAGCCAGATACGCTCGCAGATCTCGGCGGTAGGGCCGATCACGGTTTCTTTGCTGTGATACATGTAGGCTCCTTGGTTCAACGGGTATTCTTGCTGCCTGCCTCAAAAAGTCAATCTGTACGGCAGGTTGATGTTGACTACAAAAATGTAGACAATATTGTTGATAACAGCAACTCCGAAATATCGGGCGGATTCTCCCTAGATCCGCTCTCCCCTAACAGCCGACAGGAACGCCGATGGATTTTGATTTCACCCAGATCACGGCACAGGACCGCTATCGCCTGCTGACCAACTTTGTCGGCCCCCGGCCGATTGCGCTTGTCTCCACCCTGTCCGAAACGGGGCAGGATAACGCGGCGCCGATGAGCTTTTTCAACGTGTTCTCGCATGATCCGGCGATTGTGATCCTTGGCATCCAGACCAAACCGGATGGGCAGGAAAAGGACACCGTGCGCAATATTCGCCGCAGCGGCGAATTTGTGGTCAACATGGTGGATATGGCGATTGCCGATGCGATGCTGGTCTGTGGCTTGGCCGTGGCGGCGGATGTCGATGAGATTTCGCTGGCCGGGCTGACCTCGGCCCCCTGCGATCAGGTGGCGGCACGGCGGGTCAAAGAAAGCCCCTGCGCGATGGAATGCCGGGTGGAACGCCTGATCGACTATGACCGCCGGGTGATCGTGCTGGGCGAAGTGGTGCATATGCATGTGCGGCGCGACTGTCTGGATGCCGCCGGTCGTTACGTCGACCCGGATCGTTATCAGCCGATCGCGCGGCTGCACGGCGACAATTACATCAAATCGGATCAGCAATTCGTGATGCCCTCTCCGGGGCTGGAGTCGGTGTTGGACCGTTTGAAAGTAGAGGTTTGAGCCATGAAAATTCTGGTGATCAACCCGAACTCCACCGCCTCGATGACCGCCCAGATTGAGGAGAGTGCGCGGCGTTGTGCTTTCGCGGGCACGGTGATTGAGGCGACAAACCCCATCGGCACCCCCGCCAGCATTGAAGGCCATGCGGATGAGGCGCTTTCGGTGCCCGCGATGCTGGAGTTGATCCGGGCCGGTGAGGCGCGGGGGGTGGATGCTTATGTGATCGCCTGCTTTGATGATCCGGGGCTGGCTGCGGCGCGCGAGATCGCGCGGGGGCCGGTGATCGGGATTTGTCAGGCCGCCGTTCAGGTCGCGACCACGATTGCGACGCGGTTCTCGATTGTGACCACCTTGCCGCGCTCGGTGCCGATCATCGAAGATCTGGTCGAGGCTTACGGGGCGGGGCATCGCTGCCGGAATGTGCGGGCGGTGGATATGCCGGTTCTGGCGCTGGAATCTGATCCGATCACGGCTGAGGCGCGGTTGGTGCGCGAGATTGAAGCCGCGCGGGATCAGGACGGGGCCGAGGCTGTGGTTCTGGGCTGCGCGGGGATGTCCGATCTTTGCGAGCGGCTGCAACGCCGCACCGGGGTGCCGGTGATTGATGGGGTGAGTGCTGCGGTGAAACTGGCCGAGGGGCTGGTGGGCGGCGGCTATGCGACCTCAAAAATCGGCGCTTATGATTATCCGCGCGTGAAGTTTAACCCCGTGCTGGCAGAGACTGCCTGATCCCTCCCAGAGACCCTATCCGGGACACCTGACCGCGCCAGAGGATCGGCGCGGTTTTTTTTTGTGTCGCTGGAATTGAGGGTGTGTCCGCGCGTGGACAAAATTATGTTTCAATGAAATCAATAGATTATGTGGGTGTCGTTTACCAAATATTAAGACTGCCACGATTGTCAGTAGCACAGGTCGCCTTGAAAATGGTTGCAATGATGGAAGCGGTCTCAGCCCCCCCGCAAGGTCAATGAAAAAGACTTGGTTCGGCGGCACCTGCGTTATGATCGCAAAGCGGACGAAGCTGCCGTTGATATGCCGGGCATCTTCAGCGATGCAGCAAGAAGTCCAGCATCATCGTTTGGACCGCCTCGACCATCTGATCGCCGCTTGCCGTTTTGCAACCCCGACTCCGCGCCGCCCGCAACAGCGGCGTTTCGCCATGCCCGCTGATCACGTCACCCACAAACGTCGTCGGTTGTAGGAAAGCCAGATCAAGCGGCAGAGGATCACTGTGAGTCATGCCTATCGGCGTGGCATTGCAAACCACGTCAAAGCCACGGGGATCAGGTGGCCCCACCAGAATTCTTCCGGGGCCCGCTGAAGCTGCCAGGACCACCAATTCGGCCGCCTTCTCGGAGTTGCTGTCAAATATGACCAATTCGCGCAAACCTTCGGCCATAAGTGCCAACGCAATAGCGCGGCCCGCGCCACCAGCGCCGAGCAACAAGACGCGCGCCTGCTGAAATGCTGCGCCTTGATCCTTCTGTGCTTTCACAAAGGCCAGCCCGTCCAACATGTCGCCGTGCCATGTCGCGTCAGGATTTCGACGCATGACACTGACGACGCCAAGCAACTCTGACCGCGACGACAACGTGGTGCAGGCCCCGCTGGCTGTGAACTTGTGCGGCATGGTAACCAGAATGCCATCGACATTCTTGGTCCGCGAGAGGCCATCCATCACGGAAGCGAAATCGGTTTCTGCGACCTGCATTGGTATGCAAATCCCATTGTGGCCGACCGACGCGAGGCCGCGCGTTAATCTGTCCGGGGATTGCACATAGACAATTGGGTCGCCGATTATGGGAAACAGGCGGGTTTCTCCAGTCAGATGATCTGGCAACGGCACCTCTCCCCTTTGAAAGCATGAGACAAGATTTGCACAGCGAGGTCCGAATTGCACGAAGCAAAGCGGCGCAAACATCGCGAAGGCGTTGTCGGCTTTGGGTTCGAAGCGACGTTTCTCGACTCCTCTGCCCCCTGGCAATTTCTGCAACTGGCGTGCGTCACTTCCAAGCCCCCAGTAGAACTACGCCGACAGACGGCGTTCGCCCACCTGCGGCACCGCCAATGCCGCCATCGTTTCCGCCACCCGATGGCAGGCAACGCGGCTGCCGTCGCTGTAGGCTTGCATCTCGGGGCGCTCTGCCGCGCAGCGGGCGTCGGCTTGCGGGCAGCGGGGGTGGAAGGTGCAGCCGGAGGGGGGCTTCATCGGGCTGGGGACTTCGCCGGATTGCACGTCACGGTCGCGCTTGGGGTCGGTGACGTTGGGAATGGTTTCCAGCAAAAGCTGGGTGTAGGGGTGCTTTGGCTTGGCGAACAGCACTTCAGTTGCGGCCTGTTCGACGATGCGGCCCAGATACATCACGGCGATCTGGTCGGACATATGGCGCACCACGCTCATGTCATGGCTGATGAACAGATAGGTTAGGCCCATCTCATCCTGCAAGCGCCGCATCAGGTTGAGGATTTGCGCCTGCACTGACACATCCAAGGCCGAGGTCGGCTCGTCACAGACCAGAAACTCCGGTTCCGTGGCGAGGGCGCGGGCGATGGAAATGCGCTGGCGCTGGCCGCCGGAAAACTCATGCGGGAATTTGCGGCCATCGCGCGGGGCTAGGCCGACGGTGGTCAGCAATTCGCCGACGCGGGCGGTGATTTCGGCTTCGGTCTCGCGCAGTTTCAGCTCGCGCAGGGGTTCGGCGATGATGTCAAACACCCGCCAGCGCGGGTTGAGGCTGGCATAGGGGTCTTGGAAAATCATCTGTGCTGCCAAGGGCTTGCCGTTCTTGCCGTTGGCGAACTGCATCTGGCCACCGGTCGGGGTGTAAAGGCCGGTCACCAGCCGTGCGACGGTGGATTTGCCGCAGCCGCTTTCGCCGACAAGGCTGAGGCAGCCGCCGGAGGGGACGGAAAAGCTGATGTCATCGACGGCGCGGAGATAGGCTTTCGGCTTGCGCTCGATCACCCGGTTCAGCCAGGGGGCCGAGACGTTGAACAGGCGCGACAGATGAGTGACGGTGAGGGCTGGGGCGGCGTTCATGCGGCGCTCTCCTGTGCGGGTTGGTTCAGCCAGCAGGCGCTGTGGCCCGGTCCGCTGGGTTGCAGCGGCGGACGTTCGACCCGGCAGCGCGGCATGACTTGCGGGCAACGCGGGTTGAAGGCGCAGCCTTGCGGGATGGCATCCAGACGCGGCATCGCGCCGTCGATCTGTTGCAGACGCGGTACGCGCGCGCCAAGCGTCGGGATCGAGCCCATCAGGCCACGGGTGTAGGGGTGGCTGGGGCGGGCGATCACCTCGGCCACCGGGCCGATTTCCACCAGCCGCCCGGCATACATCACCGCCACGCGGTCGGCGGTTTCGGCGATCACGCCCATGTCATGGGTGACCAGCATGACGGCGGTGCCGCGTTCACGGCAGACCCGCCGGAACACGCGGATGACCTGTGCCTGCACCGACACGTCAAGCGCGGTGGTGGGCTCAGCGGCAATCAGCAGCCGGGGCCCGGCGCAAAGCGCCAGTGCAAGCGCCACACGCACGCGCTGAGCACCAGAGCACGGGACGGTGCACTGGTGCAG
>CAYLYV010000062.1:0-25224 GCA_964387655.1 uncultured Cypionkella sp. | reverse complement strand
TTTGCCCCGCAGGTACACCATGGAAAACGACATCAATGCAGGCGCGGCGCGCCCGAAAGAATACTTCTCGGTCCGTCTGACCCTGCCCGGGACCGCGCAGGAATTCGAAGACCCGCGCCAGGCGGGCGAGGCGTTCTTTCGCGCGGATCCGGCTGAGCGGCCCTCGGTGGCACACATTGATGGCAACACCGCCCGGACCATGGCGCGCACAGAGATCCATGGCACCCACGAAAGCGGCGAGACGCAATACTTCAAAAGCCTGCCGGACTCGCACGCGCCGGATGCGGAGTTTCGCGCCGGGTTTTTGAATGCGATGGAAGCCTCGCTGACGGAACGGTTGGGCAAGGTTGAATGGGGGAAGGACGGCCCAGCCGTGACCGAGCGGCTTGATAATGGGTTGAGGGATGATCTCGAGGCCTTCGCCCGCCGCACACCTGAAAAGGCAGCGGCGCTTTGGGCCGATCACAGTGACGCGGTCCCGCCCGGGCCGACATTGCGCGCGGCGGTGCAAGCCCGGGAGGAAGTGGCGGATCGAGAGGTGGCCGCGTATCAGGATGTCCTTGCCGAAAAACCGCCCGTCATCGGCACGGGCGACTGGGTCACGACCGATGCAAATGTCGAACTGCGGCCCGTGGCGGTGGCAACCGAGCGAGGGATTCACACGGGCTATGAAGCAAACCTGCCGGAAGGGGAGAATGAGCTTACCGTTTCTGAGCGCACCTTCCCGAATTCCCGCGAGGCTCTGCGCCACGCCTATGATTTCTATGAAGGTGGCGAAGACGGGCTCGAGCTGGCGGTAAAGCGCGCGGCGGAAATGGACAGCGAGTTGGTGGAAGAACCCGACCGCGGGCCGGAAGGGCTTGTCCTTGAGCATCGGCCACAGCCCGAGTTCGCCCGCCCCGAAACCGCAATCTACGCAGGCGACGAGGCGCAGTTAGTCCTGACCCTCGGCAGGGACACTGAAACCACCCGTGACCTAGCCGAGCGGCTCGTCGCCGACCCGGAATTTCGTAAGGTTGTGGCCGAGCATATCCCCGATGCTGAGGTCAAGCTCGGCACCGGTCGCTTTGTCGACGGCGAAGGCTCCAGTGGATTTCTGCCCGACGAGCTTTTGGCCGTCACCTCTTATGCTCGAGACGGTGGGGCCGAGGTTCTAGCGAAGTTTCCCGATGAAGGGCCGCTCAGCGAAGCCTTGGCCAAGCATCTGGCGCAAAGCCCGGTGATCGCGGCCTATGTCGAAGAAGAACGGCAGCGGAGCGATTTTGAGGCTGATCCGGCGCGTGCAATCTCGGCCTGGGTGGCGCAATCGACAACCCAGATCGACAGGTTGCCGCTCGACAGACAAGATGACCTGCGATCCGAAATGCAGGGGATCGCCAAAGAGGCGGCGGCAGCCTTTGGGCTGGATCGGGAGTCGGCCGAAATAGCAGCCCCGCCCCGTTCGACGCTTTACAGCACCACGATCAGCACGAACACGTTGGCGATTGCCGGTGCCGAGAACGATCTCGACGAGAGCAGTGCCAAAATGCTGAACGCTACTTTGAGCCTCTACGCGAACATCGCTGGGATCAATTTCAAAAAGCTTGAGACGCGACTCGAAACTGGGGCCGCCAACGCCCGCGAGGAGGAATCTTGGGTGAAATCCGATATTGCCGATGTCGCGAAGCGGCATGGCTTTGACCTCGGCAGCGCCCAAGGTCGCAGTTCTGCGGCCGAGCGGGTGGATCGCTTTTATGAACGGGCCGCAGAACTGATCCAGTCCGCCCGCAGCATCGAAGTGACCCGCGGGCCAGATCCTCTGGTCGAGGCCTTGGGTTCACTTGCCAAGGTACAAGCCAGCCAAGGCACCGTCGCCTTCCGAAACGAAAATCAGGCGCGGGATTTCGCGGAAGAAATGAAGGAACGCTATGGGGCGTCAGTTCTGAAGGATATCGCTGCGGGCCGGACCGAAGCACTGGCGAAAGACGTGCCGGATCCGGCCGCTCGGGCTGCCATGGCGGTGGCCGTCGTTTCGGCTGCCAAAGAACATCCCTCGCTTGGTCTCAGCGCGCATGAAGCCGAGGCGGCGGAGCGCCGAATGATGGCGCAAGCCGCGTCGCGGCCACCTGAACACGCGCGGGCGCATGCTCACGATCGCAATCAGGACCGGGAGTTTTGATCATGCAACGCATTGCTTTGCTGCTTCCCCTTGGTCTCACCTCCGGCCTGCTGGTTGGTCTCATCGCCGGGGGCCTCGTCCTCAACCTGATCCTTGGCCGCGATCCGAACGCAACCGGCATCTTTGTCCTGATTGCCGAGTTCCCCGGCTTTGCCCGGTTGACCTCCGTGCCCTGGGTCCTGCCCTGGCAGATCGTCGGCGCATCGACCGCAATCTTCACAATTGCCGCTGTCGCCCTGACCTTCCGCCAGCAGCTCACCGAATATGGTCAGGCCAAGTTCCAGGCGCGAGCAGAAATGAAAGCAAATGGCCTCCTGCAGCCTTTGGGCGCGGGCATGGTCTTCGGCAAGCTCGGGGCACCGTCAAAGACCGCGCCTTATGTCAGCGCCACCTTCCAGAAATTCCCGCACTGTCTCGTCGTGGCACCCACCCGCGCCGGTAAGGGCGTGGGCTACGTCATTCCGAACACGCTGCTCTTCAACGGCAGCATCGTTGTCCTCGACGTGAAGGGCGAAATCTTTGAGGCCACTTCCCGGCACCGTCAGGCTGAAGGCGATGCGGTCTACCGCTTCTCACCCTTCGACTTTGAACATCCGACGCATCGCTACAACCCGCTCGAGCGCGTGGCCCGCGTTGAAAATCTTGAGCAGCGCTACACTGAGCTCGCCAAGACATCGGATTACTTCTTGACGGTTTCGGACAAGGGCACGGCTGGCGACTTTTTGACCGAGGGACGCGAACTTTTCGTCGCGGCTGGCCTTCTGGCCATTGAGCGCGGCAAGCCGACTATCGGGGAGATCAGCCGCATTCTCTTTGGCCGGGGCGCCACCCAGGAGGTTTATGGCGAGCATGCCGAGGAGGTCAAACACCCCAACGCGGCCCAGACCTTCCGCAAGTTCGCAGGCTATTCCGACCGCACGCTATCCTCCCACGCCTCAGTCCTTGGTGGCGCGGGCATGACGCTGTGGAACAACCCGGCTGTGGATCGCGCGACATCCGGCAATGACTTTTCCTTTGCCGATCTCCGCAGGCGACCGATGTCGATCTATGTCGTGGTCAACGCCGATGACATCCGCACTCTGTCGCCTTTGGTCCGGCTTTTTTTCGGCGAGTTGATCGCCACCATGCGTTCCACCCTCCCCGACCCGAAATCCGAGCCCTGGCCCGTGATGGTCATGCTGGATGAATTCGACCAGCTCGGGCCGATGCCCATCGTGGAACAGGCCCTGAAACAACTTGCCGGTCATGGCGCGCGGGTGTCGATCATCACCCAGTCGATCCCCGGTCTCGACAATATCTATGGCGAAAACGTCCGCCTGTCGCTCGAGTCAGCTGCCGGCATGAAGCTCTACCTCGCGGCAAACGACAAGAAAACGGCGGGGGAAATCTCCGACGCCTTGGGCAAGACGACCAAGCTTTCGGTCTCGGATAGCGTTTCAAGGGATCGGGATTTCATGCAGCGGCGATCGGTCAGTCGGCGGATGGAGGAGCGGCCGTTGCTGACGCCGGACGAGGTGCGGCGGTTGAACCCGGATCAGGCGATCCTTATCCCGGAACGGCAGAACCCACTGTTGGTCCATCGGATTGTGTATTTCCAGGACCCGACGTTCAAGAAGCTGTTCGATGCCCAGAAGGGTGCCCTGCCCTATCCACCTAAGGAAGCTGCGGATGTGCAGGTCCTGACCCAACGGATGGAGGCGTTGGAACGCAAGCTGGCCGAAAGGATGGTGGTGGATTTTGTGAGGCCGGAAAAGGTGAAGGCAGAAGCACCGGTGGAGCCGGAGCCGAAACTGGCGGCTGAGATCGTGGCGCGGGAAGTGATAGTGCCAAAGGTCGAACTGGCAGCAGTCGAAGCAGAGGTGCTCATCACGGTGGAACAGGCCGAAGCCATCGTAGAGCCTGAGGTTGATCTGGCAGCCCTGAAACCACCTATCACGATCTCAGTCTCACGGATGAGCAGATTTTCCCAGAAGCTCATGGGTGTTGGTGGTGAAAGCGCCTAAGGGAAGTCACTCTATTGCGGCTTCATAGGTCTTGCCTGAAGTACGGGTGCCCGGAGGCGATCTTGCGGAGCTTGTCTTTATCCGGCCAGCCTGTAACCATCACAAGAGATAGAGTTTCTGAATTCTCGATGGGTTAGGATCTACGACAGGTGGCATTCCGATTTGTTCACACCGCTGATTTGCATCTGGACTCGCCGCTGGTCTCCTTGGCTTTGCGCGACCCCGACCTTGCAGTCGAGGTCGGTGTTGCCAGTCGCACGACCCTGACGCGTATCGTTGATCTGTGTTTGGCCGAACGTGTAGATGCTCTGCTGATTGCAGGTGACCTGTGGGACGGGTCGCAAACCTCGGCAAAGACTCCGCGTTTTTTGAAGCAAGAACTGATCCGACTGTCTGAGGCCAGCATTCGCTGCTTTATCTTGCGCGGAAATCACGACGCTGCATCCAAGGTCAGCAAGGAGCTTGAACCGCCTCCGCTTTGCCATGTCTTCGGCACCAAGCCAGGAACCGAACGGTTTGAGGTGGGTGGCCATAGCATCGCCATTCACGGCGTCTCTTTTGCTGAAGGTGCTGTGCCTGAAAGCCTGTTGCCGCGTTATCCGGCGCCGTTGCCGGGGGCCTTCAACATCGGAATGATGCACACCAGTCTGAATGGCAGTGCAGCACATGATGTCTATGCCCCTTGCAGCGTTGGTGATCTGGATGCGCATGGCTATGACTATTGGGCCCTTGGGCATATCCACAAACGGGCCGACTACAAAGGACGATCCGTTGTTGTCATGCCCGGCATCCCACAAGGCCGCGATATCGGTGAGGCGGGGACGGCTTCAGTCACGCTGGGCATCTTGGATGATGCCGGACATCTGACTCTGCATGAACGCCCCGTCGCCGCCTTGAGGTTTGACAGGCTGACGGTAGAGTTGACGGGAGTTGAGAATTGGGGGCAGGCCGTCGCGGCTCTGACGGGTTCTTTGCGCGCCGCGGGCTTTGCTGCACGCCCTGAAGAACATTTGGTTCTGCGCCCGCACCTGACCGGCAACACATCCTTGGCCTTTCGCATTGCCCGCGATCTTGACCAGCTGCGACAAGAGGCGGTCGCTTGCGCTGAAGGGGTCAACGGCCTGTGGATCGACAAGTTGGAAAACCGGACCTCAGGAGGCGGCACGGGAGAAACCCGGCTTCCTGCTGATCTCGTGGCCATGGTCACCTCAGATTTACCCAACGATCCCGCGTTGATGGCCGCACTTGGCGATCTGGCACGCGATCTTGTGCAGGATTTGCCCCCCGATTTGCGCGACTTGCTTGGCGACGACGAAGACACCCTGCGCCGACACTGCGCCAGCCTTTTGGCCGAAGGCACAGCACAACTGTTGCCACGTCTGACGATGGGCGAGGGCTCCTGATGCGTCTCGACCGGTTGGACCTGACCCGCTATGGCCGCTTCACCGATGCGCACCTCGATTTTCCCAGTCCGACAAACGGCGCGCCCGACCTACATGTGATTTTTGGCCCGAATGAGGCTGGCAAATCGACACTTTTTTCAGCTTGGCTCGACTTGCTTTACGGCATCCCCGTGCGAACACGTTACGACTTTTTGCATGCTGGTCCGACCATGCAGATCGGGGCCAAGCTAACCCATTCGGGCAGGGTGCTTGAAGCGGTGAGGGTCAAACGCAACGGTCCGACCTTACAAGATGCCTCGGGTCAAGCACTGCCCGAAGCGGTGATGCAGGCGGCATTGGCGGGACTTGGGCGCGAAGGCTATGCCGCCATGTTCTCGCTTGACGATGACACGCTGGAACAAGGTGGCGACTCGATCCTTGCCAGCCGTGGCGACCTGGGTGAGATGCTGTTCGCAGCCAGTGCCGGTCTCGCCGGTCTTGGGCCGCAGCTTGAAGCGGTCCGCAAAGAGCTGGACGCCTTCCACAAACCGCGCGCGCGCAATTCGACACTGAAGGTGGCGAAAGACCGGCTGCATGAACTGGACAGGCAACGGCGCGAGTTGGACATAACGGCCAGTGCCGCGCAAAAGTTGCAGCGCGATCTGACGACCGCCGAAAAGGCATGGGCGACAGCACGGCTGTCCGAAAATGAATGCGATGTAGCCCTGAAGGCAAACGCGGCGGCGCTTGCGGTTCTGCCGCAGCAGGCAAAGCTCGCGCGGCTGAAGGCCGAGATTGAACCTCTGGCCGGTTTGCCGGAGGCCACCGAAGCTGATGAGCGCGCCTTGCAAGAGATCGAAATGGCTCTGCAGGGGCTTACAAGTCAAACCTCCATACGGGCCGAAACGCTGGCCGAGCTTGATCGCCGTAAGGCCAACGTGCTCCGCGACGAGGCGATTTTACCTTTGGCTGACCAGATTTCCGAAGCGACCGGTCTACACCCGCTGCATCTTGCTGCATTGGCCGACTTGCCCAGACGCCGGGACAAACTTGGTGAAGTCATGGCGGACTTGGCGCGACAGATGCAAGTGCTTGGGCTTGCCGGCGCTGCAGCGCACTACTGCATCGCTCCTACTTCCATGGCGCGTTTGCGTGCATTGGCGACAAAGCGCGATGTCACGCTTCAGGCCCTTGGCCGCGCGCAAGATGAGGCTGTCAAAGCCAAGAACCGTTTGGCCGTCACACGCGAAAAACTGGGGGACCCTGCACCTGCCGCAGATTTGCAAAGTCTGGCACATCTTGTCGCCCGACTACGGCAGACCGACCCCGAGGTGCAAAAGTCACGCGCCGAACAAGACCTTGCCCTTCGCAATTCCGAATTGTCGAATGCAATGATCGCTTTGGCTCCATGGAGCGGCACCCCGCAGGATTTGGTGACGCTTGCAGTGCCCGCCCCTTGGCAAATCTCCGCTTGGGAAGCGGCCGATCAAACTACCAGCCGAACCTTGCGCGATGCCCGCGAAGCAGTGGATCGCCGCAAGAGCGACCTGGCAACAGCGCAAAAGGGCGTGGTTGCGGATATGGCGGCAGAACCTTCATTGACCGAAGCCATAAAGGCGCGTCAACACCGCGAAGCGGCATGGGCCGCGCATCTGGTCCGCCTTGCGCCCGATACCGCAGCAGCGTTCGAAACCGCACTGCGGCTTGATGACCGGATCACACTGCATCTCGCCGAAACTACCGCCGCGGCAAAGATTGGGGCTGAACGCGCCTTAGCCTTGGCACAAATCACCGACGAAGTGGACAAATCCACTGCCGAGCTTCAAAGACAGCAAGCGGAACGGCAGGCTTTCGAGCAAGCAGTGGCGGAATGCGCCACGGAGCATGGCCTGGACGGTGCGGGGATCGCTGATCTGAAGGCTTGGCTGGCGCTGCGTGAAAAGGCGCTAATGGCAATTGCGATCCGCGACCAAGCACAAGAAACCCTAACCCGCGCAGACACTTCACTAAATGCAGCGACGGGCCATCTTGCCGAAGCGCTGAGTCTGGCCCCGGAACGCGACTTTCTCCCGCTTTGGTCCGAGGCACTGGCGCGGCTGGATACCGCCAGCCAACAGCAAGACGCCGCAAGGCAGTTGTCAGACCTGACCGCCGACCTTAACGAGCGAACTGCTGACCTTACCGCAGCGAAACTGGCTTTGGAAAACTGGCACGTAGATTGGGCCGCCGCCAGCATAGGGAAACCTTTGGCAGAGGTGGCTGATGACGATATGGGTCTTGCAACCTTGCTTGACGGCCTCGACAACCTGACCAGGCTTGAGATCGAACGCGCAGAACTGGCTGACCGCGTTGCAAAGATGGAAAGCAACAGCCGCAGTTTTCTGGATGCCTCCGGTGCCATCTTTGCGGCGCTCTCGTTGCCTGCCACCATAGCTTGGGCAAATCTTTTGGACCGCCTGACCGTTGCGCAACAGGCCGAACGCGACCACGCGCGAATTCTGGCCGATTTGGCCCGTGAACTTGAGGCACAAGACATCAGTCAGGCAAAAAAAGACGCGCTGGCAGCAAGGCGCACGGACTTGGGAGACCGGTTTGAATGGACCGGTGAAGGAAGCTTGTCCGATCACCTGTCTGCTTGTCTGCGGGCTAACCGCTTAAGGCGCGAAATCGCCGAGCTTGAGGCAGACCTTGCCCGACATCCCGCACCGTTGGAGGATGCAGGCCTGCTAGAGGCCAGCGCGATCCGCCTCCAAGATTCGCTTACCCTTGCAAGGGCAGACTCCGAAGCCCGCTTCGCCGAACTGACAGAGGCGCGGCGGTTACTTCAAGCAGTTGGTGGCGACGACGCGGTTGCGCGTATCGTGTCTGAAAGGGCAAACCTTTTGAACGAGCTTGCAGAGCAAACCCGAACGCATCTGGCACAGCGTTTCGGGCTCATGGCGTTTGAACAGGGCTTACGGCGGTATCGTGACAGTCATCGCAGCGCCATGCTGGCCCGTGCATCCGATGCCTTTCGCCAACTCAGCGGGGGAGCCTATACCGGACTTGCGGCCCAGCCCGAAGGCACAAGCGAAATTCTTGTCGCGCTGCCCGCAGAGGGTGGGTCGAAACTGGCGACTGATCTCTCTAAGGGAACTAGATTTCAGCTGTATCTAGCCCTGCGGATCGCCGGATATCACGAGCTGGCAAAGTCACGCCCCCCTGTGCCGTTCATTGCAGACGATATCATGGAAACCTTCGACGACGTTCGCGCGGAAAAGGCTTTCGGACTCTTGGGCGACATGGCACGCAAAGGACAGGTGATCTATCTGACCCACCATCAGCATCTCTGCGATATCGCGGTTGCGGCCTGCCCGGGTGCGAGGCTTGTTGACCTCCGAGGAGTCTAGAAAAGCGGTTTCAGGAGACTCGGACGATAATTGCTCGAGACTGCCACATTCCTTGCTACATGATCGGTCCAAAATCGGCTGCTCGGCATAGCCGAATGCTGCGCAGTTCCGTTCCCCGAGCCAGTCGTTCAGTCAGTTTCGCGACAGAGTATTCGCATTTGTGGTAGCCGAGCGCAGGGAGCGGAGGGTGGGAGCGCCGCGCCCCAGTCTGCAGGACGGCGCACAAAGCCAACGATGACCGGCAAAGCTCCTCCGCGCGATCTGCTGCTTCTCCGTTGCAATCCAGAGGTGGAGAACGGCACATCGGTGATGCTTTCAGTCTCAGACATTAGCGTAGGCACAAGCCAACATGGTTAGTCCTACACTGGAGCCGTCGCATGGGCCTGGATAGCCGCTTGGATATTGGTCAAGAGCGCGTCAAAGCCGTCGAAGTTGATTGTCTTCCGGTTCACAGCGACAACATTCTTGGCAAAGGCCTTTTTACCATACTTGCCAGCTGCGATGATCTTATTTTTCTGTCCAAAGTCAAAAGTTTTTCCATCTAACTTGGCGTCGAGTGTTGCCTGATCGAAAAGATGCTCAATAAACGTGTCCTTCCCACCAATCCTTGGGATCGGGACGACATAAAGATTTTTGGTGACTCGATAGAACTGCGCAGATCCGTCAGCACCTACAACTTTGTACTTATCTCGCAGCAGCGCCCAGAGTGGATTGTTTGCAGCATCGTTGTCAACAACAACTATAACTGGGTTCGCCAATTTCGCAGCCTTAAACCTCGAAAAGTTCAACCCATAGTCGGCAATAAAGCTCTTAAGCGGCGCGGCGCCACCAGTCAATTTCATGACTAACTGAGCTGATTTCGAATAACTATAGAAATCTACCAGCAGTGACGTTTTCTTCGAAGTAATGTGCGCGACAGCAAAGGATTTAAAACTAGCTGCCTTGCTTTTCATTGCGGCCTTGAGATAAATATTGTCTGTCACCCCCTCGCAGAGGATAATTGGTTTATCGTTAAAGCAAAAGCTCCTAAAGAATATAAAATCCCCATAGCTACGATAAAATGCAGGAATCTTTATCTTATCGCCCTCAAATCTTGAAACTGGGTGCGGCTTCCCTTGATCATCCAAATATTCCTTAGATTTTACATGGAACATGTGTTCGATCTTCCCCCCAAGCGCCGCAATGCTTACAGGATTGGCCGCCTTAGTTCGCACGTCTTGGGCAAAGCACTTTCCAGTCTGAAATAGAGCAAAGGTCATAGACCGTACCTGCTTCGAATACTCCGCAGGGACATTAACCTTCTCGTTGACAACAAGCCCCGTAGCTACTTGCCTGCTACTTTTTAGTTGCATTCTTGTTTTGGAATCATTTATTCGAAATCCGCTCTGCGTAATCTTGTTCAGAACAGCAGGTCCAACGCTCCAAATGCCGTCGTCACGAGGCACAGCGATGCTGTCTGGAAAACTATGCTTGTTAGTTGAAAATGATATATCGTCAGCATATCGGGAATAGGTGCATCCGAACTCTTTTGCTATTTTTAACAAACGAACGTCAAGAATGCGCGTGATGAGTTCTGTAACGATAGGCGACGATGGCGCTCCTTGCGGGAGCTTGTTTTCATGACAGACGATCTGGGCCAAGGCTGTAGCGACGGGTGACTTCAATCGAAAATCGTTGTTTGAGATGAAGTAACCTCGAATCCTTCCAAAATTGAAGGAGCCAAAAAAATCTTCCAAATCCAAATTAAATAAAAAGCGCCTATTACGGTGCTTTGCTCCATTAGAGATGATCGATAAATTTCGCTTTCTCTGGAAACCGTGCGATAAAGCACGAGCGCCGCTATTAAAATTAATTGGTAAAACTTCATCAAAGCAATCATATAACAGCTTTGAGGTTCGATCTTGCAGGCTCTTTAAATGTGAATTTGGAGCGTGGACAGTTCGCGTGCCACCAGACGCTTTTGGTATATCGAATGACGTGTATTTCGTCCTTGGAGGCATTACATACAGAATGTAACTGAGATCTTTTGGTTTAACGTTGAGAATTTTTGCCAAATCATCGCGGGTATTTGCCGCCTTAAGTCTCGCTAACGAACTCAAATACCTTCTCCAAACAAACACCTTCGGGCACTCTTATGCGATCGCAAGGATTACTATAATCCGTGAAATCTGATAAAGGAAACTCGAAGAGCAAATCTGGCCCACGATCTGAGCAACCATCACAATCTATGATGACAGAATCTGCCCGAAGGCGATTAAATTTTACCTGACCTACGATAAATGTCAAGGCTGAGTAGGAAGAGCATCGCTCGCACACGCCCAAGAGCTCGAAGGGGGCGCCAGCCACTTGGTCTTTGTTCACCCAGGTAATCTGTACATCAGTGAAAAGACAGAATGAGAGGGTTCCAGTCCAGCTGCTTGTGAATAGAGCAGCGAAAGCTCGCTGTCGCCCGTTCGACGTCGTCCGGTGTAAACTTCGCTGCGGCTCCTTCAATGACAGCTTTTGCAGGCTTGCTGCAGTTGCCGTGCCGCGTTGGCGTCGGGCCGCTCTCCGCCCATTGCGTGACCGACCGACCAGGATCGACGCGGCTGGCCCGTGGTGATCGGCTGACTAATTTGAGCCCCAGTCAGCTTCGCACCCATATCTGACATGGAGGCTGCCAAATCGCCCGTCTGAAAGTAGGCATCATACTGACAGCTGCGGCGCGTTGCCCTTAAACTTTCGTTGCTGGCAGTGCGGCGCGCCACAAAGAGCCGCCGCTCCTACTGATCAATGTGGTCAGGATTGTCTTGGTTCGCTAACGTACAATCAGGCGTTACACTGACCACTGGAGTAGTTGATTGTTCATCTCCGAAATCTATGCCTTGGGTTTTCGTTGCTTCGCTTCAAGTGCGCCTCTGCAACTAAGACTTTCGTCAGGCCTAAACATTTTGGTCGGGCCAAATGATGCCGGAAAGAGCGCTATCGTTGATGCTGCTCGATACGTCCTTTGGACGCGCGGCGAGGAGTATTTCCGACCGGACGAACAGGACTTTCACGTCGGCGCCGATGGGGAACGGGGTTTCGACTTCATCGTGCGATGCACCTTTGACAACCTCAGCGCAGATGAAGAAGCACGCTTTCTCGAGTGGTGTACTAACGAAAATGGAAAGCTTCGCCTGCACGTTTGCATGCGCGCCGCACGTCGAGTCTCGCCTGGCGGCGGCAGTATCATCTCTAGCCAGCACCGCTCAGGCGCCGAAGGCACGGGTTTGCCACTCGATGGGGAACTACGGGAGTATCTCAAGGCCACCTACCTCAAACCGCTACGTGACGCCGAGCGCGAGATGCGGGCAGGACGTCGGTCTCGACTGTCACGCATTCTCGGCGCGATGCCTACGATGGGATCGCAGAGCAGGCCGGCGGCGCCCGGCGCAAGTGCTACTCTTCTCGACACACTCGCGGCCTCCGACTCGGCGGTCCGAGACAACACTGCGGTAGTAGGTGTCGCTAGCAGCGTAAACACTGATTTTCTCGACAAGCTGTCGTTCGTGGATGATCGCCTTGTCGCGACTCTGGACCTGGGCGCGGGTGGATCTTTCGATCAAATCCTAGAAAGGTTCGAACTCTATCTCAACGCCAAAGCAGGCTCCGAGCGCGTTCAGCGCGGATTGGGCTACAACAACCTGCTGTTCATGGCCGCTGAGTTGTTGTTGCTTCAGTCGCACCCCGATCAAGTCCCATTTCTGCTTATCGAGGAGCCGGAAGCTCACCTGCATCCTCAGCACCAGACTTTGTTCATGGAGGTGCTCGCCGCCCGTGCTGCCAAGCCGGACCCGCAGAAGGGTGAAACCCATCAACAGGTCCAAGTCCTGCTCACCACTCATAGCCCGCAGCTCGCAGCGGGCGCCGAACTGGAGACGATGACGATGATCGTTGGCCACCGCGCCTTTCCGCTCGCATCAGAACACACACGACTCGATGCGGACGACTATGAATTTCTGCGGCGGTTCCTCGATGCGACCAAGGCCAACCTATTCTTCGCCCGCGCGCTAATCGTAGTGGAGGGCGACGGTGAGAACCTGCTGCTGCCAGCGATCGCAGAGAAGCTCGGACGTCCGCTCAGCCGCCATGGTGTTTCGATCGTCAATGTCGGCCACCGCGGGCTTTTCCGATACAGCCGCATCCTACAGCGCAAAGCGGGAACAGCGATTGCGGTGCCTGTCGCATTGATCCCGGACAGGGACATTCCGCCCCCGGAGGCGAAGGGCCTCGTCGGCGATCGCAAGACCGAGAACGAGCTAAGCCCAATCGAAATCGCGGCGCGGCTTACGACGCTGCGACGCGATGTCGGTGACCCCGTCGATGCATTCATCGCCGACAGTTGGACGCTCGAATTTGATCTCGCGCTCCGGCCGGAGCTTGCCGAGAGCGTGTACCAAGCAGTTCAACTTGCAAAGACCGCCAGTCGCAAGCCAGAGTGGCTTGCCAAAATCGTGGCGAAGGCAAGCGAAACCTACGCGGAGTGGAAAGAGGAAGGGCTCACTGCGACTCAAATCGCTGTTAAAATCTACCAGCACATCCATGACAAAGAGGCATCAAAGGCCGAGGTTGCAGAGCAACTTGCTGCCATCTTGCGCAAACGCAACGATACGCCGGAGCAGATGCGTGATCGGCTTCCGCCCTATCTGGTGCGTGCAATTGACTATGTGACTGGCGGCTATGTCCCCGGGGCGCCAGCGACAGTTGCCGAGCCGGAAGCGGAAAACGAAGAAGTCGCGGTCGCGGGAGCCCACGGCGCAACAGCGGCGGAAGCTTAGCGCCATGTTCGAGATCATGCCGCTTACGCCGCAGCTGCTTGCCGAACTTGGTGACGAGCTGGGCGCCTGCGATTTTACCGATCCGAGCCAGACAGACTTTTTGGCGAATGCGGCGTACTGTGACGTTCAGGCTGCACCCGGCAATGGGAAAACAACACTGGTCGCGGCGAAGCTCGCGTTACTATCGCGCAACTGGTTGTCCCGTAGGCGCGGTATCTGCGTTATTTCGCACACCAATGCCGCACGAACCGAGGTCGAAGACTTGATCGGACGTCATCCGACTGGGTCGCGGCTGATGGCTTATCCCCATTTCACGGGCACGGTCACAGCATTCATCAACCAGTACCTTGCCTTGCCCTATATTCGCGGCCTGGGCTGGGATGTGCGCCAGATTGACGACGATGCTTTCGAAGCCGAGGCGTTGCGGCGCTATACGTCATTCTGGGCATTGAAGAACCAAGCAGAGAAGGCAGGTGCGACCGTAGCTAAATGGGTTGGGAAACTCACACTTGATCCAGCCTTCGATGACGTAAGGCGCGAACCCGAAAGCCTTATGGTGCAGCGGCAAAAGGGCCAGCACGGTGCTGATACAAACTGCGGCAAGGCACTTGCAAATCTTAAGGCCTCGCTGGTTAGGATCGGCCTCTTCAGGTACGCCGACATGACGGCGCTGGCGTGGCGCGCGCTTCGTGAGAACCCCGCTCTTGCCGAGCGTCTTCGCGATCGATTTCCGCTTGTCATTCTCGATGAGGCGCAGGATACGAATGGCGATCAGCTCAGGTTGCTGGAGCATGTGTTCAAGCTTGGAGGAACCGCGTTTCAACGTCTCGGGGACAGCAATCAAACGCTATACGATGATGATGGAACACCACCAACCTACTGGACGCCGGCGGCGAGTTGCATTTCTCTCGATACAAGCCGCAGGTTTGGCAGTGATATCGCTGGCTTTGCAAGTCGGCTGACCACGCGCCGGTCCCAGACCATTGCGGGTTTGGGCGCGCGGCCAGGAGTGCGCGTGATGTTTTTGTTCGATGAGGCAACGATCGGACAAGTTCTCGGCGCGTTCGCTGATGAGGCGCAGGCGTTATGGGGCAGTGATTGCAGTGCCCGCGACGTCTGGGCGGTCGCGTCACGTCATAGTCAGGCGGGCAAGAAAGGGGCTTGGCAGCCGAAAAGCCTCGTCGATTATCATCCGGCATATCGCAGCGAGGGGGGTGCGCGTCCCAAAGCGAACCTCCTTTGTCGGCAACTTCAGAAGGCTGCGGTCCATCACGCCGCAGCACGGCCGCCAGTCGAGGTCAGTGAGATGCTTGCCGTTGGAGTGTCCGGACTTGCGCGTGCATACGGCTGGAAAGCGGCGAATGATCGTCCGATCAACGCCCAAAATGTTTGGTCGGCGCTGGCTTATCGCGATGTTGCGTTACCCCGCAGCATACGGCGACTGCTTCGGGACCATGTGCTTGCAAGCGCCGCGGTGTGGGAAGAGGCCGCGTGGCTGGCGTTCATTGAAGCAATGCTGCCCCTGTTCGGTCCGGTTCCTAAGGGCTCAGAGGATGATATCAAGGGTATTTGCGCTTTCTTCGCTGCGCAAAAGGCCGATCTCGCCGACCCCTTGCGCCAGTCAACCAAACAGGTTGAGTTCGACGATCTAACATTGCGGCTGGGGTCGATCCATTCGGTCAAGGGCAAGAGCGTGGATGGTATTCTTGTAGTTGAGAGCGAAGTTTGGAAAGGCAATAGAGCGGGCGAGCAATGCATCGACCTTACAGCCGTGCTTCCACGTGCGTTCGGGGTCACCGACGAGCTATTTACAGGGGTAAGGCTCACAGCCGCGACAAACGTCTTTGTGGGGGTAACTAGGCCGCGGGAGTTGCTTGGCCTTGCGCTACGTAAATCCGAAGCAACGGCGCTGATAGGTCCCGCCACCGAGCAGGGGTGGAAGATCGTCGACTTGGTTTCTGGGGCGAGCAATGCAATCGGGTCAGATTCAAAGTCGGACTAGGGGCGGTGACCAAGCGGTTTGCTCCGAACCGGCATAAGCAACAGGGAACTTGGCCGGCACAGCTTCAGCGCATGCCTCCGTGACGTCGGTCATGCTATCAGGCTGTTCAAGCATCGATGCCTCTTTCAGAACAATCTTGAATCAGTATCCTCAATCAAACCCACTAAAGCAAAAGTCGGCTCCAGAGCTGGGGCTACTGGAAAAACACCGGAGACGCCCAATCGAAGATGTCGTCTGCAGCAGCGAAATTTTCTAGGCGATCAATAATTTCTCCGTCAAAGTGTGCCCGCAGAGTTGCTACCCGCTGCATCCAAGGTTCTTGTAGTCTCTTTAAAGTGGTGGAAAATGCTTCAAAATGGCCTTTTTGCGTTGATACCAAGTTGGAACATAGCGTCAATCCAAATGCTGAAGCCACTCGAGGTTCGACAGGCCAAAGATGTGATATGACCGCTTGCGAAGGAGATGCTAGAGACGGTGCAAGCCCAAGTTTTTGTATACCGCCAAGGCCATCAGAGACCCCTCCGTCGCAGATATTTAAGCAAAGCAGACGCCTTCCCTGCTTGCCTAGGTTAGCATCCACCAAGTCGTCTATTGCTACAAATTCACTTTGATTGATGAGAATTCTAGAGGATCCGAGTTCCAAGTGATCAAAAGCGCCATGTCCAATCACATGGATGTAGTCGTAAGACTGACAATTATACATTTTCAGAAAATCACTCCTGCCGCTTTCACTGCCGAGATAGAGGTGCGTTTCGACACCGCTAGCATGAAAGAAATTTGATGCTGAGCGCGATTCCATTTCAGAATACCAATCAGCACATGATGCCCAGATTGCCACCCTCCGAACAGGTCGGTTTTGCAGAGGAGTCCGCAAGCTAGAACTCAACGGCCAACTTGCTTGCGCCTCACGTGCGAGGAGTGCCTGCAAGGGATGGATGCTGTGGGGAAAGCATGTGAAAGACGGCGTTCCAGCCAGTTTCTCAGCTATCATTGGGATATTGTAGAAGTCGATCAACAACGCCTCAAATTCGGCGGCGAAATTCCTGTTCGGTTGCCCGCGGCGGTCAGGCGCTCTATCAAGTTCAGGGCCAGCTTGCACCGTCCGAGTAGTTCCTAGAGCTTTGTTGGTGACATCGTTCATTGCTTCGACAACTTTGTCTGCTCCGACGAAGTGCCCGCGAAAAGGGATCATTTCAGCGGAGGGACCGAGAAATCCAACACCAGAAATAGCGGTAGGCAAAACAACGCTGCAACCAGCAGCAGATGTATCAACCTCACCGTCGTACCAAGCGGCAAGAACTTTTGCAAAATCTTCAGAGCGATCATTATCTAATGAAAATTTGGCAACAGGGCTCAGCAGATTGGATCGTTGATCTAGAGAAATCAGCCAATCCGTGTGTTTTGGGAAACTCTGCTTAACTTCAGTCGAATATTTTTTTGCTGCCTCTAGAAGGTGTTCGATGTTCGCGTCCCAGTCAGTCACATTTTCAAAAGACGCAAACAGGTACTGAAAGGGTTCGTGTTGAAACAATAGGTCTGCAAAGTCGTTTAAAACCACTCTTGCCCAGACGTAGTGGCGATCACCAACCAAATCGCAGCTACGCGTAGAGAATGCCTTGGCAATTGACGCCTTGTTTGACATTGACAGCTCCTCTTCAGAGAAGCGTCTTTTCAGTTCAGTAGCAACGACCAGCGCACCCTCGTGCCCGACATCTCGGCCCCAACACATTAAGCTAACCGCAGCTTTCACTGCCAGGTCTGTCGTTGCGGGGAGGACAAAGACTGTAGCTGAAACTATCCTTGCAACCTCAATGGCCTGCGTCTGGAGTGCCGATTGGTGTCGACAGTAGTAGAAAAATATGTCGGCCCACTCTAGAAAGGAGTTGGGGAAGCTCGTTGGTAGTATGTCGACTAATTTGCCTATGAAACGCCACGGTCGTTCAAGAAAAAACTCCCGCTCTGCGCTAGAGCCTACTTTGTCGCTTAAACCATTGTGGATCCAGTCGAACGCAAAATCAAAACGACCCCTGCCAATCGCAGCCTTAATGGGCGCTATCGATACTTCAAACTGAAGATATTGAAGCAACAGTTGCTCGAGTTGGTCCGAGGTCTTGCTCTGTGCTTCTAGGATATCCTCCACAAGCGAGGCGCTTGTTTCGAGCAGGCTGTCAAACGAGCTATCTTGCGCTGCCGATTGCAACTCCATCATTGCCGTCAACAAAGCTGAAATTTTTGATGCGGTAACCGGGCCATCTAAATCTGGAAGCACAATTCCACGACGCAGGGACAGCTCATGCCACTTCTCAAAACTGCGCAATTTACTACCCCACAACGCGAAACTTCCTTAGCGCAACACGGCGCCTTCTTAGTAAACGGTATGGGTTCAGTCGGCACAACACAACTGTTGCGCTGCGATCAGGAGGCGTTGTTTGGGTCGGATTTCCCTTTTCTTCACATAGCCAGAACAGTGTCTTATTCATCTTGCGGGTCGTGGTGCGGCTGGGTTGCCATTCTGCGATGCAGGCGGCCGCAGCAAATGCAGAAAACGTCCGGTTTGCGCCCTTATCGACGCCGACCAGCCTCTTCCTCAGCTAAGATTTCGCTCCTGTCGGAGCGCGACCAGAGCCGCAAACTCAGCCAAGTCCGCGCTTGTGAATCCAGCTGCCGCAGTATCCAAGAGCCGCCGCTCCTCCTTAGTAATACCCACCTTAGGCCAAGCCGTTCGAAACTTGCTCATGGCATCCGAAAACCCGCTCCACCATTCCACCTGCCCCTTCTTCGAGCGAGAAGATATTGCGGCAACGAGTTGGTCAGGGACAGAGGCAACATCCGAGGCCGTCTGAGCGCGCATCATGAGAAGGTCCATGAAGCGATGGAATTGCGACGGGTTGATCCGTGGCAAGACCGGCTCCAGAATTGCAGGCAGCCATTGGTTTGGCATGATCATCTGCGGCGCGATCACAACGCCGGTCATATAGCCGTCAAGCCAGTCCACCGAAAGCTCGGTGCCCCGCAGCAGGGCTGCGACTTCGCCCTTCATTTCGGGGGTGGGTGCCTCCTGCGCCAGTTCTTCAAACGTCAAGCCTGGGTCGAAGTCTGGATCATCTCGGACCCAAGCTTCAATCGTCTGTTCGTGCACATCAAGCATGACCGGGATCGTCTTCAAACTACGACCTTCCAGCAGGGCCATAGCACAGGCAGCAAAGCCTGCCGCATCCGGGTGGTGAGCCGTTTCCAAGACATCAGCGGATCGGGCCAGAATGCGTGCCCACCAATCGCGTCGGGTCTCCAACCATTTCCAAAGCGCCGTCTCTGCGGATTTCGCGCTACGCGCCTTGTCGAGAACGGCATGGGCAGCATCGCTGTCTTCGAACCAACTTTCGATGGTTTCGTGGCGATCCCACCACTCCTCGCTGGCGGTAATCAGATCCCCATGATGCCGCGGCGGAAGCGCTTGCACGGCCTGCGTTGAGGCGAGATCAGCGATGAGGTCCGGTGTCGATTTCACCTCCGGCCGCAAGCTGGCAAATCCACATATCCGAACAACCTCGATCAGCCCCGGGACCGGCAGCAGACCTTGGGCCAGACCATCTGCCAAAGCGATGGAAACAGCACGCCGCACATAGTCTGCAGTCACCGTCAAAGCGCCGACCTCTTCGGTCATGCGCTCAACGATGGATTTCTGGTCCCGCGCTGTTCGACAGGTGATGGTGTATGCGTCCTTCACACCCTGCCCCTGTTTCAGGAGCAGCATCGCCATTTTGCGCTGCGAACCGGATTGTAGCGCAATGCCGATGCTCTGAGCCCCTCCACCATCGGGCAAGGATGCGCGAATGCTGTGCATCGTCCACGGCGCCTGATCTGCTGAAGGTGCGACGCTCTTGCGCATCGCCTCTTTGAGAATGGTGTCTACCTTCGCCCGCGCGGCATCGTCGGGCATCCAACTGCGCAGGACGACCAGTGACGCCAGTATTCGCCCAGGAAGTTCAGCACTTGCAAGGCGATTGGCGAGGCCTTGTGCTGCTGTGAGACGAATGTGCAGGGCTGGGTCAAGCAACCAGTAACAGGCCAGTTCGGCATGGATGGGATCACTGCGGCCGACCGAATACGCCACGACATGATCACGCATTTCAGGCGGCATCGCCGGGAAGCTCTCGGTCAGCGCATGATGTAGGGCAAGCGGTTCGCCCTCCGCCTGCTGGATAAGTTCGGCAAAGAGTGCTTCCAGCAGAACATCACCCTCAGCAAGATTGGACGCGCGCCGACCCTCTGCAGGAACGACCTCTTCGGCCTGAAGTGCGAGAGCATCCGGCGCGGGCAAGCCATTTCGGGTCCAAAGTTGGGCAAAGAGCATACTGTGGGCGGATGTCATCCGACCTTGTCCGCGCGCAAGGTCTAATGCCGCTTCGACTGCAACGATAAGGGTCTGACCACGTGCTTTACCGTTTTCGCGGGCGATGCGGGCAGTATCAAGTCCTGCTCCCAGAAGGTCTAGCAAACCCTCGTCGCGTGGGCTTGGTTCTGCGATCGCGCAAATTCGTGCAACGATCTGACCGCCCAGAGCCGGTCGATGCAGCAGATCCAAGCCCAAACGTTCAAGAACCTCCCGGCGCGCACCAAAACCGTCATTGCCTGCGGCTTTCAGAGCGGCCAATGCCTCATCGATCCTGTTCTTTGCCATTGGTCACCGTCCCGGACTGCGCGATTTCTGAGACCAGCCTACCAATGCCACTCTGACTTGTCAGGAAGTCACAGCATGATTGCAGCCCTAAAAACTTCAGCAGTTCAGCTAAACAGCATGCCCTCGGGCCCAACCCTTGCAGGTGCTGGAGAGTGCGCATTGCATGTCGCCCTCAGCCCGACGTCGGCACTCACACCTGTTTCGTCCTCGTTTTGATCGCGGAAGCAACTTGCAGTGAGATGACGAGCCGAGCGATAATGGTTGCATGTATAGATATTTGAGCCGTTTCAGACTTCGTCGTGCCGATCTCACCGGCATTCCCCTACTGGCGGCAATCGGGATCGGTTTTCTTTTCCTTGGGGGCGGGATGGCTCGAGCCGAGGAAGCACCCATCCTTGAGGCACGTGTCAGCAAGATTCTAGACGGAGACACCTTCACGCTGAGTGGCGAGTCGCGTCGAATTCGTGTCTGGGGCCTCGATGCACCAGAATGGAACCACCAAGGCGGCTCAACCGCCACGTCGACCCTGCGCAGTTTGATATCCGGCAAGTACCTGCGTTGCGCTGTTCTGGACGTTGATCGATATGGACGCCTCGTTGCCCAATGCCTGCTGCCCAACGGCCGAGACATTGCTGCAGAGATGATCCGTTCCGGCGCTGCCACAGAATACTGCCGATACTCCGGCGGCTACTACGGCACGTGCTAAAATCCTTAGCGCAACCCTGACGAGGGCATTGAGCGCAATCACCGCTCCCAGTCATGCTCGCCCCGAGCAGGAGTTGACGTGAGCAGCCGCTCAGCGTGCCGTGCCTCTTTCAGCGTCAGACCGAACGCCACATGCGACTTAGCCGAAGAAACAACCGCTCGCGCGATCCACATCCGTTGGTCCGCATCCTCAAAATCCCCTGCTAACGCTTCTGTCCGCCCGCCGGCGAGTTCTGCCACAACCCCTTTGCCATACCGCTGACGCAGCTCGTCGGCGAACCGCTCAGCATGGGCATCACCCCGGAACTCAACCTTACCATCTGTCTGCATGATGCGGCCCATCGACCCGAGGGCGCGCAGCAACCGATCATTTTCCGGTGCCACATCATATTCGTGGGCATGCCCAATTAGCTTGGCCGCCGCTTCATAGAAGCTGTCAAGGTCATCGACGACCTTCCGGCTTTGATCCGGGTTACGAAGATCTGCACGCCGTCGCCCGGACAGGGCGAGCAAGTCACTGCGCACCCAGTCGCGCTCTTCCCAGGCATTGGCTGCCCCGGTTTCCAACCGCTCGGCCATGCGGTCACTGCTAAGACCCAAAGCCACAGCCTTGCAGACGATGTCCGTTTTCAGCCGGTCGACGGCACCTGGCTGCCGATCAACGGCCTCCCTACCCTGTGTCAGGCGGTCACCCTCAAGTCCCGTTGCATAGAGATTTGTTTGCGGCAGCATCTGCAAAAGTTGCGCCCCTCTCGCATCGCCCAAGCCTTTGGCGATATCGATAGCATAGCCATAAAGCTCGTCCCGCATGTCCTTGCGCTCGGCGACGGGCATCTTTCGGATCTTGCCCTCCGCCTCGGCCATCCATCTGCTGAAATGCCGGTCCAGATCGGCCCGCTCCGCCGTCGCGATATCGCCCGGAAAAGGTTGCAGCACCCCGCCACGACGCAAAGCTTCTTCCGCCTTGGCGATCTTCTCGCCAATCTCCGGCAGACCTGTCAGTGCCGCCACATGCTGTAGACTGCGCATGGCATCCGCCGTGCGTGCCATCGTCGCCAACGCATCCTCCAGCGCCTTGCCCTCACGCTGCTTTTCTTCCGGCGCCCGGCCCTCGACCCGCGCCCGCTCGATCTCTGCCCGCGACGGGCCGTAGGTCAGCAAGCCACGCTCGGCTCGCGAAGTGGCATCCAGAAACACGCCCTCCTCGGCCGCGATCGCCACCATGCGCTCTTTCATGATCTCCAGATTGAAGACATGTTCCTTGGCCATGAAGAACCAGCTGTCATTCACCGTGCCCCGGTTGTTGACGACCATGTGGACATGCGGATGCGCCTTGTCGGTGTGCAGGGCCGCAACGTAGGACCAGACATCGTCCTGATGCTCGCCTGACTGGAACATCTCGAAGGCCCAGACCTCAGCGATCAGTTTAGCCTTCTCCGGTCGAACATGGGACGGGAAGCTCATCAGCAGATGGGTGGTGTGACCGTTCTTCGGCGAACCACGCCAGTCCTCGACCCAGTCACCGACGATGTCATTCCGCTCCTCTTTGGTCAGCCCCTTGGCGTCGGCATCCAGCACGACCCCGTTGCCGAAGATCGAGGCTGACTTAGAGAACAGATAGTCCATCTGGGCGGCCAGTTCCTTGGCGTTCGCCGTCCCACCCTTGCCGATCTTCTTCAGAACCGCCGCGTTCGACCCCAGCGAAAACCGCCACATCTGGCTGGCCCGGGTCGAGAAACTGAACCCGCGCTTGGGCGAGGACGAGCCGCCCGCCTTCACCCTGCCCTGCTGCGGCCGCAGGAAGTTGATCTCCCCAAGAACGGCCTCTGCAACCCCGATGGGACGCGACCCAAGCTTAACCATGGCGCGCGCCCTTCTGGCTTTCTGCAAACTTGCGGAAAAGCGCCACACCCTGCCGCCGACGTTCGGCGATAATCTGGCTCAGCGCCTTCGCCACCATTGGCAGGGACCGCCGCAATTCATCCATCGAAGCCCATTGCGCCTTGACCATCGGTGCTCTGCCGCGGTTCGCCGCCAGGGCGATCTGGTTCACGTTGGTGCCGATCTTGCCCAACTCGTAACGGATTTCTTCCAGCTTGGCGCTGTCCTCCCGGCTGAACTCGAGGAAACCTGACGCCATCCGCACCACTGATCGCACCCCGTCCGACCGGGATTTCGCACCAAGCTGGGTGCAGAGCGCATCGAAGGCATGAAGTTCTTCGGCAGGCAGGCGACAGCTCACGACCTGGCCCTTGTCCTCCGACCGAGGCCGACCTCGCCCACCGACTTGCTGTGCTGCAGAATCAGAAACTTCATTGCCAGTCTTCGCCAAAACCTTGGACCGCGACTTAAGTCTTGTTTTGCGATGATCTGATTTTACCGCCAACTTCTGCCACCGATTATTTGTAGACACATCGCATTTCCTGCCACTCTTCCTACCCCTTCCTTCACCTCCCTTTCAAGTGCAATCTAAGCGCGATTTATGCTCTTGCAGATTGTGCTGACCTTGGGTAGCTCCCCCGCCACCGAATGCGTTTCGCTGATCGCGCAACACACAAGGTGAGACAGGGATCACGCACCCCCAGCCATGTGGCCAGAGGTGAGTTTTTCCTGAGAATTTGGGCCTAAAGCCTTGTTTTGTTTACCGTGCGGAGCCTGTCGTTCAGTGTTCAGGTTCCGGAGAAAGGAAGTGTGGGATGCGTCTTGTGGCATCAGGGATGTGTGTTTGGGGTTCCGCCTTGTGATACACGCATTGCGCGATCAGATAAAAGACATACGCATCCAGTAATCAGACAAACGATTAAAGAGATAAGCCTTGAGCAATAATATTTGCGCGAGCTGGTTTCTGATATCCGCAGTGGGCGTTCAGATTAAAGCGATGTGAGTTAAGATAAAAGATTTACGCGATCCGCATTGTGAATAACGCGATCGGCGAAGTGAGGAAGGTGGTATGGGCTACGGGATACGTGTGGTGCTGGTGATGAACCGCAAGGGGGGATCGGGCAAGAGCACCCTCTGCCGCGCCTTGGCTTCTGCTGCGGCTGCAAGGGGCGAGACGGTGACGATCTTCGACACCGATGCCTCGAAATCCTGCCTCAAGTGGATGCAGGCGGGAAAGGAAGCAGGCAACTGGTCTCCTTTGGTTGAGGTGATCCACACGCTTGATGCCCACCGGGTGGCAGAAGCCATCGGACAGATCTATGAGCAGCCAGATCAAGAGCACCTCATCCTGATCGACACCTTCGGCGGGGGATCTGAGGCACAGGACGTTCTTGCCGTCGCAGCGCACCGGATCATCTGCCCGATGATGTTGTCGCGGGGCGATCTGAGTGAGACGCTGGAAACCGCCAACTGGTACCTGAAGCTGCGTGGTCGCGTGGAAAAGCCAGCCGAGCTTGCGGGGTTTTCTGTATTGCTCAACCGGGTGCCTGTGCGGGTGTCAGAGACCGAGCGGGCGGTGGCTGAAGAGCTGTTCCAGTCCTTGCCTGCCCTTGAGACCTATCTTGGTAGCCGCGCCGCTTATGTTCGAATGGACAGAGAAGGGCTTCTCGGGGTGATCGCGGACAAGACGCCGAACCGGGCGCTTGCTGCCCATGTCCAAAGTGCCGTGAAGGAGGCAGGGGACCTTCTGGAGGAGATCGACCAGCTGATCCTCAATCCGGCGGAGGTCGCATGATGGCGCAGCGCAAGGACATGATGCGGATCATCCGCCAGGACGCGGGGTTTTCGGCAAAGCTGGGGTTTGGCGGGAGCGTGGGCGCGCGTGATGCGGACGATCAGGCAATCCCGGTGCCGCCGACGTCGATTGATGCAGCGAGCGAGGCACGACCTTCGTCACCCGTGATTGCGGCGGCGTCGATGCCAGGTGGCGACGCTGGCGAGGTCGGCATCAGACCCTTTGGGTCCAAAGAAGAGCCCCGGGACGAGAAGAAATTTTTCAATGCCCAGAGGGCTTCGGATGCGAAGGCGGCTGGTCTTGCAACTGGGTCAGCTGCGCGCGGGCAGGTTGTCCATGTCTCATTGTCGCTGACCACCCGTCAGGCGCGGCTGGCAGAAGAGTGGGCCACGGCTGCACGTTGCACCGTCCAGTTTCTGATCCGTCGCG
>CAYLYV010000061.1:0-25519 GCA_964387655.1 uncultured Cypionkella sp. | reverse complement strand
GCTCGTCGAACAGGAAGACCTGCGGATCACGCACGATGGCGCGGCCCATGGCGACACGCTGGCGCTGGCCGCCGGACAGCGCCTTCGGCTTGCGGTCCAGCAGCATGCCGATATCGAGGATGCGGGCCGCATTCTCGACCCGCTTCTTGATCTCCGCCTTGTCGAACTTCCGCAGCATCAGCCCGAAGGCCATGTTGTCGTAGACCGTCATGTGGGGATACAAAGCATAGCTTTGGAACACCATCGCGATGCCGCATTGGCTGGGCAGCACGTTGTTGACGCGATCGCTATCAAACAGCATGTCGCCCGAGGAAATCTCCTCCAGCCCCGAGATCAGCCGCAGCAGGGTGGATTTGCCGCAGCCTGAAGGCCCGACAAACACCATGAATTCGCCCTTCTCAATCGTCAGGTCGATGCCCTTGATCACATCCACCGCGCCATAGGACTTCTTGACGTTCTTCAGTTCAATTTTTGCCATTTTTTCAGCCCTTCACGCCGCCTGCGGTCAGACCCGCGACGATTTTGCGTTGGAAGATAAGAACGAGGATGATCAGCGGCACCGTCACGATGACAGAGGCTGCCATGATCGGGCCCCAAGGGATTTCCTGCTGCGATGCGCCCGAAAGCAGGGCAATCGCCACCGGAACCGTCCGTGTCACCTCGGATGAGGTGAAGGTCAACGCGAACAGAAATTCATTCCACGCGCCGATGAAGGCCAAGAGGCCGGTGGTGACCAAAGCTGGCCAGAGCAGCGGCAGGAACACCTTGGTGATGATGATCCACGGTGTTGCACCATCGACAATCGCAGCTTCCTCAATCTCCACCGGAAGGTCGCGCATGAAGGTGGTCAGCACCCAGACCGTGAATGGCAGTGTGAAGATGGTGTAGGACAGGATCAACGCGAAGGGCGAGTTGAACAGGCCGAGATAGGTGATCAGCTCGAACAGCCCGGCCAGAACCGCGATCTGGGGAAACATCGACACCGCAAGGATCGTCATCAACAACAACCCCCGGCCCCGAAATCGCACGCGGGCAAGGGCGTAGGATGCGGTTACTGCGAGAAACAGCGCCAGCACCACAGTCGTCGTCGCCACAAACACCGAGTTCAGGATATTGCGCGGGAAAGTCGCCCCGCCCAGCACCGCCTTGTAGTTCGCCCAGTCGAAGGCCTTCGGAAGATAATTGGCCTCAAACAGCGCCGTCCCGGTCGCGAAGGATGTGACGATTGCGTAATAGAACGGGAAGATCGAGAACAACACGATCACCACGACCAGCGCGTAGAAGGCTACGGATTTCAATAGTTTATTGCTGGTCATTTGCCGCCCTCCCCGGACAGATCGACCTTGCCGAGCCAGATATACAGCGACACGAAGACCGCCAAAATCGCGAACAACAGCGTCGATTGCGCCGAGCCATAGGCGAATTTGTCAAACTCGATCAGGTTCTCGCGGCTGATCACCGACATGGTCTTGGTCGACGCCGAGTTGGGTGTCAGCACATAGATCAGATCGAAAATCCGCAGCGCATCCAGCATCCGGAAGATCACCGCCACCATCAGCGCCGGACGGATCAGCGGCAAAGTGATTTTGAAGAACACTTTCACCGGGTTGATGCCGTCGATCTTCGCCGCCTCATAAATATCGCGCGGCACCATTTGCAGGCCCGCAAGGCATAGCAAAGCCATGAACGGGGTGGTTTTCCAGATATCCACCATCAGCACCGCATACATCGCGGTATCAGAATTGGCGGTCCATGCAATCTTGCTGGAAATCAGCCCCAAATTCAGCGCCATATCGTTCAGGATGCCGTATTGGTCGTTCAGCATCCAGGCCCACATTTTCGCCGAAACGATGGTCGGGATCGCCCAGGGGATCAGGATGGCGGCACGCACAAAGCCGCGGCCCTTGAACTCGGCGTTCAGCACCAATGCCACGATCAGCCCCAGAATGGTTTCACACACCACCGAGGCCACCGAGAACCGCACCGTGTTCCACACCGCGTTCCACCATGCCGGATCGACCAGCGTGCCTTTGTAGCGCACCGTGCCATTCGACAGGGTTTGCACCCGCAGATAATTGTCAAAACCGATCCATTTTCCGCCATACAGATTGTTCAGCGATGTGTCGGTCAATGAGAACCAAACCGTTCTCAGCAAAGGCCATGCCGCGACGCAAAACAGCGCGATCAGCATGGGGGCCAAGAACCAGATCGCGGCGCGCTGGCGCTGCTTTTGCAGGCTCAGGCCACTTTCCCGCCCTATGGCAGTTTTTGAAGCTGTCATGAATTTCCCCCCTTAAATCGGCCCCCCTCGGGGGCCGAGCGTAAAAGATGGGCGGCGGTTGGCATGATGCGCTGCCGCCGCCCATCCTCAAGGCGTGCCCGATAACGGGAGGATTACCAGGCGTCGCCCTTCAGGTCGGTCAAATCGGCTTCCAACCCAGCAAGGTTGTCGGCAGCCGAGCCATTGCCCGACAGGGTTTCATGCACCGCAGACCAGAACTTCGAGGACACCTCGTTGTACTTGCCCAAAGTCGGCGCAGACGGGCGCGGCACCGCGTTCATAAACACGCTCTTCCACTGCGGGATGATCGGCTGAGCGGCAGCAATATCGGCGTCGTCATACAGCGCCACGATGGTCGGCAGCGCGGATTCCGAAATCGCGCGTGCCTTTTGCGCCTCGGGGCCCGCCAGATACAGAGCCAGACTGATGGCAACGTCCTGATGCTTGGAGTATTTCGACACCGCCACGTTCCAGCCGCCCAAGGTCGCCGCCGAAGTGTCACCCTCTGCGCCAACCGGCAGCGTGGTGACGTCGAACAGACCCTTTACCGCCGAATCGTCGCCATTGCCCAAAGTGTAGGCATAGGGCCAGTTGCGCATGAAGGCCGCGTTGCCAGTTTGCCAGACGCCGCGCGATTCTTCCTCGCCGTAGGCCAGCACACCCTCGGGCGAGATCGTGCCAACCCAGCCCTTTGCGGTTTCCAAAGCTTTCGCGGCTTTCTCGTTGTTGATCGAGATCGTGCCATCGGCCTCAACAATTTGCCCGCCGCCGAAGGATTTCACCCATTCCAGCGCATCGCAGGTCAGGCCTTCATAGGCGTTGCCCTGCCAGACATAGCCCCAGAAATCACCCTTGCCGGCTGCGCGCTCACCCTCTTGGATTTTGGTTGCAGCCGCCGTCAGCTCGTCCCATGTTTTCGGCACCGCAACGCCGTATTTTTCCAGCAAATCCTTGCGGTAATACAGCGCAGGCGCGTCAGTGAAGATCGGCAAAGCCACCAGCTTGCCGCCCACGGTTTGCGATTCAATGATCGAGGGGAAATGCGTCGGGGCCAGATCTTTGGCGACTGCGCTCAGATCAACAAAGTGATCCGCCAGCTGCGGCGCCCAGATCACATCGGTCTGATAGACGTCAATGTCGGTGGCACCCGCCGCCAGCCACAGCCGGTACTGGCCGAACTGGTCCGAGGTCGAGGCCGGCATCGGCACCATCGTCACGGTATTGCCGGTGGCCTCTTCCCACGGCTTCACCAGCGTTTTGAAATTCTCAACCGCTTTGCCGACCGAGCCGGAGACGTAGAAGATTTCTTCCGCCATCATCGGCGTGCCAAGCGCGCTGATCAGCGCTGCAACACCAGCCGACCGCAATGCACGGCTCTTGAATCCAAAGGACATGGATTTCCTCCCTATAATTTTGATCGCGCCCTATCGGCGCTGCCCTGTCTAAAACGCGTCCTTTTCCGGTTCTTGCGACCCGGCCTCCCGAAGCGTTTGCACGGCAATAGCCCGAAATGGTCCATTTCGTCAACGATTCGCGCTTCAAAGCGCTTTCAAATTTTCAAATAGAGCCTGTTCGAGGGGTTGAAAATCTATTGCACCTCTCTCAGCCTACGGTTGCTGCAATGCCGCATTTTCCTGCGGCGATGCAGCATAGGATTCATCGAAAAACCATCGTAATTTATTGTTAATTATATGTATTTATCGGCAGCCGCCCTGTGGTGAACGCTGCGGCAGACCTCAAGCCAAGCTGCGACAAGCGAAGTGCAAAACCTCGCCCCGCCGCCTAAAAGCGATGTGAATTTTCTCCAAATTCAGGTAAACCCCACCCGAGCTTCTGTCCCAAGCACGTGGTGTTCAAAACCGGTCCTGCAATCGAATGGGCTTGGGTTTGCGTCCGCGAAGGTGCATGATGATCAAGGCCAAACGGATGGCCGCTGCTTGTAAGGAAAACCAAATGGCCAAGGGCATGAGCAAACCCGGCAAGAACGTGAAAAAGCCGAAGAAAGACAAGGCCAAGCCCGCCGTGGCGACGCCCAGCACGAAGAATTCCGTGGTGATCAATACCAACGGGCCGAAAGACTGAGCAGGCCTAAATCTTAGAGATCGTGCTCTGGCACCTTACCCGAAGGTGCCAGATAAGGCCGTGTGACATCGCGCAAAGTGGCGTCCAGCGCCTCGACCTGCAGGCCAATCGCGCCATCCCCCGCCAGCACCAGCGTCACCAAACCCGTGCCATCCGGCCCCGGCGTGAAGCTCATATCCAGCAGCGACAGGATTGTATCTTTGTCGCCACGGTCGATGCCCTGACTGCGCACCGCCAGCACGTCCTCAAACACCAGCAGGCTTTGCACCCGCTCAAACTTCCGCCCTGCCTTCTCGGCGGCCTCGCGGTCTTCCCAGCGAAATCGGTTCAGCATCAACGCAAACCGCCGCTTTTGCCGCACCAAAGACATCTCGGTGATTGGGAACACCGCGTCCTGCACCAGCGCCGCGATCACCGCCAAACCTTCGGCATCCTGCGCAATCAGCCGCAGCGGTGCCTCATCGCCATCTTCAAACCGCGCATCGCTCATGCGCTGATCCGTTCGATCAAAGCCCCAACGCCGCGCAGCTTTTCTTCAACCCGCTCATAGCCGCGATCCAAGTGGTAGACCCGGCTCACCACCGTCTCACCCTCAGCCGCCAGACCCGCCAAAATCAACGACACCGAGGCGCGCAAATCCGTCGCCATCACCCGCGCCCCGCGCAGTTTTTCAACGCCAGTGACCGTGGCATGACCGCCATGCACATCAATCTTCGCCCCCATCCGCACCAGTTCCGGCGCATGCATGAAGCGGTTCTCGAAAATCTTCTCCTCCAGCACCGAGGTGCCATCCGCCGTACACAGCAAAGCCATCATCTGCGCCTGCAAATCGGTCGGGAAACCGGGGAACGGTTCCGTCACCACATCCACGGCATTCACGCGGCCATTCTTGCGCGTCACCTTCAACCCGCGCTCGGTTTCCACCACCGAAACCCCCGCCGCATCCAGCTTTTCCGCGAATGCACCAACAAGGCTCATCTTGCCGCCCAGACACTCCACCTCACCGCCACAAATCGCAGGCAGCAGCATGTAGGTGCCCAACTCAATGCGGTCCGTCACCACCGGATGCGTCGCACCGCCCAAGCGGTCGACGCCCTGAATGGTGATCGTCGAGGTACCCTCACCCTCAATCTGCGCGCCCATCCGGCGCAGACAGACCGCGAGATCGACAATCTCCGGCTCGCGCGCGGCGTTCTTCAGCACAGTCGTGCCTTTGGCCAAAGTCGCCGCCAGCAAGGCGTTTTCCGTGGCCCCCACCGAGACGAACGGAAACTCCACCACCGCCCCGCGCAACCGCCCGCCCGGAGCCTTGGCATGAACATAGCCGTCGCGCAGGTCCAACTCGGCCCCCATCGCTTCAAACGCTTTCAGGTGCAAATCCACCGGACGCGCGCCAATCGCACAGCCTCCCGGCAGCGACACAATCGCATGACCATCCCGCGCCCGCAGCGGCCCGAGCACGAGGATCAAGGCGCGGAACTTTCGCACGATGTCATAATCGGCGGTGTGGTTGTCGACCTTATGGCTCGACATCGCCAAGACCAGACCGTTCTGCATCGAGGCCACTTCCGCGCCCAAAGACTGCAACAACTGCGTCATCGTCGCAATATCCGACAGCCGCGGCGCATTGGTCAGCGTCAGCGGTTCCTCGGAAAGCAGCGTCGCGGGCATCAACGTGAGACAAGCATTCTTCGCCCCCGCAATCGGGATCACCCCGTTCAGCGGCCCATTGCCCTTGACCAAAATCGAATCCATCTGCCCAGCCTCACTCGTTTTTGTTGTTGTCGTCGGACCCGCCCGCATCTGGGCCATCCGAATCCGCCGCCGATCTTGCCCGCGCTTGCGCCTTCCTGCGGCCCATATTCGCCTTCAACGCCAGCTTCAAGCGCGCCTCGCGCTCGGTCTCGCGTTGAGATTTGGGCTTGGCTTGGCCAATGTCTTCAGGTTTTTCACGCATCAGGCCTTCTAATACAGCGCGCCCCGACCGTCCAGCAACCGCGCACAAAAAACCGCCAATTTGCTCTTGCACCCTGCGGCGAACGCGTCTATTCAGCCGCCACGCCAGCGGTTCAACAGGTTCCACCGGCCCCGGCGCTGCAGTAGCTCAGTGGTAGAGCACACCCTTGGTAAGGGTGAGGTCGAGAGTTCAATCCTCTCTTGCAGCACCATATTCTTTCCTTTTATATCAAAATATTAGCGTTTACAGCGCTTTAGGCCCATTGCGTTGTACCAATCACTGTACCAAGACTATCTTGGCACAAGGGAGTTTTGGCATGGCACTTGCAACGGCCAAGGGAACAAAGATACGCGGCGGCACCTATCATCTAAATCTGACTGTCCCGCTCGCAACCCAAACCTGTTCCTGAACGACATCAGCTTTATACCCGCTGCAGCGCACCGCGCGCCCACAAGATGGCGGGGGCGTAGCGCAACGCCATGCCCGACACCATCAGTTTGCGATCTGATCAGATAAGCTCTGGCCCGTCGCCGCGCGGCGCGCTTGACAGGATCGCGTCCAGCAAACCGGGAAAGCGAGCATCCAAATCGTCACGGCGCAGGCTGAGCGTTCGCCCCCTGCCCTTCGGCGCGTTGTAGATCACGCCCGCCTCGCGCAGCACCCGCATCAGGTGCGATTTGGTGGATTTGGCGATGCTGGGATCTTGCAGATGACAGCGCGCCATGTCGATCGGACCAGCAACCAACTGGCTGACGATCGCCAGACGCGCAGGGTCGCTTAACGCGAACAAAACCTGCGCAAGCACTAAGTCCTCGCGGGCAGGATGCGGCAACTCGCCAACGGGAAAAGGAATATCTTCGCTCATGGTTCGAATATAGTTGAACAGTTGCCGCAAGGGTAGTAGGAAATAGTTCGAAAATAATCGAACAGTCGATCCCCCAAGCCGCGCGAGTGTATCATGCAAATCGAGATCCCCTATACCGCAAGACACCGCGCGGGCTTTGCCATCGTGCTGATCGGCCTGATGCTGATGATGGCCAGCGCCAGCGCGCCCTCGCCGTTCTATCCGGTCTTGCAGCGCGACATCGGCTTTTCTGACCCGGCGCTGACCGGGGTCTTCGCCGTCTACACGGTGTTTTTACTGGCAACGCTGCTCACCGCCGGGTCATGCTCGGACCATCTCGGGCGGCGTCCGGTGCTTTCTGCCGGGTTTGCCGGGCTTGCGCTGTCTTTGCTGGTGTTCGAGCAATCCACCACCGTTGAGGGCCTGCTGATCGCCCGCGCCATCCAAGGCGTGGCCTGCGCGCTGCTGCTCTCGACGCTTTCGGCGACCATCGTGGATTTAGAGCCGCCGTCGAACCCCGGCAGCGCAGCCATCGTCAACTCGGTGATCCCGCTGATCGGGCTGGCCCTCGGTGCGCTGGTCGCAGGATTTATCATGACCGTGGCAGCAACCCCGAAGCAGGATGTATTCGGCGGGCTGATCCTGCTCTGTCTGGCGCTCTCCGCCGCGACTTGGGCCCTGCCCGAAACCTCGCCCCGGCATGAAGGCTTGCTGTCCGCCCTCCGCCCCCGGATCGGCCTGCCACCCCGCGCCCGCGCCGCGTTCTGGCAGGCGGCCCCCGCGATCATCGCAGGCTGGGCCACGGGCGGGCTTTATCTTTCCCTGGGTGCCCCCATCGTCGCGCGGATCTTCGGGCTACACAGCACGCTGATGCAGGCGTTTGTCGTCACGCTGCTGTCTGGCATGGGTGCCCTCGCCTGCTATCTCGCCCGCCATCGCACCCCGCGTCAGATCACCCTTGGCGGCACCGCAGCGCTGTCGATCGGCACGGCGCTGACCCTGATCGGCATGGCCCTGCCCTCGCTGCCGCTTTACCTAGTGGCGCTCTCCGTCGCGGGCATGGGCTTTGGCACCTGCTTTTACGGCGCCCTGCGCACGCTGATCCCGCTCGCCACGCCCAATGAACGCGGCGAGTTCTTCGCCGCGATCCTCACCCTCAGCTACACCGCCTTCGGCGCACCGACCCTGATCGCAGGGCTGCTGTTGCCGCAACTGGGATTGACGGTGACGGCCGTTGGTTACGGCGTGATGATCGTCCTGCTCGCCGCCACCGCCGGTTTGATGCGCAAGTTTACCGCAACCAACTGACCTGCCGCGCATGGATTCGAACTCTACTGATTGGCTATGCGGCGCACAGCGCCAGTTCAGACCATATGGCGATCAAGTTGGCCGCTGGTCTTGGCGCGCATGTGACCGTACGCAGCCGCACGGCGGACAAAGCGGCGGACGCCAAGGCACTTGGCGCGGCGGAACTGCTGAGGTCATCCGACCCTCAAGCCATGGCGCAGGCCGCGAACGCCTATGATCTGATCATCGACACCGTGCCTGTGAAACACGATCTGACTCCCTATCTGCCGCAGCTTGATGTCGATGGCACACCGGGGATCGTCGGCCAAGTGGGGCCTATGGCAGAAATCTCGACCGTGCCACTGCTGCTGGGCCGCCGTCGCATCGCAGGCGCGCCGATTGGCGGCATCCGCGAGACGCAAGAGATGCTCGACTTCTGTGCCGAGAAAGCCATCTTGCCGGAAGTCGAGATAATCCGCATGGATGAGATCAACGCAGCCTTCGCGCGGATGAAGAAATTCGACCTGCGCTATCGCTTTGTCATCGACATGGCCTCACTGTCAGCCTGAACCAAACAGCCGCCCCCATCGAAGGAAGCCCATCATGGACATCAAACGCAACGGCACCACGGCCTCGGTCCGTGGCCCCGCAGATTGGTTTACCGGCACCGTGCGCATTGACGCCGCGTTCAGCGCCACAGCCCCGGCGCGAGCAGGCGGTGCTATCGTCACCTTCGAGCCCGGTGCGCGCACCGCGTGGCACACGCATCCTTTGGGTCAACGGCTGATTGTGACGGCGGGTCTGGGGCTGGCGCAGCGCGAAGGCGGCCCGGTCGAGGAAATCCGCCCCGGCGATACCGTCTGGTTCGCGCCGGGCGAAAAGCATTGGCACGGCGCATCTCCTACCGTCGCCATGACCCATATCGCCATTGCCGAAGCCCTGGATGGCCGTGCCGTCGATTGGCTCGAGCATGTCAGCGACGCCGATTACGCCGCCCCGCAGGGCGGAAAGCACCAACAGGACACTTACAAACCTGACTGAACCGACCGACACCGCCGGATCGGCTGCCTTTCCTGATGCCGCAAGCCAACAGCGCGCTGTGCTGATCGCGGCGCGGGCCAGAGCGATCTGATGATCTCGCTGAACACCTCTATCGTCACCACTGGCCTGCCCGATAATCGTGTCGGCTTAGGCTATTCCCCCACCGGGCTCAGCTGGGTGCAAAACAACCTTACCCTCGGCGATCAGATCGCGCACCATGCCCGCCACATCTTCAATCGGCACGGCGGGATCGACGCGGCGTTGATAGAACTGCTCGATGTGATCGCTCTTCAACCGCTTCAGCGCCGCCTCGGCCACCCAGCTGATCTGCGCGGGCTGGCTGTTGACGCCGCCGCTGCAGGCAGCGGTCACAGGATCAATGTCAAAGCCAAATTTGGTGGCAATCCCCACATGATGGCGGAGAGGGGCCAGCACCGCGCCGACAATCTCCTCGTTCGTCCAAAGGCCGTAAGCCTCGGCAATGTCAAAGAACATGACGCCAAGATCATAGGCATCGCGGATCAGGGTGATGCCAGCAACGCGTTCCGGTGCCGCATCATAAACACCAGTCAGGCCCATACAGCCAAAGCCGATCTTTGAAACATCGGGGCCCTCGGGGCCCAAGGTTCCGGTTTCATCTAAGATGACCTGTGTCTGCAAAGGTCGCCTGAAGCGTCCCCTTGGCGTTCGAGGCCGCCAATTTACCCATTTTCGCCACCACGATGAGGCGGCCAAATCAGATAGGCTTAATATGTGCGGCATCTGAATGGCCCGCCCCGCTGGCCAACCCTCTGGCCGCAATGCAGCCCAATCGCCGCAGCATAATCCGCCTGAAAAACCTCGGTCTGCAGCAAGCCACCCCCACCCATCTTTACGCCGCCTTTACGCGAAACCCGCGCCTTCGACATATCTCCCTCACGCGAGGTTCTGGCAAAACGCATGGGTCAATCCCGGAGCACACCATGTCCGACCTTCTCTACCTCTCCCTAACCTTTGCCGCTTTTGGCGGCTGCGCGGCACTGATCCGCATCCTTGACCGTCTGTGAGGAAATCATGTTCGACCTGATCCTAGGCCTTGCCGTTGCGGCGGGGCTGTTCGTCTATCTCGGGGTGGCGCTGATCGCCCCCCATCGGTTTTAGGGGGCAATCATGACCTTGATGTCATACATCCTCTACTTCGCCGTGCTGACCGCCCTTGGCCTTGGCCTCGCTGTCTGGATGCAACGGGTGTTTGGGGCCCGTATCCCGGCTTTGGCTTGGGTGGATCGCATTGTATTGCGCGGCGCAGGCGTAGACCCCGACCGTCAAATGAACTGGACCGCTTACGCCATGGCCGTGTTGGCCTTCAACCTGGCAGGCTTTGTAGTGCTATACGCGCTTTTGCGCCTGCAATTCTATCTGCCGCTGAACCCCGATGGCATTGGCGCTATGTCGCCTGACCTCGCCTTCAACACCGCGATCAGCTTTATCACCAACACCAACTGGCAAGCCTATTCCGGCGAGGCGCAACTGTCTTACCTTTCCCAAATGGCGGGGCTGACCGTGCAAAACTTCGTCTCTGCCGCCAGCGGTATGGCCGTGGGCGTCGCGGTGATCCGCGGCTTTACCGGCCCCAAAGACGGCGGGCTTGGCAACTTCTGGGCCGATATGACCCGCGCGACGCTGTGGATTCTGCTGCCGCTGTCGATTGCGCTGGCGCTGTTTCTCGCCGCCCAAGGCGTGCCACAAACCCTGCTGGGCGCGGTCCACACCACCGGCCTTGAAGGCGCGCAGCAAATCATCCCGCGCGGCCCGGCTGCGGCACAAATTGCCATCAAACAACTCGGCACCAACGGCGGCGGCTTTTTCGGCGTGAACTCGGCGCATCCGTTTGAGAACCCAGGCGTTGCCTCCAACCTTGCGGAATGCCTTTCCCTTCTGCTGATCCCGGTGGCGTTCTGCTTTCTGTTCGGCGCGATGGCGCGCGACCGCCGCCAAGGCTGGGCGATCTTCGCCGCCATGGGCATCATGCTGCTGGCGGGCCTCTCCGTGATCCATTTCTACGAGGTCGCAGGCAACCCCAGCCTCGGGATCGGCGCGAATATGGAGGGCAAAGAGGCCCGCTTCGGCGCGATGCTGTCCTCGCTGTGGGCGGCCTCGACCACGGCGGCCTCGAACGGCTCGGTCAACGCGATGCATGACAGTTTCATGCCGCTGTCGGGCATGGTGCTGATGGTGTTCATGCAGATCGGCGAGGTGATCTTCGGCGGCGTCGGCTCGGGCCTCTACGGCATGCTGCTCTATTGCATCATCGCGGTGTTTCTGGCCGGGCTGATGGTGGGCCGTACCCCGGAATACCTTGGCCGCAAGATTGAGGCGCGCGAAGTGACGCTGGCCGTGATCGGCTTCCTGTCAATGCCGATCGGTATTCTGGTGTTCAGCGCGCTGGCCACGACCGCGCCCAGTGCCTTGGCCGCGATTCAAGACCCCGGCCCGCATGGCTTCAGCGAAGTGCTTTACGCCTATTCCAGCGCGACGGGCAACAACGGCTCGGCCTTTGGCGGCTGGGGGGCCTCGCTGCCGTGGCACACCACCGCCATGGGTCTGGTGATGATCCTTGGCCGCTATGGGATGATCATTCCGGTGCTGGCGATTGCGGGCTCGCTGATCCGCAAGACCAAGGCCGAAGCCACATCGGGCACCTTCCCCACCCATGGCCCGCTGTTCGTCACGCTCTTGATCCTGACCGTGCTGATCCTTGGCGCGCTCACCTTCTTTCCTGTGCTGGCCCTTGGACCGATTGCGGAAGAAACCGCGCGTGTCGCTGGCCAGAGCTTTTAAGGACTTGAAATCATGTCTAACCCTATCCCGACCGCAAGCCTGCGCGATCTGGCCCCAGCCGCCCTGCGGCAAACCTTCGTCAAGCTGGACCCGCGCGGCCTTGCCCGCAACCCGGTGATCTTCACCACGGCGGTGGTAGCACTGATGACCACCATTCTGGCGCTGCGCGATATTGGCAGCGGCACGGTTGGCGGCTGGCCAGCCCTGCATATCTCGCTCTGGCTCTGGCTCTGCGTGCTGTTCGCCAACTTTGCCGAGGCTTTGGCCGAAGGCCGCGGTAAAGCCCGTGCCGACACCCTGCGCGCCACCAAAACCAAAGGCTATGTCAAACGGCTCGAAGGCCCGCAAAGCGCCTTCGACGTGACCCAGCTGACCCCGATTGATGAGTTGCAAGCCGGCCAATTCGTGTTGGTTGAGGCAGGCGATGTCATCCCCACCGATGGCGAGGCCGTGCGCGGTGTGGCCTCGGTCAACGAAAGTGCGATCACCGGCGAAAGTGCGCCAGTGATCCGCGAGGCCGGGGGGGATCGCTCGTCCGTCACTGGCGGCACCACGGTGGTGTCCGACTGGCTGGTGCTGCGCATCACCGCCGAGCCGGGTAAAAGCTTCATGGACCGCATGATTGCCTTGGTCGAAGGCGCCGAGCGGCAAAAGACTCCGAATGAGATCGCCTTGAACATCCTGCTGGCGGGTCTGACGCTGATCTTCCTGTTCGTCGTCGTCACTTTGCCCGCCTTCGCCAACTTCGCCGGGCTGAGCATCCCCGTCGTCGTGCTGGGCGCGTTGTTCGTGACGCTAATCCCCACCACCATCGGCGGGCTGCTGTCGGCCATCGGCATCGCGGGCATGGACCGTCTGGTGAAATTCAACGTCATCGCCAAATCCGGCCGCGCTGTTGAGGCTGCCGGTGATGTGGACACGCTGCTCTTGGATAAAACCGGCACCATCACCTTCGGCAACCGCATGGCCGACGCGCTGATCCCCGCCCCCGGTGTTGATATGGCGACCTTGGCCGAGGCGGCCTATCTGGCCTCACTCGCCGATGAGACGCCCGAAGGCCGCTCGATTGTCGAGAAAGCCCGCGCGCTGCTGGGTCGCGATCTGGCCTTGCCGGAAGGGGCCAACCCGGTGACTTTCACCGCCCAAACCCGGCTATCGGGCCTAGACCTCGCCGATGGCACCTCCCTGCGCAAAGGGGCCATCGACGCCGTGGTGCGCCTGACCACGCAAATCCCCGCCCCGGCGCTGGCGCAAGAGATCGACGCCATTGCCCGCTCGGGTGGCACCCCGCTGCTGGTCTCCAGTGGCTACACGATCCTAGGCGCTGTGCATCTGAAAGACGTGGTGAAACCCGGCGTGCGTGAGCGTTTTGCCGAGTTGCGCGCCATGGGCATCCGCACCGTAATGATCACCGGCGACAACCCCCTGACCGCCGCCGCCATCGCCGCCGAAGCCGGAGTCGATGATTTCCTCGCCGAAGCCACCCCGGAAATGAAACTCGATCTGATCAAGCGCGAACAATCCGGTGGCCGTCTGGTCGCGATGTGCGGCGACGGCTCCAACGACGCCCCCGCTTTGGCGCAGGCCGATGTTGGCGTGGCGATGAACGCAGGCACCCCGGCGGCGAAAGAGGCCGCCAACCTGATCGACCTCGACAGCGACCCAACCAAGCTGATCGAAATCGTGATGGTCGGGAAGGAGTTGCTGATCTCTCGCGGCTCACTGACCACCTTCTCCATCGCCAACGACGTGGCAAAATACTTCGCCATCCTGCCCGCGATGTTTGTCGGCGCCTACCCCGGCCTTGCGGTGCTGAACATCATGGGCCTCGCCTCGCCCAATTCGGCGATCCTGTCGGCGGTGATCTTCAACGCGCTGATCCTGATCGCCCTCGTCCCGCTCGCCCTGCGCGGCGTGAAATACACCCCGTCCTCGGCTGCGGTGCTGCTGCGCCGCAACTTGGCTGTCTACGGTCTGGGAGGCCTGATCGTGCCCTTCATCGGCATCAAGGCGATCGACCTCGCCCTCGTCGCGCTCCATCTGGCTTAAGGAACCTATCATGCTCACGCATCTTCGCCCCGCAATCACCCTGACTTTGGGCTTCACCCTGCTCACCGGCATCGCCTATCCCTTGGCGATCACCGGAGTCGCGCAAACACTGTTCCCCGCACAGGCCAACGGCAGCTTTATCGAGAAAGACGGCGCGGTGATCGGCTCTGCCCTGATCGCGCAAACCTTCACCGCCCCCGGCTATCTGCACCCCCGCCCCTCGGCCTCCAGCTACGGGGCCACCCCGTCTGGCGCATCCAACCTCGGCCCCACCAACGCAGCCCTGATCGCCAGTGTCGCCGAACGCCGCGCCGCCTACACGGCTGAAAACGGCGCTGACGCCCCGATTGACGCCGTAACCACCTCCGCCTCTGGCCTAGACCCCGACATCAGCCCGGAAAACGCCGCCGCCCAAGCCGCCCGCGTAGCCTTGGCCCGCAACGCCGATCCCGCCGCCGTGCAAGCCCTGATCGCCCGGCAGGTCAAAGCCCCGCTGCTGGGCCTTTATGGTGAGCCGACGGTCAACGTGCTGCAAACCAACCTCGCGCTGGATGCGGCCTTCCCCCTGCCGAAATGACGCCCCTACCGCATCAGATCGGCCTCGGTCCAGCCAAGGGCGGCCATATCCGCCGCCCTTGCCGCCGCATCATCGCCGACGATGAACTCGTCCAACTGCGGCGGGGCCACAGGGCTAGAGGACAACATCGCATGAACTTGGCCCCGATGGTGGGTCTGATGCTGAAACAGATGCGACAGCAGATCATCCGCCCGGTCAGCCTGCTGCCGGGTGCCGCGATCCACGCTGATGATGCGCGCAAGACCCTCGGGCGCAAGCCCATCCACCAGCGCCAGCAAACGCGCGTCAGACTGAACCTGCGCCGCAACCAAAGCCTCCAGCGTGGTCAAAGCGGTCGCATCGTCCAACGCGGCACGGTTCAACCGATTGCCCTCCAGCGCATTGATATAAAACCGATCCACCAGCAGGATATGGTTCAACGTCGCCCGGATCGACGGGAAAAACCCCACACGCGGCGCAGCATACTCCTCCGCCGACAGCCCCGCGCAGGCCGTATGCAGGCGGTGGTTGGCAAGCCGGTTCATTTGCGCCAGTTTACGCCACACGCGGCAAGGATCAGGGGATGATGCGGACACGAAATTTCCTCCCTTATTCCCGGCAAAACTACCGCAGCGCGCGCCATGCGGCTAGGGGGCTGCATGGCTGACCCCGACACCCGCCCTTCTCCCGCAGCCCTCTTGGACCGCGCCAACCGCGAAGGCCGGGGGCGGCTGAAGATTTTCATTGGTGCTGCCCCCGGCGTCGGTAAAACCTGGTCGATGCTGGATGACGGCCACCGCGAATGGGCCAAGGGCGTCGATGTGCTCGCCGCCGTCATCGAAACCCATGGCCGCGCGGAAACCGAAGCCAAACTGGCAGGCCTGCCCCTGCTGCCGCGCAAACCCGTGCTCTATAAGAACCGCGCCCTGACCGAGATGGATCTCGACGCCCTTCTCGCCCGCCGCCCCACCTTGGCGCTGATAGATGAACTGGCCCACACCAACGCCGAAGGTGGCCGCCATGAAAAACGCTGGCAGGATGTCGCCGAAGTCTTGGCCGCTGGCATCAACGTCTACACCACCCTCAATATCCAACACATCGAAACCCTGAACGAAACCGTCGCCCGCATCACCGGGGTTCGCGTGCGCGAAACCGTTCCCGATCAGGTGCTGGAACTCGCCGATGAGATCGAACTGATCGACCTGCCGCCCGATGAACTTCTGGAGCGCCTGAAAGCTGGCAAAATCTACCCACAAGATCAGGCCGCGCGCGCCCTCACCTCGTTCTTCATCAAAGGCAACCTCACCGCCCTGCGCGAACTGGCGATGCGCACCGCCGCCGACCGGGTTGACGCACAACTGCGCGAGCATATGGCCGCCAATGCCATCGAAGGCCCGTGGCCGACGCAGGAACGCATCCTTGTCTGCCTGAACGACAGCCCCGCCGCGCGTGAAGCCATCCGCGTCGCCAAACGTTCGGCAGACCGCGCCCGCGCCGATTGGATCGCGGTGAATGTCACCTCGCCCCGACAGAATGACCTTGGCGAAGCCCAGCGCGACCGGATTTCCACCGCCCTCCGCCTCGCCGAACGCCTGGGGGCCGAGGTCGCCACCCTAGAGGCCGAGAACGACACCGCCAGCGCGATCCTGTCCTATGCCCGCGCCCGCAATGTCCGCCGCATCATCGTCGGCTACCCCCGCCGCCGCCCGTGGTTCACCCGCTGGCTGCAAGAAGACGTGGTGCAAAACCTGATGCGGGGGGCGGGTTCGTTCGAGATCACCGTCGCCTCGCAACCCGATGAACGCCTCGCCTCCCAGCGCCCCCGCCTGACCCTCACCCCACCCTCACTGCGCGGCATCGCCGAGGCCCTCGGTATCACCCTGCTGGCCAATCTTGCCGCGACGTTGGCCGATAGGCTGTTTCCCGTCGCCTCACTGTCGGTGATCTTTATGACCGCTGTGGTGATCGTCGCCTCGCGTCAAGGCAACCTGCCCGCCATCTTCGCCTCCGTCCTTGGCTTCCTCTCCTACGATTTCTTCTTCGTCGAGCCGCGCTGGACCTTCACCATCACCGACCGGGGCGAGGTGCTGACGCTGTGCCTGTTCCTCGTCGCCTCCCTGATCACCGGAAACCTCGCCGCCCGCCTGCGCCACCGCGCCAAGGTTCAGACCGAAATCGCCGACCGCACCAACAAACTCTACGACTTCAGCCGCAAAGTCGCCGCCGCCGCCCAGCGCGATGATCTGATCTGGGCCGTGGTCAGCCATGTCGCCGTCACCCTGCGCTGCGAAAGCATCCTGCTGATGCCTGACGCCACCGAAACGCTACAAGTCGTCGGCGGCTTCCCCCCCGAAGACTATCTCGAAGTGCGCGATCAGACCGCCGCCCAATTCGCATGGGACAAAGGCCAGCCCGCCGGGCGCGGGTCAGACACTTTGCCCACCGCGCGCTGGTATTTCATGCCCCTGAAAACCACCGAGAACCGCTTGGGCGTCCTCGGCATCGCCTTTGACAACGACGGCGCGCTGACCCGGCTGGATCAACGCCTGATGGATGCGCTGAACGATCAGATCGTGCTGGCGCTGGAACGCCTGCGCCTGACCGAAGACCTCGCCTCCACCCGGCTTGCCACCGAGACCGAACGCCTGCGCACCGCCCTCTTGTCCTCGGTCAGCCACGATCTGCGCACCCCGCTTGTCACCATCATCGGCGCCGCAGGCAGCCTGACCGACCCCGACGCTCTGCCCGAGGCCAGCCGCTTAGAGCTGGCCGAACTGATCCGCGAAGAAGGTGAACGCCTCGACCGCTACGTGCAAAACCTGCTCGACATGACCCGCCTCGGCCACGGTGCGCTGCGCCCCCACCTCGGCCCGGTCGATCTGGCCGAGGTGATCGGCTCCGCCCGCCACCGCATGCGCGCCATCCTGCGCCAGCACCCGCTGACCACCGATCTGCCGCAACCCCTGCCGCAAGTGCAAGCCGACCCGGTGCTGCTGGAACAGGTGCTGTTCAACATCATCGACAACGCCGCCAAATACGCCCCCGAGGGCAGCGAGATCGCCCTCTCCGCCAAAACCAACGGCAGCCTGCTGACCCTCACCATCGCCGACAGCGGCCCCGGCATCCCGCTAGAGGACCGCGACCGCATCTTCGAGATGTTCTTCCGCGTTGAAAGCGGCGACCGCCAACGCGCGGGCACCGGCTTGGGCCTCGCGATCTGCAAAGGCCTGATCGAATCGATGGGCGGTACCATCCGCGCCGAAGCCACATGGCCAAACGGCACTGGCACGCGTATCGTGATCACGCTGCAAATCCTCACCCCAGCCCTAGCCTGGAATCCCGAGAACGCATGACCCCCGCCCGCATCCTGGTCATTGACGACGAAGCCCCAATCCGCCGCTTCCTGCGCGTGGCGCTGGAATCCGATGGCCATAGTGTGATCGAGGCCGCCACCGCCCGCGAAGGCCTGCGCACCGCCGCCCGCGAAACCCCCGCCCTGCTGATCCTCGACCTCGGCCTGCCCGACGCCGATGGTCTGTCGGTCCTGCGCGATCTGCGCGGTTGGAGCACGATGCCGGTGCTGATCCTTTCCGTCCGCGCCGATGAGGCGGGCAAGGTCGCAGCCTTGGACGCAGGCGCGCAGGATTACGTCGTCAAACCCTTCAGCGTCAAAGAGCTGCTCGCCCGTGTGCGCAGCCTGCTGCGCGACCGCAGCCCGACCGAGGCCGCCCCCGCCGTGATAGAGGAAGGCGATCTGCGCATCGACGCCGCCCTGCACCAAGTCACTCAAAACGGCACGACGCTGCACCTGACCAAACGCGAGTTTGACATGCTTTGGATGCTCGCCTCCAACGCCGGACGGCTGGTCAGCCAGTCGATGATCCTCAGCACGCTCTGGGGCCCCGCCCATGCCGAAGACAGCCAATACCTGCGGGTGTTCATTCGCCAGTTGCGCGCCAAACTCGGCGACGACGCCGCCAACCCGCGCTACATCATGACCGAACCCGGCGTCGGCTATCGCTTCATCGCCAGCCAAGAGCCCGCAGGCAACTGAACCGCCATGCGCCCGCCCGCAATCCCTGTTGCCCATCGTCAGAACCCATCAACCGCGCTTGGCAATCCGTCAGTCCTTGCTCTACCCTGTCCCCACCATCCGCCCCGCGCCGCGTCACAGCAGGGCCGAAAATCACATATGGAACAACACACATGGCTGATAAAATCCGCTGGGGAATTCTGGCAACCGGCTGGATCGCCGAGCTTTTCGTCACAGACCTGCAACTGACCGGACACAGCGTCACCGCCGTCGGTTCACGCACCGCCGCCAGCGCCGAACGGTTCGCGAAAGCATTCAACATCCCCAAAGCCCATGCCAGCTACGCAGCCCTCGCCGCCGACCCCAATGTCGATATCATCTACATCGCCACCCCACACCCGCAGCACGTCACCGCAGCCAAACTGGCGCTGAACGCGGGCAAACACATTTTGGTCGAAAAACCCTTCACCCTCAACGCCAGCGAAGCACAGGAGATCACCACCCTCGCCCGCGCCAAAGGCCTCTTGGTGCTCGAAGCGATGTGGACGCGCTTTCTGCCGCACATGCACCGCATCCGCGCCATCATCGCCGCAGGCACCATTGGCGAGGTCCGCTCGATTACCGCCGACCACCGCCAAAAACTCTCCGATGACCCGAAGCACCGCCTGAACGACCTTGCGCTGGGCGGTGGCGCGCTGCTCGATCTCGGCATCTACCCGATCTCGTTCACCTGGGACATCTTGGGCAAACCCGACAGCATGCACGCCAGCGCCACCTTCCGCGCAACCGGGGCTGATGCCCAAGTGGCCACGATCTTCCACTATGCCTCCGGCGCCATCGCCACGACGCTCTCCTCCTCCGACAGCGCCGGCCCCAACCGCGCCTGCGTCGTCGGCACCAAAGGCCGCATCGAGATTGACCGCGTCTGGTACGAACCCACCAGCTTCCGCGTCTACGCCAGCGACAACACCCTGCTAGAGACCTTCAACCAGCCCCGCATCGGTCGCGGCATGCAATATCAAGCCGAAGAAGCCGAAGCGCTGATCGCCGCAGGCAAGACCGCAAGCGCGCTGCTGCCGCCCGAGCAAACCGTGCAAATCATGCAAACGCTGGACAGCCTGCGCGCCCAGATCGGCCTGAAATACCCCAGCGAAGCTTGATCCGCGCGGCCCTAAAAACGAGAAAGGCGGTGACACCCCAGATGCCACCGCCCATTCTTCGGGGAAAAACGCCTTGGTCGCAAAGGTTCCAGCAAACGGCTTTGAATATAAGCTGTGATAGCCTGCGACTCACCGCCGCCGCATACCCTGTTTGCGGTAGACGCGCGAATAAACTGCCCCAAGGGAACGCTGGCTTTTCGTATCACCCCGCCGCCAATTCCCGCGCAAAGAATTGCTCTTTTCAAAATACTCCCGTGCGGAGCACTCCGCCCTCTCAGCCCGCACACACCCCGACCATGTGCCGCCCTCAGGGGCATCGAGCCCCCTCCTGCGGCGGCTGCCGCTGCAAGGTGCAAACCGCCCGCGTAAACTATCCCCGGCAGCGCCGTCCAAAGGGGCTCGATGCCCCTGCGGACGGCCCCATCTTCTCAGCGCATCCCGCGCAGCCCCGATGACCACGCACCCACGCCTAAAAACAAGAAAGGCGGTGGCACCCCAGATGCCACCGCCCATTCTTCGGGGAAAAGTTTTTCGTCTTAAAGGTTCCAGCTAAGCGCTTTTGAACATGCAGTCTGATAGCGCAAGCGCGGCCCCGCCCGCATACCCAAATTGCGGTAAGGCCCACAAGATTCTCACCGCCTTGGCAAAAATCTTTCCAACACGTCGAACACCTGCGGCCATTCCTTGAAGAACAGCAACTGCCCGGTGTTCGGCATGAAGCGAATATCCAGATGGGTATATTCCGCCATCAACTCGCGGATGGTCTGCACCGGGGTCTGCGGGTCCTGATCGCCCTGCAACAACACCACCGGCGCCTGCACCTGCTTGACCAGATGCGACCAGTCCTTTTCCGATCCGATACATTCCCGCGTGAAGGCTTCCGAGGCCAGAACCCGCTCGCCCAAACACACTTCCGATCCCGCCAACATCGCCTCGCGGATCTCCGGGTCGGCAAAGGCTTCCATATCCGCAGGCGAGCCGCCATTCACCTGCGCGAAGAACTTCTCTTTCCCAAGCCGCCGCGCCAGCGAAAACCCGGCCTTGACCAGAAACGGCAGGATTTTCGGCGCATAGCGGGCATTGGCCAGAATGAACCGCTGCCACTTGTCCATCCGCTCATATTGCGCCGGCGTGCGCAGCGGCAACTGACAGGCACAGCCCAAAATCCCCGTCACCAGTTCGGGCCGCTCCAAACTCAAACTCATCGCAAAGCGCAAATCCGCGCCCAAGGCGATCACCGCCGCCCGCCGCACCCCCAAATGCTCCAGCACGGCGATGTAATCCGCCGTCACCCCCTCCAGATGCCCTATGCCTTTCGGATGCAACTCGGTCCGCCCATAGCCCGCCCGCACCGGCACGATCACCCGTATCCCGCGCCGACGCGCCGCCCGCTCGGCACTCGCCGGCCAGCGGATCAGCCCGAAATCCAGATGCATGAACACGCAAGGCGCGCCCGAGGGCTGACCAAACTCGATCCACTCCAGCCGCCGCCCATCCGGGCCCCGCATCTGCTGAAACGACAAAGCCTCCAGCGTCCCCGCCTTGGCCACCGCCACCGCCCCTTCCGAGGGCAACACCGCCACATCCATCAGCCCCAGCACCACCCGCACCAGCTCTGACTGGCTATGCGTCTCGGTCTTCGCCAAGATCGAGCGCACCTGCGTGCGCACGGTTTCCGCAGACCGCCCCCGCGCCTCGGCGATATCCTTCACCGGCAGCCCCAGCGTGATCCCCTGCACGATCTCCACCTCCGCCGCCGTCAGCCCGAACGCCTCTTGCACCGTCTCCTCAAAGCCCTCGGGCCAGACCAGTTCCGTCGACATCACCAAGGCCAAAGGCTTTGACCCCGGGCTTTCCACCGGCCCCACCCGCACGATCACCGGGCTGCCGGTGCGATGGGACCGCATCCGCAAGGTGATCACCTTCGCGGCCTTGCCCGCCGCGACCGATGCAATCACCCCGCGCAACAGCGCAATATCCTCGACCTCAAACGGCAGGTCAGATAACCGCGCGCCCTCCTTCAACCCAAACGCCACCGCCGCCGGCCGGTTATGCCCCGCCAGCACCGCCCCGCCATCGCTCAGGAATGCCGCCGCGCGCGGAATATCCTCCAGCACCGAGCGATAGCCACCATCGTCGCGCGTCGCCTCAAAGCGGTCGAGGAACACCGAGGCCCGCGCCATATGCGCCTCAATTTCGGGGTCATCCAACTGCACCGGATCATGCCCCGGTCCGCTGCGCAAAGGCGCGATCCGCCCTTCCCAGACATCGAGCAGATCTTCCAGCCGGATCGGATCAAGCGCAACTTCGTAGAGCCGATCCACAATCTCGGCTCTATCTTCGCGCGAGGGCGTCTGCGCGGCGTCAGCTGGGGACTTCGGCTCTGGCATGCCACTGTGGTGGCGCAAGCTTGCCGTTACGGCAAGTAAAATCCTGTCGCCGCAGCGCAGCAAACACCGGGAATCTTCCGATTTCCGCAAAGCCCGCCGCCGCCCCTTTCCGCCGCCGCGATCTTTGCCTAAGAATACTGCGAAATCGCCACCGAAGGAGCCTTCAATGATCACGCTTTACGGAGTTTACCGCTCCCGCGCCTCGCGCCCGTTGTGGCTTTTGACAGAGCTTGGCCTCAGCTTCACCCATGTGCCGGTGATCCAAGCCTACCGCCTGAAAACCGACCCCACCGCCGCCGATGCGCCGCTGAACACCACAACGCCGTCTTACCTCACCGTCAACCCGCAGGGCCAAATCCCCGCCTATACCGAAGACGGTCTGGTGCTGACCGAAAGCCTCGCCATCACGCTGCACATCGCCCGTTGCCATGGCGGCGCCTTAGGCCCGCAAAACAACGCCGAAGCCGCCCTGATGGAGCAATGGTCGCTGTTCGCCGCCACCTCGGTGGAAACCCCGGCGCTGGAGATCCTCTATATCATCGGTGACGGCGGCGACAAAACCCCCGAGGGCCAAGCCAGCATCGCGGTCAACGCCGAGAAACTCCGCCGCCCGCTCGCAAGGCTGCAAGCGCATCTGGCAAGCCATGACTGGCTGGTCGGCGACCGCTTCACCGCCGCCGATATCAATGTGGCCGAAGTCGTCCGCTACGCCCAATCCCACCCCACATTGCTGGCCGAATTCCCGGCCGTGAAAGCTTGGCTGGAACGCTGCCAATCCCGCCCCGCTTTTCAGACCATGTGGGCCGCCCGCGCGGCAGAACCCGCCTAACCCGTAGGGTGCGTGCTTGCGCGCACCGCTTCAAAAGCCCCAATCCCACCACAGGGCAGCGCCCGTCCGCCGGGCTGGCGCTGCAACGCCAATTCTACGCACTTTATGCCTCAACCCACTCCCCAGAAGTTCTGCGCGATACATCCCAAAGCGCCCGCCCGGCGGCGCTAAAGCGCCTTGATTCCGGGCGTAGACAGCGTCTGGCGCCAAAGGGGACAATCCCACCCGCCCATGCTAAACACGCACCAACACCCCATCCTGGACAGCCCTATCCCATGACCATCACCCATCAAGATGAGCTCGACGGCCTCAAAACCATCGGCCGCATCGTCGCCAACACCATGCACGCCATGGCCAAAGCGATGGAACCCGGCATGACCACGCGTGAACTCGACGACATCGGACGCACCCTGCTCGATCAAGCCGGGGCCACCTCCGCCCCCGAAGCATCTTACGACTTCCCCGGCGCCACCTGCATCAGCGTCAATGAGGACATCGCCCACGGCATCCCCGGCCCGCGCATCCTCGCCGCCGGAGACCTCGTCAACATCGACGTTTCCGCCTCGAAAAACGGCTTCTTCGCCGATACCGGCGCGACCTTCCGCCTCGGCCACGTCACCCCCACCCTTGATCAACTCTGCCGCGACGGCAAGCGCGCCATGCAGATCGGTATCGCCGAAGTCCGCCCCAACAAACCCTTGGCCAACATCGGCAACGCCATCGGTCACTTCGCCCGCAAACGCGGCTACACCCTGATCCGCAACCTCGCCAGCCACGGCGTAGGCCGCGCCCTGCACGAATACCCCGAAGAAATCGCCACCTGGCCCAACCGCGACAAACGCCGCATCCACAACGGCCTTGTCCTCACCGTCGAACCCTTCCTGTCGCGCGGCGCCCGCTTCGCCAACCAAGCCCGCGACGGCTGGACCCTTCACGCCGACCCCAAAGCCCCCGTCGTGCAATACGAACACACCATCGTCGCCACGGATCGCGGCCCGATCATTGTGACGCTGCCGGGCTGATGCAGCGCCGGGTGGGTTCCGCGCCACCACCACCCCAAGCCCACCAGAGGGCAGCGCCCGTCCGCCGGGCTGGCGTTCCGGGCAGGAGAAAGTATTGCCTGAACGGCTGTGAAGACTAACATCCGTCGATAGCACCAGACCAAAGCTTGCGCCGAAAGGAAAACCCGCCTTGGTACCCGCTTTCGCACCCCAACCCGCGCGAACCACGTCTGCACTCATCCCCACCGGAGCCGCGCCATGATGACCCCCACCATCACCGCCTTTGCACACTCCCCCGATCGTGGTGTCGGACTGGCGCGCGATATGCGGGTGCGCTGGGCGCTTGAAGAAGTGGAGCAACCATACAATGTGCGCTTGGTTTCCTTCGAAGAAATGAAGCAACCCGTGCACTTGGCCTTACATCCTTTCGGGCAGATCCCAACCTATCAGCAGGGCGAACTCACCCTGTTCGAATCTGGGGCCATCATCCTCCATATTGCTCAGCAGCATCGCGGTCTGCTGCCCGAGGAACCGAATGCCCGCGCCCGCGCGATTGCATGGGTATTTTCAGCCCTGAACACGCTAGAGCCGCCAATCCTTGATCGTCAAGTGGCGGTGCTGATGGAGGGCGACAAGCCTTGGGCGTCACAGCGCCTACCTCTCGTCGATGCGCGCATCCGCGAACGGTTGGGCCAGCTTTCCACTTACCTTGGCGATGCCGAATGGCTCGATGGCCAATTCAGCGCCGCTGACCTGATGATGGTGGCCGTGCTGCGCAGGTTGCAGCGTTCGGGTATTCTGCCCGAATATCCCAACCTCGCGGCCTATATCGGTCGTGGTGAAGCACGCCCTGCCTTCCAGCGCGCCTTTGCAGCGCAGTTGGCAGTTTTCACTGCTGCCACGCAAGCCGGGTGAAAAATGCTCGGCAGGTCTGATCCTCATCAAGTGATCCGTGCCGATCCACCCCAACCCACACCAAGATCACTGTTATAATGTCGGGTGCACAACAAATTTTTGCCATGCAAAATTCGGATAACCCACCCCCACCCCAAACCTTAACAACTCCTTACCGCCCCACCCCTAACCTATTGATCCCAAACATCCTTCCCCCCTGTCCACGCGTGAACACACCCAATCACACCGTCGGATCCTCCACATAATTCCGCCAATTATTCTGCTCCTTGAACCC
>CAYLYV010000060.1:0-25531 GCA_964387655.1 uncultured Cypionkella sp. | reverse complement strand
TTGGCCCATTATACGGAAGGAATTGTCGGTAAACCAATTGACTTGCCCCGCATTGTGAATAAATCCTCAAATTCGGCCCGCATGCCGGAACCAACCAGGGTTGAGACGAATCTGGTGCCCTTTTGGCGCCCGGTTTTGTGGTACAAGAAAACGGCCAGCCCACAGTCACCTTCCGCCGCACATTGATTGAAGGCCCGCTGATGATGGAACTCGACGGCACCATGATCGGGCAGGCGCTGACAAACCTGATTAAGAACGCAGGCGAAGCCATTGAAACCCTGCATGAAAAATCAAATCCGAAAGACCACAAGCCCGAAATCCGCGTCAGCCTGACGGTGGACGAGTCCGAAGCCACAATCCGCATCATGGACAACGGCATCGGTCTGCCGCCCGACCGCGCGCGGCTGTTTGAACCCTATGTCACCACCCGCGAAAAAGGCACCGGCTTGGGCCTGCCGATCGTGAAGAAAATCATTGAAGAACATGGCGGTACGCTGACACTTGAAGATGCGCCCGTCTTTGAAAACAACGCCCACGGCGGAGCGATGGCGGTGATCCGCCTGCCACGCGCCCCGCGCAAACGGGGCTTGCGCAACACGGGCCAAACGGGCCAGGGGGAAAAATGAGCAATATTCTGATCGTTGACGACGAAAAAGACATCCGCGAGCTGATCGGCGATATTCTGAAGGACGAGGGCTATACCGTTCGTCTTGCTGCAAATTCTGACGATTGCATGTCCGAGATCAACACCGAAGCGCCCAGTCTGATGATCCTCGATATCTGGCTGAAAGACAGCCGGATGGACGGCATCGACATTCTGAAAACCGTCAAGCGCGACAACCCGGATATCCCGATTGTGATTATCTCGGGCCACGGCAACATCGAAATCGCCGTGGCTGCGATCAAGCAGGGCGCCTATGATTTCATCGAAAAGCCGTTCAACATTGACCAGTTGATGGTGGTGGTCAGCCGCGCGATGGAAACCTCGCGCCTGCGCCGCGAAAACGCCGATTTGCGCCGGCGGGATGTCACTTCGTCCGAGATGATTGGATCAAGTCCGTCGTTTAGAACGTTGAAATCACAGCTGGAAAAGGTCACAAAGTCCAACGGTCGCGTGATGCTGGCTGGCCCTGCGGGTTCTGGCAAAGAGATGGCCGCGCGCTTCATCCACTCCAATTCCAACCGCGCCTCTGCCCCGTTCATCTCGGTGTCGTCCGCCACGATTGATGCCGACCGGATGGAGGAAGTGCTGTTTGGCCGCGAAACCAGCGACCGTGGTGTGGAAAAAGGCCTGTTGGAACAAGGCCATGGCGGCGTGGTCTACTTCGATGAAGTGGCCGAGATGCCGCTGGGTACGCAATCGAAAATCCTGCGCGTGCTGACCGATCAGCAGTTCATGCGGGTCGGTGGCTCCGATAAGGTCCGCGTTGATCTGCGCGTGATTTCCTCGACCAGCCGCGATTTGCGCGCGGAAATTGCTGCCGGCCGCTTCCGTCAGGAACTCTATGATCGCCTGAATGTGGTGCCGATCGCCGTGCCGTCCTTGGCAGAGCGGCGCGAGGATATCCCCGAATTAACAACCACTTTCGTCGATATGTTCCACCGCACCCAAGGTCTGCCGCAGCGCAAGCTGACCGAGGAAGCCGAGGCGATGTTGCAGACGATGCAATGGCCGGGCAACATCCGTCAGTTGCGCAACGTGATCGAGCGGGTGTTGATTTTGGGCGATGGCACCGGCCCGATTGAGGCGCGCGAATTGCCGGGGCAGGAAGCCCCCGCCGACACCGGCGGCCGGATGGTGCTGGGCGGCGCGATGGCAACTCTGCCTTTGCGTGAGGCGCGCGAAGTGTTTGAGCGCGAGTATCTCTTGACCCAAATTAACCGCTTTGGTGGCAATATCAGCCGCACAGCGGGCTTTGTCGGCATGGAACGCTCGGCTTTGCACCGCAAATTGAAGTCTTTGGGCGTGGTCACCACCGGAAAATCCGGCGGGCGCGGCGATGACGAGGACGAAGACTAAGCAGACTGTTGCAGAAAGAATCCAAATCAGGAACATCGGCAGCAATTCTGACGTTTTGCGCTGGAAACTGCCAAATTTGCGCGACATAGTTAAACATCGAGGCGCGGTAGGGCGCGCTTTTCGGTGCGACTGGCGATAAGGATAAGAAAAAATGGCCGCAGACAAACAAAATTTGCAAGACGCGTTTCTCAATCACGTCCGGAAATCCAAGGTTCCGGTGACGATCTTTTTGATTAACGGGGTGAAATTGCAAGGTGTGATCACTTGGTTTGACAATTTCTGCGTGCTTTTGCGCCGCGATGGTCAATCGCAACTGGTGTATAAACATGCGATTTCGACGATCATGCCGGGTGGCCCGGTTAACCTTTATGAAGGTGAAGACTGATCCCTGACCTGCCAGAAGATGACGATTGGCCGTTCGCCGACGGTGGCATCGACGCCTATGAAACGGCGGCGGCCCCGACGCGCGCCTATGTGCTGCACCCCGATCTGAAAGCGGTGAAATCGCGGCGCTTGCCCGAACATGGGCTGGCCGAAGCGGTCAGTCTGGCCGCCGCTTTGCCCGGATTGGAAGTGCTTGGTGCCGAAGTCGTGCGCCTGTCGCGGGTACAGCCGGGGACGTTGTTCGGCTCTGGCAAGGTCGAAGACCTCAAAGCCACGATGAACGGGCTGGAGATTGATCTGGTGCTGGTCGATGGCCCGGTGACGCCAGTGCAGCAGCGGAACCTGGAAAAAGAATGGGGCGTCAAGCTGTTAGACCGCACCGGTCTGATCCTTGAGATCTTCGCCGACCGCGCCCGCACCCGCGAAGGCGTGTTGCAGGTGGAACTCGCGGCCCTGTCGTACCAGCGTACCAGACTGGTGCGCGCTTGGACTCACCTTGAACGCCAGCGCGGTGGCTTTGGCTTTGTCGGCGGGCCGGGGGAAACCCAGATCGAATCCGACCGTCGGGCGATTGATGATCAGGTCATCCGCCTGAAACGTCAGCTCGACCGAGTGGCAAAAACCCGCGAGTTGCACCGCGCCTCGCGCCGCAAAGTGCCATTCCCACTGGTGGCTTTGGTCGGCTACACCAACGCGGGCAAATCCACGCTGTTTAACCATATGACCGGGGCCGAGGTTCTGGCCAAGGACATGCTGTTTGCCACTTTGGACCCGACCATGCGCGGCGTGGTGCTGCCGTCTGGGCGCAAGATCATTGCCTCCGACACTGTGGGTTTCATTTCCGAACTGCCAACCCAACTGGTCGCTGCCTTCCGCGCCACGCTGGAGGAAGTGTTGGAAGCCGATCTGATCCTGCATGTCCGCGACATCAGCCACCCCGAATCCGCCGAACAGGCCGCCGATGTCGCCGATATTCTGACTTCATTGGGCGTCAACAAAGCCGTGCCGATGTTTGAGGTTTGGAACAAACTCGATCTCGTCGACGCCAGCCAACGCGAGGCTTTGACGGTACAGGCCGCCAACCGGGCAGGGGTTTTCCCGGTTTCTGCGCTGACGGGCGAAGGCGTGGCTGAGCTTCTTGAGGCCGTCTCAACCGCCTTCGAGGAAGAAAAATCGCAAGCGGTGCTGACGCTTGGCTTTGCCGAGGGCAAGCGGCGCTCGTGGCTGCATGATGCTGGCATTGTGCTGGATGAGGCGCAAGACGATATGGGCTGGCAGATCACAGTGCTGTGGACCGAACGCCAGCAAGGCCGCTACCGCGAGTTCAAGTGATACCCGAGGAGAGCGCCGCAATGCTTTGTTATTGCGGCACTTCCGGCGTCAGGATCATATCCCCCACAGCGCCCGCCCGCGCCAATTCCGGGTCGAGCGACATCGGAATATACTCCCCCCGCCGCCACAACTCGCTGAGATCATCGTAGAACCGCGACAGAGGATGCCCGGATTGCCCGGTGGCTTGGATGAACACCGAGGAATCCGGGTCGGCGAAATCATAAACGCCACGATAGCCGCCGGCATGCACGTTGAGGTAAGGGTTCGGTCCGGTGCCTTTGGTGCGGCCGCGCAGCAAAGTGGTGTCGCCTCCGCTCGTCGACTGCCGGATGTTGACGAAATAGCGCAGCACCGGCACATCGCCCAAAACAGGGTGATCATGCGTCGCCTGGTGCGCGTCCCCCCAGCGCCAGCTTTCGATGTTCGGGCCGTAAGTCTCGGATAACTCAAGCAAAGCCTGATCCAAGGCGATGCGCGCAATGTCGGTGCAGGTTTCCACCGCCGCCGATTGCACCACATCGCACCAGACCGAAGCCCCGCCGATGTTGCGATAGACTCGCTCGATGAACACTGGCTCGGGGTGGGTGAACTCATCCGCCAAGGGGCCGATCTCATCGCGGGTCAATCGATCCTGCAAAGCGCGCAGCCAAGCCTCGGCGATCAGCGGTTCCGGCAGATGTTCGTTCATCTCGCCGTTCCATTTCGCCATCAAATCCAGTGCCTTCTGCCGCAGACGCTCGGGCGTGCCCTCCGCCGCGGGTTCTCCAGTGAACCACAGATCCGCGCCGATCAGGGGCAAAAGATTGCGCGCGGTGGGGCTGACCGTATCCAACTGCGCCTCGATGAAACTGTCGCGGGTATGCACCTCGCGGGTCTTCATCAGCGCCAACCAGCGTTGAATCCGCTGCGTGTCGCCCCAGTCAAACGACACATGCAGCGGGAACGGGCGATCCACCGTCTTGTTGTTGGTATTGCCCAGCAAGCCGCTGGAGGGGTTCACAAAACTCGGATTATCCTCATACGGCAACATCCCGGTCCAACGGTTCTTGCCCTGCCAACCGGGGGCGGGCATCCGGCCTTGCGTCGCGTTGGCCGGATCGCGCGCGGGCATCGCACCAATGGTTTGCAGCGCGATGCCATTGGCATCCGCCAGCATCAGGTTCTGCGAGGGCGCGACAAAGCCTTTGCCCGCCGCGATCGCCTCGGCGACCGAACCCGCCGACATCAGCTTCATCGCCGCCGTCATCGAGGTATCCGCCCCCGACAAAGCCGTCCACTCCAGTGCGGCAACCGAGCCTGCGGGCGTCACCGAGGCCAGATCATAATGCGTGCCCGGCAGGATCGGCCCGGCTTCCGACCAGCGCAGGGTCAGCGTCACCGGATCTTCGCCCTTGATGTTCAAAATCGTCTGCCGCGAGGTGAATTTCTTCGGCCCCTCGGGCGTCAGATACTCCTGCGCATTGGCCGGATTGATCTTTTCGATCACCACATCCTGATCGTCCAAGTAGCTGGAGGTCAGCCCCCAGCCCAAGCGTTCCGACCGCCCGACCAGCACCAGTGGCATCCCCGGTATCGTGCCGCCAATCACCCCGCCCGTTGGCAGTTGCAAGCGCGCCAGATACCAGATCGACGGCGCCGTCAGCCCCAGATGCGGATCGTTCGCCAGCAAACTGCCACCCGCCGCAGCTTTCCCCGGCATCGCCGCCCAAGCATTCGACGCCCCGGCAAAATCGCGGGAATGGAACGGCGACAAAGGTGTGTCGACATAGGCGGTCCTGGTCACAGCCCCCGAGAAAACCCCCGGCATTAAGCTCGCGTAATCGGGCAAAGCGGCGACGCCTTGGCCCGGATCATCGGGCAGAATATCGCTGAGACGCGCGGCAGGCAGCACCAGCGACATCTGCGCGCGCAACACCTCATCCTCCAGATGCGAGGACAATTGCAGCGCCATCAACTTCAGGATCGACAGTGAATCCGCAGGTGACCACGCCGCGATCTCATTGGAAAAGAAGAAAAATTCTGGCGCACCCCGGCCACGTGCGCCCAGATTAACCTGCGAAATCCAGGCGTTCACCCCCGCCGCATAGGCTTGCAGCGCCAATGTCGTACGTTCGTCCTGCACCTTGACCGAAGCTTGCGCCAGCCCGTAAATATCCAAGCGCCGCACCAATTCATCAATCTTCACCGTGCGCGCACCGAAAATCTCCGACAGCCGCCCTTGGGCGGTGCGCCGCAGCATGGTCATCTGCCACAACCGATCCTGCGCATGGGCAAAGCCCAGTGCGAAATAGACATCTTCCTCGGTCTTGCCGAAAATATGCGGCACATCGTTGTTGTTGCGGATGATCTCCACCGGGGCAGTGATGCCCTTCAGGGTGAAATCCTCGTTATAATCCGGCAAGCTGCGGGTCAGCACATAATAGACCAGCACCCCCGCCAGCAGCCCCAAAGCGATCAGCCCGGTGAAGATGCGCAAAAGCCAGCGGAAGGCGGTCAACATAAGGCGGAGTCCTTGACGGCAGAGGTTGATTGCCTTCCTAGTCCAAAGCCAGAATAGGGGCAATGCGGGGCGGAAGATCATGGCAAAACTGGCGTTTCTTGGCCTTGGGGTGATGGGTTCTCCGATGGCCGGGCATTTGGCGGCCTCGGGCCATCAGGTGGTTGTTTACAATCGCAATCCGGCGAAAGCGACGGCTTGGGTCGCCCAGCACGGGGGGGCCTCGGCGGCGACCCCGCGCGAAGCGGCGCAGGGTGCCGAATTTGTGATGGCTTGCGTTGGCAATGACGACGATCTGCGCAGCATTTGTCTTGGGAGCGATGGCGCTTTTGCCGGGATGAAGGATGCGATTTTCGTCGATCACACCACGGTTTCGGCTTCGGTGACGCGCGAGTTGTCGGCGATTGCCGCCGCCCAAGGCCTTGGCTTTGTCGATGCGCCTGTGTCCGGTGGTCAGGCTGGCGCGGAGAACGGCGTGCTTTCCGTCATGTGTGGCGGCACCCAAACTGACTATGACCGCGCCGAGCCGGTGATCGCCGCCTATGCCCGCATCTGCCGCCGTCTGGGCGATAGCGGGGCAGGGCAGTTGGCCAAGATGATGAACCAGATCGCTATTGCAGGTCTGGTGCAGGGTCTGGCCGAGGCTTTGGCTTTTGGCGAAAAGGCGGGTCTCGATGGGGAAGCGGTGGTTGAAGTGATCAGCCAAGGTGCCGCCGGGTCCTGGCAGATGGTCAACCGTCACAAAACCATGCTGAAAGACAAATTCGATCACGGTTTCGCGGTGGATTGGATGCGCAAGGATCTGAAAATCTGTCTGGAAGCCGCTGATCAGATCGGAGCATCGCTGCCTGTGACCGCTTTGGTCGATCAGTTCTACAAGGATGTGCAGCGCATGGGCGGCAACCGCAACGACACCTCCAGCCTGATCCGGCGGCTGAAATAGGGTTAACAACTCCTGAACCGGAATCGCTAACCCCTTGATATAAAACGCGCGGGAAAGCTGCCCGCGCGTGGCCGCTTAGACGATAATCCGGGTATACTTGACCCCAGCCAGCGTCGCCCCCGCCATCAAGCCCTGCTGGCCGAACACGAAAGCGATCACCGGGTCAAGCTCGGTGGTCTCTTTGCCAATCGAGCCGCCCTCATCCGGGGTTGCATAGCGAATATCGGCGCTGGCCGCCCATCCCGGCGAGCGGCGGAAATCCTGCAACGCCTGATCGGTGGTGAAAAACAACATATGCGCGTATTGCTGCGCGCCGATCTGAAAGCCGATCGAGGCTTTGGTGGCCGAATAGTAATCCACCTTGGCGCCCTTGATCTCCAGCACCCCACGCCCGTAAGCGCCACCAAAGCCAAACCCGGCTTCGGTCACCAAAGGCATCGTCAGGATACCACTGGAGCGGTTCGCCAGCTGCTGGGTGCCGGGGAAGTTGCTGAAAAGATATTGCTGGGTTTCCCGCACCCGCGCATCAATCTGCGCGCCGCCGTTCGAGCCGACGCCATTGCCGATCACCGTATTCTGGCAGGCCGCAACCAAGCCTACGCCACCAAGCGCCAGAAAGCCGCGTCTGGAAAAATCTGTCATATCCGCCCTCATGCCTCACAGGGGCTCTCATGACCCCGTTACGGAAACAATAGCGCCATTCGAGCGGCTTGTCATCTGTCCGCCTTCAGACAAGCGCGGCTCCGCCCAACAACTTGGCCACGCGCGGCGCAAAATAGGTCAGGATGCCGTCGCAGCCCGCCCGCTTGAAGGCCATCAGGCTTTCAACCATGGCCTTGTCGCCATCAATCCAGCCGTTCTGCGCGGCGGCCATGATCATCGCGTACTCGCCCGAAACCTGATAGGCAAAGGTGGGTGCTCCAAACATCGCTTTCGCCCGCTGGCAAATATCCAAGTAAGGCATCCCCGGTTTGACCATCACCATATCCGCGCCCTCACGCAGATCGCGTTCAATCAGGCGCAAAGCCTCATCACTGTTGGCCGGGTTCATCTGATAGGTCTTCTTGTCGCCCTTCAGCGCGCCCGATGCCCCCACCGCATCGCGGAACGGCCCATAAAACGCACTCGCATATTTCGCCGCATAGGACATGATCGCCACATTGCTATGGCCCGCAGCCTCCAAAGCCGCCCGGATCGCGCCAATCCGCCCGTCCATCATATCCGATGGCCCCAAAATATCCGCCCCCGCTTCGGCCTGCACCAAGGCCTGCCGCACCAAGGCCTGAACGCTTTCGTCGTTCAGGATGATGCCATCCTTGACCAGCCCGTCATGGCCAAGCGCGTTATAGGGGTCGAGCGCCACATCCGTCATCACCGCAATCTGCGGCACAGCTTTCTTGATCGCCCGGATAGCCCGGTTGGTCAGATTCTCCGGGTTCCAGGCCTCGGCGCAATCTTCGGTTTTCAGGGCAGGGTCGGTATAGGGAAACAGACAAATCGCCGGAATCCCCAAAGCTGCCGCGTCCTCTGCTGCCTTCACCACCAGATCCACCGACAAACGGTTCACCCCCGGCATCGACAGCACCGGCTCGGACACCCCCACACCATCGCGCACAAACACCGGCCAGATCAGATCACCCACCGTCAGGGTGTTTTCCTGCACCAACGCGCGCAAGGCGGGCGTGCTGCGCAAACGGCGGAAACGAGACTGCGGCGTTGGGGCGGAGATCGGGCGCATTGGTCTATCCTGAGATGGCAAAAAGGCTTGCGGTTGCTGCCTCTGCCTGACATGGAAAGAGCGGCGTCTCAAGCAGACATTCGGGCGCAGGCCAAGGCAGGCTTAAGGCAGTGAGGGCTTCAGGTGAATTTGTATCAAGTCCTGTTTGAATTGATCGACATGCGGTCGTTCTCAAACCTGTGGTATTGGATCATGCTGGCGGTGATGTGGTCCTCGGCCAGCCATTGGGTGCTGGGCGTGCCGTTCGATCTGATCAGCCGCGCGCGCCGTCAAGGCGGCGCGTTGCAGGACGATCTTGAAACCGTGGTGCGGATCAATACGGGACGGATGCTTTTTATCGCGCAAACCGCCGGGGTCTGGCTGGTGGCGTTTTTGTGCTTCCTTTTGACCGCGCTGCTGGTTCTGGCGATCTATTATAAAGTCGAATTTGCCCAAGCCGTGCTGTTCTTGGTGGCGCCGATGAGCATTCTGTCGATGCTGTCTTTGCGCACCGCCGGCCTGATCGTCGGTGGTGAGAACTCAGGCGAAGCCTTGCACCGCCGCCTGATCCGCCACCGCATCACCACGCAAGCGCTTGGCATGGTGTCTATTTTCGTGACTTCGATGTTCGGTATGTATGCCAATCTTTACATCGGCGTGTTGGGGTAAGCCATGGCGGGCGCTGACCGGATCATTCTGGGCGGCGCGCCCGAAGGCTATGACGCCAAGCTTTTGGCCCGCGAACTCGCGCGTGGCGCACCCATCATCCACGTCGCCCGCGATGACAAACGCCTAGAGGCGATGCGCGCGGCATTGCGCGTGATGGCCCCGGAAACCGTCATCCTCGATCTGCCCGCATGGGATTGCTTGCCCTACGACCGCATCTCGCCCAACCCCGAGATTCTCGCCCGTCGCATGTCGACCTTGGCCGCCTTGGCGTCGGGGTTTAACGGCCCGTTCGTTCTGCTCACCACCCTAAACGCCGCCATGCAGCGCCTGCCTGCGCGTGCGGTGATGCAAACCGCGTCCTTTGTGGCGCGCGTCGGCGACCGGGTGGACGAAAAACAGCTGAAGGGTTTTCTGGCCCGCATGGGGTTTTCGCCCGTCTCCACCGTGGCCGAACCCGGCGATTTCGCCATTCGCGGCGGCATTGTCGATATTTTCCCGCCGGGCGAGGGTGGCCCGGTGCGGCTGGATTTCTTCGGCGATGTGCTGGATGGCGCGCGCCGCTTTGATCCGGTAACGCAACGCACCACCGAAAAGCTGAAAGCCGTCGAATTCGCGCCAATGTCAGAGGTGATCCTCGATGATGCCGCGATCAGCCGTTTCCGCCAGAACTACCGCGTCGAATTTGGCGCGGGCGGCTCGGATGATCCGCTCTATGAGGCGGTGTCCGCAGGTCGCAAGCATCAGGGCATGGAGCATTGGCTGCCGTTCTTCCACGCGGGTCTGGAGACGATTTTCGATTATCTGCCAAAGGCTTCCGTGCTTTTGGATGATCAGGTGACGCCGGCGCGTCTGTCGCGCTGGGAGGGCATTGAAGACCAATACGACGCAAGACATGAGGCGATGAACGCCAAGGGCCGGATGGATTCGGTCTACAAACCCTCCGCGCCGGGCCTGCTGTATCTCGACGATACCGCATGGGAAGCCGCCGTGGCCGATCACCGGGTGGTGCAACTGTCACCGCTGCCACAAGCGCCGGGGCCGGGGGTGCTGGACGCGCAGGGCCGGATTGGCCGCAGTTTCGCACCCGAGCGTCAACAAGAAAATATTAGTCTTTTCAGCGCACTGTCGGCACATATTAAAGCACTGTCTCAAGATGCGCAGGTCGTCATTGCATCCTGGTCTGACGGCGCGCGCGAGCGGCTGAAGGGTCTGCTCGACGATCAAGGCCTGCATCACGCCAAGGAAATCAAAGACTTCCGCAATCTGCCCGACGGCCGCGGTGGCCTCTACCTGATGATCTGGGCGCTGGAGGCTGGCTTTTCCGCCCCCGGTCTTGCGGTGATCTCGGAACAGGATGTGTTGGGCGACCGTCTGGTCAGCAAACCCCGCAAGAAACGCAAGGCCGACAACTTCCTGCGCGAAGTCGACACCCTCAGCGTCGGCGATCTGGTGGTACATGTCGAACACGGCGTCGGGCGCTATCTCGGGCTTGAAACCATCACCGCCTTGGGCGCACCGCACGCTTGCGTCGCCTTGGAATATGCTGAAAACGCGAAACTTTATCTGCCCGTCGAGAATATCGAACTGCTGTCGCGCTATGGCCATGAAGATGGTCTCTTGGACCGTCTTGGCGGCGGCGCATGGCAGGCGAAGAAGGCGAAACTCAAGCAGCGCATCCGCGAGATTGCCGACAAACTGATGCGGATCGCAGCCGAACGCGCCCTGCGCCACGCCCCCATTCTGGAGGCCCCCCACAGCATATGGGAGGCGTTTGCCGCCCGTTTCCCCTATACCGAAACCGACGACCAGTTGTCGGCGATTGGCGATGTGGTGGCCGATCTGGAAAAAGGCAGCCCGATGGATCGCCTGATCGTCGGCGATGTCGGCTTTGGCAAAACCGAAGTCGCGATGCGCGCGGCCTTTGTGGCGGCTTTGTCGGGGATGCAGGTGGCGGTGATCTGCCCGACCACCTTGCTCGCCCGTCAGCACTACCGCAGCTTTGTGGAACGCTTCCGCGGCTTTCCGATCAACATCAAACCGCTTTCCCGCTTCGTTTCCACCAAAGACGCCAACATCACCCGCACCGAGATGGCCGAGGGCCGCGTGGATATCGTCATCGGCACCCATGCGCTGCTGGCAAAATCCATCCGCTTCAAAAACCTCGGCCTGCTGGTGATCGACGAGGAACAGCATTTTGGCGTGACGCACAAAGAGCGCCTGAAGGAAATGCGCTCGGAAGTCCACGTCCTGACCCTGACTGCGACGCCGATCCCGCGCACCCTGCAACTGTCGCTCACGGGCGTGCGCGATCTGTCGATCATCGCCACCCCGCCGGTCGATCGCTTGGCGATCCGCACCTATATCAGCGAATTCGACACCATCACCATCCGCGAAGCCCTGTTGCGCGAGCGTTTCCGTGGTGGTCAAAGTTTCTACGTCGTGCCGCGCATTTCCGATCTGCACGAGATCGAGGATTTCCTGAAAACCCATGTGCCGGAAGTGACCTATGTCGTCGCCCACGGTCAGCTTGCGGCGGGGGACCTGGACGAGCGGATGAACGAGTTTTACGACGGCAAATATGATGTGCTGATCGCCACCAGCATCGTCGAATCCGGCCTCGATATTCCCAGCGCCAACACCATGATCGTGCACCGCGCCGATATGTTTGGACTTGGACAGTTGTACCAGATCAGGGGCCGGGTGGGGCGGTCAAAGACCAGAGCCTATTGTTATCTCACCACAAAACCACGCGCGCCGTTGACGCCGCAAGCTATGAAACGTCTGCGTCTGATGGGCTCGCTCGACAGCCTTGGCGCAGGATTTAACCTCGCCTCCCATGACCTCGATCTGCGCGGCGCGGGCAATCTGTTGGGTGAAGAACAATCCGGCCATATCAAGGAAGTCGGCTACGAACTCTACCAAGCGATGCTGGAGGAAACGATTGCCAAGATCAAATCCGGCGAATTGCAGGGCCTGAGCGCCGTCGATGACCAATGGTCACCGCAGATCAATCTTGGCGTGCCGGTGATGATCCCGGAAGCCTATATTCCGGATCTGGATATCCGGTTAGGGCTGTATCGCCGTCTGTCCAGCCTTGCCACCAAAGTCGAACTCGAAGGTTTCGCGGCGGAGTTGATCGACCGTTTCGGTCCGATCCCGAAAGAGGTCAACACGCTGATGCTGATCGTGCGCATCAAGTCTATGTGCAAACGCGCAGGCATCAGCCGCATCGACGCGGGCACCAAAGGGGCCACGGTGCAATTCCACAACGACAAATTCGCCAATCCGGCAGGCCTCGTGGAATTCATCAAGGCCCAAGGCCCAGCGGCGAAAATCAGCGGCAACAAGATCGTGCTGATGGGCGAGATGAAATCGGAATCCGACCGCATCAAGGGCGCCTTCAACATCGCCCGCGATCTGGCGGAAAAGATCGTCAAACCCAAGGGCTGACTCTCGCCATGAAAAAACGCGCCCCGCAAAGGGCGCGCTATCACAGATCGAACCTAGAGATCAGCGCTTGATCAACCGCATCAGCGCCAGCGCGCCAGCGACAAACACCGCCACCCCCGCCATCAGCGGCAAGGCCGTGCCGTCAAACATCAGCCCGACCGGCACCGCCAGAACCACCGAAGCCACCGTCGCCACCGAGGTCATCACCGACGCCGCCAGCCCCGCGATATGGCCAACAGGCTCCATCGCCAGCGCATTCAGGTTGCCCATCGTCATCGACATCATCGAAAACAGCCCGATGCTCCAGATGATATGCAGCGGGAAGGCCAGAACCTCCGGCATCATGCCGGTGGCGAGCAGCGCCAGCAGCACCAAGGTCAGCGCCAGCACCGACGCATAGGCCATCATGATCACGGGCCGCATCCCGATCCGCATCACCACCCGCGAGTTGATGATACTGCCCGAAGCCGAACCCAAAGCGATAAAGGCAAACCACAAGGGGAAGCTTTCGGCGCGGTCAAAGCGTTGCTCAAAGATGCCTTGCATCGAGGACAGGCAGGCGAACAAAGCCGCCATCGTCAGCGTCTGCGCCATGATGGAAACCCGGACGATGCGGTGGGTGAACAATTCCTTCGTTGCCGCCACCAGCACCCGGAAATCCAACGGGCGACGGTGTTCCACCGCCAAAGTCTCATGCTGGCGCAGGCCGAACCAAACCATGACCAGTGCGGCAATCAGGATATAGACGAGGAATATGGCCTGCCAGCCCGCCAACAGGATGATGCCTTGGCCCATCAGCGGCGCGACGGCAGGCACCATGATGAACACCATCATCACGAAGCTCATGATCTTGGCCATCTCGCGGCCCTTGAACTGGTCGCGCATGATCGCCATCGACACCACCCGGGCGGCGGCCACCGACATGCCTTGCAGCACGCGGGCGATCAGCAAGGTGTCCAGCGAATTGGCGAAATAGCAGGCCAAAGCCGTCAGCGCATAGAGGCCCGCGCCCGCATAGATCACCGGCTTGCGGCCATAAGCATCCGACAGGGGACCTACAAACAGTGTCCCCAGACCCATGCCAAACACAAAACTGGTGATCACCAGCTGCGCCCGGTTCGGGGCATCGGGCGACAAAGCACTGGCGATTTGCGGCAAAGCGGGCAGCATGGCGTCAATCGAGATCGCCACCATGGCAAATAAAGCGGCGGTCAGGGCAATGAATTCGCCCTGGGATATGCGTTTGCTCGAGGTCATTTCACTTACTTTCTTCGGCAGCTTTCGCCACCAATTCTTCGATCACCTGCGCCCACACCTCAGGCGGTTGCGCGCCAGAGACGACATATTGCTGCGCGATCAGAAAGGTTGGCACCGCTGTGACGCCCTTTTTGCGCGCATCCACATCGCGGGCGCGCAGATCGTCAAGATCGGCATCGGTGGCCAAAAGCCGTGCCACAGCCACTGGATCCATGCCGATTTCCTCGGCAATGTCGCAAAGCTCCTCGCTATCGCCAATATCGCGACCATCGCGCCAATAGGCCCGGAACAGGGCCGAGACCATCGCCGCCTGCTTGCCCTCGATTCCCGCCCAATGGATCATCCGATGCGCGTTCATCGTGTTGGGCAGCATTTCCGGCTTATCCGGGTCCATCGCCACACCCGCCGCCTTGGCAATCTCGCGCAAGCGGTCATGGATCGCATCGACCTTGGCCTCACCGCCCAGCCGCTTCGCCAGATAGGGGCGCTTTTCCACGCCTTCAGGTGGCATATCGGGGTTCAGTTGAAACGGATGCCAGGCGATCACGAACGGATGCTCTGGATGCGCTTCCAAAGCGCGGTCGAGATGGGCTTTGCCGATCAGACACCACGGGCATACCGGATCAGAAAAAATATCAAGGCGGATCATCGCGAAGGCTCCGAAAGCAAGGCAGGAAAATGGTGCCATTCGCAGATGAATGGCCCCATGAGATACCGCTAACAGCCCGCCGCCGCAATCCGCCATCCACGCACAGCTGCGTTGCATTGGTTGCACGCAAGGCGGGCTTGCCGTAAGGAATGCCCATGTCCAGCGATCCCAAACGCATGATCCGCATTGCCCGCGAGACGGGTCCCGACTCTGGCCAATCCGTGCCGGAGCCGTTGGATTTGGGCATCCGGGTGCGCGAACTCCGCAAGGCAAAGGGCTGGACGCTGGAACAAGCCTCGGTGCAGGCGGGCCTGGCGCGGTCCACCTTGTCGAAAATTGAAAACGGCCAGATGTCGCCGACCTATGAGGCGCTGAAAAAGCTCGCGCTCGGCATGGGCGTTTCGGTGCCGCAGCTGTTCACGCCTGCGCAAGCGCCGCAGGTTTCGGGCCGTATCGTGGTTACAAAATCGGGTGAGGGGCAGGCCCATGCCACCACCACCTATGAGCATGAATTGCTGGCAGGCTCCTTGACCAAAAAGCAGATGCTGCCCTACCGCGCCACCATCCGTGCCCGCGCGATGGAGGATTTTGACGGCTGGGTGCGCCATGAGGGCGAGGAGTTTCTCTTTGTGCTGACCGGAGTGATCCGGCTGTTCACCGAATTTTATGAACCCGTCGACCTGCGTCGCGGGGATTCCGCCTATTACGATGCCTCGATGGGGCATAATGTGATCAGCCTGTCGGAAGACGACGCGACCATTCTTTGGGTCACTTCGCTGGCCTGAAGCCCGGCAAGACTTGACCTTCCGCTTTGATCCATATCACTGTCAGCCACCGCCCTTGGGCTTAGATCAGCATAAAAGCATGACGTGTCAGCGGGTTGAGGAGGGGTTGCATGCGTCTGGCCTTGCTGACCGATATCCACGCCAATCGCGAGGCGTTTGAGGCTGTCTTGGCAGATCTCGCGCAGCGTCAGATTGATCGGCTGGTGTTCCTCGGCGATATCGTCGGTTACGGCCCCGATCCCGGCTGGTGCATTGATCAGGTGGAATCCTTGGTGGCCAAGGGCGCGATCGCCTTGCGTGGCAACCATGACCGGGCCGTGGGGGTGGCCGACAATATCCTGAACGCCAACGCCCGCCGGGTGATTGACTGGACGGTGAACCGTCTGAATGCCCGGCAAAAGCTGTTTCTGTCCGAACTTCCCATGACGGTTCGCGATGGCGATACGTTGTTCGTCCATGCTTCGGCCAATGATCCGGCCGACTGGCTCTATGTCACCTCGGTATCCACCGCGCGACCCAGCTTTCTGGTCTGCGATGCAAGGCTGATCTTTTGCGGCCACGTCCACCGCGCAGCGCTTTACAGCTGTGATCTGGTGGGGCGGGTGACGCATCTGAACGTGGCAGCGGGCCAGCCGATGCCGCTGTTGCAATCGCGGCGCTGGCTGGGCGTGATCGGCTCTGTCGGTCAGCCGCGCGATGGCTCGACGCTTGCCAGCTACGCCATCCTCGACCGCACCCGCAATGAATTGACCTTTCGCCGCGTCGGCTATGATGCCACCACCACTGCGCGCAAATCGCGCGAAGCGGGTCTGCCAGAGGCGCTGGCGCAGCGTCTGATGAAGGGGATTTGAATGGCTGTGCGACCACATCCGGGCTTGGAAATCAACGGCTTCACCTTAGGCGAGCAGTTGCACAAAGGTGGCTTTGCGACGATCTGGGACGTGACCCACGCTTTGTATCGCACCCCGATGGTGATGAAAGTTCCAACCATCCTTGATGGCTACGATGGCCCGACCATCGTGGGGTTTGAGGTCGAACAGATGATCATGCCGCGCCTGACCGGCGTGCATGTGCCGCGGGTGATGGGGCAGGGTGATTTCGCGGTGATGCCCTATATCGTCACCGAGCGTATCCCCGGCGCGTCGATGTTCCAGTATTTCAAACGCGCGCCCCGGCCGGTGGCCGAGGTGATCGAACTCGCCGCCCGCATGGCCGAAGCCGTGCATGACATCCACCGCCAGCACGTCATCCACCTTGATCTTAAGCCCGACAATTTCCTGCAACGCCCCACGGGCGAGATGGTGCTGATCGACTACGGCCTGTCGCGCCACGACCAACTCCCCGATCTTCTCGCCGAAGAATTCACCATCCCGATGGGCACCTTCCCCTATATCGCCCCCGAACAATACCTGCGCCAACGCGGCGATCTGCGCTCAGACCTCTACGCCTTGGGGGCAATGATCTACGAACTGGCAACGGGCAAAATGCCGTTCGGCCAGCCCGAGAAACTTTCCCAAGTCAAACAACGCCTGTGGCGCGACCCGGTGCCGCCGCGCGCGCTGCGCCCCGACATTCCCGAATGGCTGCAAGAGATTATCCTGCGCGCGTTAGAGGTTGATCCCGCCAACCGCTACCAATCTGCCGCCCAGATGATCTTCGATCTCGCGCATCCGATGCAAATCCGCCTGACCGCGCGCGGCCACAAGATGCAACGCGATTCCGCGCTGACCGTGTTCAACCGTTGGCGCAAAATGCGCAACCTGAAAGCCTTCGCCGCCCCGCCCTCCGTCGCCGCCCAGATCGAGCGCGCGCCAATCCTGCTGGTGGCCGTCGATCTTGCCCCAGAAGCCGAGCCGCTGGCGCAGGCGATCTACCTGCAAATCAAGCGGATGCTGGTCAATCGCCCCGATGCCCGCGTCGCTTGCGTCAACGTGATCAAAACCGCACGGCTGGGCATCGACCCCACCACCGACGATGCCGGCACCAATCTGCATGTCGCACGTCTGGTCGGCTTAAAAACCTGGGCCGACGGCATTGATCTGACCGATGATCGCCTGACCTACACCATTCTGGAAAACACCGACCCGGCAGCGGCGATCATCGACCATGCCGAAGTCACCCGCGTCGATCACATCCTGATGGGCGCGCGCGGCCATTCCAGCACGCGGCGGTTTCTGGGCTCGGTCTCGGCGAAAGTGGTCGCCGAAGCCGCCTGCTCGGTCACGGTGATCCGGCTGCGCGATACCGGAGAGCCGGAGGCGACCTGAAACTTAGTTAAACCAGCCGCCCACCCGCTGCGCGCCCGCCGAAACATCGCGCCCGACGCCGTCCACGGTCGCACAGCCCGCCAGTGCGCCCAGCACCACAATCATCATCAGCTTGCGCATCGGTTCACTCCTGATACCACCAGACCTCGGGCTGAAACCCCGGCCAATCGCCGTAAATTGGCAATTTCGCGGGGAAATGCAACTGCTTGGCATGGGCGATGCGGCCAATATTTTGATACCACACCGGCACGACATAACGCCCCGAGGTCAAAACCCGATCCAAAGCCTGCACCGCCGTAACAAAATCCGCCCGGTCGGTGGAGGACAGCATGGTCTGCACCAAGCCATCCACCGCAGGCGAATTGATCCCCGCCCAGTTGCGCGACCCCGGCGCCGCACCTTTGGCCGCCGACCAATAGAGCAACTGCTCGGTCCCCGGTGACAGCGACAAAGCGATGATTTGCTGCGTCATGTCGAAATCATACAGGTTGGTGCGCTCGGTATATTGCGCCGCATCCACCGTGGTCAGCTTCGCCTGCACACCGATCTGCGCCAAAGCCTCGATATAGATATTCGCCGCCGCGATGTAATCATCCGCGCCGTTGGTCAGCAGGATTTCAAACGCAAACGGCACGCCTTTGGCATCCTTCAACACCCCATCCTGCACCGTCCATCCGGCCGCTTCCAACAGCGCATTCGCCTTGCGCAAATTCGCCCGGTTGCTCGGTTTGCCATCCGAGACGGGCAAGGCGAAGCCTTCAATCGCGCCGGGCAGCAGATCGGCCTTATAGGTCTCCAACAGCGCCAGAACCTTGCCCTGCGCCGGGTTCGCCACATCGCCCGCAAGCTCGGAGTTGCTGTAATAGCTGGTGATTCGCGGCACCGCGCCGCCGTTGAGGGTCTGGTTGATCAGCTCGAAATTGAACACGTCCTGCAGCGCTTCCCGCACCCGCCAATCGGCAAAAATTGGCTTACGGGTGTTGAACACAAAGCCGTCGATCCCCGAGGGCCGCTGATGCGGAATCTCCTCTTTCACCACATCGCCCGCCACCATCGCTGGGAAGCCATAGTTCTGCTGCCATTTCATCGGGTTGGTCTCGCGGTAGCTGCTCAGATCACCCGACTTGAACGCCTCAAAATGCACATCCGGGTTGCCGAAATACTCCACCCGGATCTCATCGAAATTGTGCATCCCTTTGTAAAACGCCAGATCTTTGCCCCACCAATCCGGGTTCTTCTTATAGCTGACAAAGCGCCCGGCCTCGAACCTGTCCACCACATAGGGCCCGGATCCAATCGGCGGCTCCATCGTGGTGGCACTAAAATCCCGCCCCACCCACTGCGCCTTTTGCAAAACCGGGCGCAAACCCAGCAGCAGCGGCAGCTCGCGGTTCTCGGCGCTGAAGGTAAACTTCACTTTTCTGTCACCGGTTTTCTCGGCTTTGGCGACCGCCTGATACACCGACGCATAACGCGGATTGCCCAATGTTCCCAAAGTTTCAAACGACCACAGCACATCTTCCACCGTCACCGGGTTGCCATCCGAGAACGTCGCCCCCTCACGCAAAGTAAATTCTGCGTAGGTTCGCGCCGCATCCGTCTCGACCGATTCGGCCAGAATCCCGTAGAGTGAGAACGGCTCAGCAAAGGAACGTCCCAAAAGCGTCTCGGTGGTGAACAAAGATATCCCTGTCGGCGCGCGGCCTTTCAGGATGAACGGGTTCATCGAATCGAAGCTGCCGTTCTCGCCCATCACGATGCGGCCACCCTTGGGCGCATCCGGGTTGGCATAGGGCAGCGACACAAAATCCGGTGGCAGCGCAGGCTCGCCATACATAGCTATGCCGTGCATAGGCTGGGCCTGCGCGAATCCCCCCCCGACTCCACTGATCGAAACCAGTGCCAGACCAAGCCCAAAGCCGCGCAAAATAGCGAAAAAATCCCGGTTCATTCTGGCAACAATCCCCCGCAGCCTGTTTTTATTGACCCCCAACCTAAGCGGGCAATCCAACCTTTTCAAACTTTTAACTTGGAGTGCGCCGTCAACAGGGCTATAAGATACCTACTGCTCGATAGGTTTCTTGCCTGTATGAAACCTGCCTCAATAACTTAACGCCCGCTTCGTGCGGGCGTTTTTTTTTGGCGCTTTGCCCTTTCCTTTGCAGATGCAGCATGTAGCCTTGCGGCAGCAAAAGGGGGGCGACATGCTTCAGGGAAAACGCGCGATCATCACCGGCTCCAACTCTGGCATTGGCTTGGGTGTGGCCGAAGAACTCGCCCGCGCAGGCGCAGATGTGGTGCTGAACAGCTTCACCGACCGGGCGGAAGATCACGCTTTGGCGGCCGATTTGGGCAAGCGGCATGGCGTGACGGTCCGCTACATCGCCGCCGATATGTCGAAGGGCGCGGACTGTCGCGCGCTGATCGAGAAAGCCGGCGGCTGCGATATTCTGGTGAACAACGCGGGCATCCAATTCGTTGCCCCGATTGAGGAATTTCCAACCGAGAAATGGGACCAGATCATCGCGATCAACCTGACCTCGGCCTTCCACACCACCGCCGCCGCTTTGCCGGGGATGCGCGCCAAAGGCTGGGGCCGCATCGTCAACATCGCCTCGGCGCATGGGCTGACCGCCAGCCCGTTCAAATCCGCCTATATCGCCGCCAAGCATGGTGTGGTCGGGCTGTCGAAAACCGTGGCGCTGGAAACCGCAGGGCAGGGCATCACCTGCAACGCGATCTGTCCCGGCTATGTGCTGACCCCTTTGGTCGAGGCGCAAATCCCCGATCAGATGAAAGTCCACGGCATGGACCGCGATACGGTGATCCGCGAGGTGATGCTTTTGCGCCAACCCTCGCGCCAGTTCGCCACGGTGGAACAGATCGGCGGCACCACCGTCTATCTGTGTTCTGCGGCGGCAGATCAGGTCACCGGCACCACGATCTCGGTCGATGGCGGCTGGACGGCATTGTGAAGGGTAGGGTGCGTGCTTGCACGCACCGCTCGAAGGTTAATACAAGATGAACGCCATCCCTCTAAGCCCTTGAAAATATGTAAACCGAAAGCCTGTCCACGCGCGGACAGGCTTTACCGCGCCGCAATCGCCGCCAAGGCCTCTTTCGGCTGCGGATAGACCAACCCCGCCGAGACGATCATTTTCACCGCCTCATCTGCCTTCATATCCAGAAAAATCACGTCGCGTTCCGGCACGAACAGCAGCATCCCCGAGGTCATCGGGGTCAGCCCCACAAACACCGCCACCATCGGCGTCCCCCCCGGCAGCTTGGCGGCAATTTCCCCCTTCGGGGTCGTCGCCACCATCCCCACCGCCCAATAGCCTTCGCGGGGGAATTCAACCAGACAGGTGCGATCGAAACTTTTCTCAGACTTCGCAAAGAACGTCTCGGTGATCTGTTTCAGCCCCGAATACACCGACCGCACCAGCGGCACCCGATCCACCACCGTCTCGGCCTGCCGCATCACCGTGCGCCCGATCAGCCCGCGCGCCAGCCAACCGATCAGGGCGGTGAACACCAGAAACACCAGCACGCCGACGCCGCGCACCGGGAAATTCACCTCGGGGCCAAACCAGCTGTGCAGAAAAGCCTCGGGCTGATAATTGGCGGGGATCAAGGGCAGGATCCAGCCGTCAATATAGCCGATCACCCCCCAGACCACATAGATCGTCAGGCCCACCGGCAGCACCACCACAAGGCCCGTCAGGAACGAGGACCGAAAGCCGGCAAGCATCGAGCGGCGTGGATGAGGCTCAGACATGAAGGCTCCTTGGTTTCCCCGGCAACCTAAGCAGCCGCCCGCACCATCACAATGGCCTTAGCCGCGCTGCGCCACAATTTCGCGCGCAATCGCCGCCCCCAACCGCGCGTTGTTCAAAACAAGGGCGATATTGGAGGTCAGTGAGCGGCCCTCGGTCAACTCGAAGATGCGGTGCAGCAGGAAGGGCGTGACCTCTTTCGCGGCGATGCCCTGCGCCTCAGCCTCCGAAAGCGCCTGTTCAATCGCCGGGTTGATTTCTGCACGCGGGATTTCATCCGCCATGGGAATCGGGTTGGCGACGAGTTGCCCCCCCGGCAAACCCAGCCGCGTCCGCATCAGTTGCGCCGCTGCAATTTCCGCCGCCGTGTCCATCCGCAATGGCGCTTTCAACCCCGAGTCCCGCGACCAGAACGCCGGAAACGCGTCCTGCCCGAAGGCGATCACCGGCACGCCCTTGGTTTCGAGATATTCCAGCGTCTTTGGCAGATCGAGAATGGCCTTCGCCCCCGCTGCGATCACGGTAACAGCAGTTTCGCCCAGTTCCGGCAGGTCAGCCGAAATATCGAACGACAATTCCGCCCCGCGATGCACGCCGCCAATCCCGCCGGTAGCGAACACGTCGATCCCGGCCAGTTTTGCGCAGATCATCGTCGCGGCCACCGTCGTCGCCCCCACAGCGCCTTTCGCAATACAGGCAGCAATGTCCGCGCGCGAGATTTTCATCACCTCGGGCGCTTGTCCCAAAGCGTCAAGCTGCGCATCGGTCAGCCCGATCAAAATCCGCCCACCCATCACCGCAATCGTCGCGGGGGTCGCGCCATGCGCGCGCACTTCGGCCTCTACGGCACGGGCGGCTTCGACGTTTTGGGGAAACGGCATACCATGGGTGATGATGGTGGATTCCAGCGCCACGATGGCAGTGCCTGCGGCACGGGCGCGGGCCACTTCGGGCGAGAAGGTCAGCAGATCGAGGGTCATGATGGTTGTTCTCCTGAAACATAGGTGGCGGCGGCTTGCAGGGCGGCGGCAAGCGCCACCTCTCGCGGGCAGCCTTGGCGTTCGGCGACGATATGGGCCGCCATGAAGGTGTCGCCCGCGCCGGTAATTCGGCTGACCATCACCGGCGGCGGGGCGGCGGTGATCACACCAGCCCCCTTACGGCCTTCGGCGCAGGGCTTGCCGCCATTGGTCACCAGCACATGCGCTGCGCCATGGGCGAGCAAGCCCTCGGCAGCGTCAGCGGCAGACTCATAGCGCGCATGGCCGATCAGCCCCGCCTCTTCAAGGTTGACGTAGAGCGTGGCGCGGGGGTGGTTCAGCAGGGGAAGCAAACGCTCGGCCTTGCCGGGGCTTGCAGGGGCAACACGCAGATCCGCGCAGGCGAACAGGGGGGAATGGGCGATCTCGGACAAAAGTACGACAGTCAGATTGCCGTCCAAAGCCACCATGCCGGACCACGGGGTTTCCACCGATCCAAGCCTGCCATCCGCCAAGGGCCGCAATATCTTCTCCCCCGCCGCTTCCAGCGAATGCGCATCGGCAATCGCGGCGATCAACCCGTTCGCGCCCTCAATCGCCATATAGCGGTCGGTGGGCAGGTCTTCTGATCGGTAAAGGTGATCTGTCACCATGCCCATGCGCTGACAGGCGGCGATCAGCTCATGGCCTTCGGCGTCCTGCCCCACCGCCGAAAGCAGGGCCGGGGTCAGGCCAAACCGGCTGAGCGTCATCGCGATGTTCATCGCCACCCCACCGGGCAGCCGGGTGATCCGACCGGGCACGTCAGAGCCAAGCCGCATCGCAATGGACGAGCGGCCGATGATGTCCCACAACACGGAACCGATGCAAAGGATGTCTGGTGTCATGCTCTCTCATCGCAAGCTTACGGCGGAAATTCAAGCCAGCGCGATCAGGCCTGCCACCTGTGGTCTTGCGGGCGACGTGCAGGATCTGTGCCGCAAGCGTGCCCGTATCCCGCGTATTTCTTCCTGCGACAGACGCCAGGGAGTTATGATAAACTGGGCCATCCGATCCAAGCAAAGGAGGCTGACATGCACAGCAAGTCTCGTCATCTGCTGGCCGACATTGGCGATCAGATTTTCCTGACCGACGGCGGTATGGAAACGGTGATGGTGTTTCATGAGGGGATTGATCTGCCGCAATTCGCGTCGTTTACCCTGCTGGGCAGCGAGGAAGGTCGCGCGGCGCTGACCAAGTATTACACGGCGTTTCTGGATGAGGCCGCAGCGCAGCGGGCGGGATTTTTGCTCGACACCCCGACATGGCGGGCCAGCGCGGGCTGGGGGAAAGTGATGGGTCTGGCACCCGAGCAGATTGATGCGATCAACCGCGAGGCCGTGGCGCTGGTGCAAAAGCTGCGGGCGGATCGACCACCCCAGCCGCAGCCGATCCTGATCAATGGGGTGATCGGGCCGCACGGCGATGCCTATGCGCCCGAACAAGCGCTATCCCCCGAAACCGCGCATAATTATCACCATCGTCAGGTTGCGGTGCTGGCCGCCGCTGGCGTCGATCTGATCAGTGCGATGACGCTGTCGTCACATGGCGAGGCGATCGGCATTGCCAAGGCCGCGGATGAGTTCGACCAGCCGGTCACCTTGTCGTTCACCGTGGAAACCGATGGCCGCTTGATCAATGGCATGAGTCTTGCCGATGCCATTCACCGCACCGATGACGCCACCGATGCAGCGCCGCTGTGGTATGGCATCAACTGCGCGCATCCCGAACATTTCCGCAATATCCTGCACGGCGATTGGGTCGAGCGGATCGGCTCGGTCCGCGCCAATGCCTCACGCCGCAGTCATGCCGAACTGGACGAGGCAACCGAGCTGGACGATGGCGATGTCTCTGAACTGGCGCAGGATTATCACCAGCTTTTGCACATGCTGCCGGGGTTGCATGTGGTCGGTGGCTGCTGCGGCACCGATCTGCGCCATGTCGCGGCCATCGGGCGGAGTTGTCTGCATCATCAGCATTGAAGGGCAGGGGTTTTGGGCAGTTTTGCTGCCACTATCTGCTTGCATCCCGCCAGACCCTGCACTATACGCCCCCCACTTCACAGGTGAGGCTTGGGCTTTGCGGGGAGAAATCCCGTAAACTCCGCCGGTTGGATCGCAAGATCTAAGACAGCTTTGCCGAGGATTAAACCGGAAAAGGAAAAGACATGGCTCTTCCCGAGTTCTCCATGCGCCAGCTGCTGGAAGCAGGCGTTCACTACGGCCACCAGACCGCACGCTGGAACCCCAAAATGGGCCCGTATATCTACGGCGACCGCAATGGCATCCATATTCTCGACCTGACGCAGACCGTTCCCTTGCTGGATCAGGCGCTGAAAGTCGTGCGCGACACCGTCGCTAAAGGCGGCCGCATCCTGTTCGTCGGCACCAAGCGCCAGGCGCAGAAGCCGGTCGCAGAGGCTGCAGAGCGTTGCGCACAATTCTACATGAACCACCGCTGGCTGGGTGGCACGCTGACCAACTGGAAAACCGTTTCCCAGTCGATCGCGCGCCTGAAAACCATCGACGAACTCTTGGGCGCAGGCGGCGAAGGCCTGACCAAGAAAGAGCGTTTGATGATGGAACGCGACCAGTCCAAGCTGCAAGCCTCGCTGGGCGGCATCCGTGAAATGGGCGGCACCCCGGATCTGATCGTGGTCATTGATGTGGGCAAAGAAGACCTGGCGATCCTTGAAGCGCAAAAACTGGGCATCCCGGTTGTCGGCATCGTTGACACCAACAACTCGCCCAAAGGCGTGGATTACGT
>CAYLYV010000059.1:0-25614 GCA_964387655.1 uncultured Cypionkella sp. | reverse complement strand
CCGCGATGGGTGTGGTCGGATTGGGTTTGGGTTTTCAGGCGGGGCGATTGGAGGCGGTTGTCGGGCAGATGATAGCGGTTGTCGGGGTGCGGCCGGGGGCGAGCAGCAACGGCAAGCGAGGGGTCTGGCGCCCGGCCGCAGCGGGTCAGGTGGGTGAAATCGAGGCCAAGGATGAGGCCTTCGGCGTCGATGCCAGCGCGGTAAGTGATGCGCAGGTCGTGGCGTTTGCCGGTGATCATCATGTCGTCGTCGCGGTCGTAGCGCATTTTGCAGGGTTTGTTCAGGTCGCGGGCGGCAATGGCGCAGGCGATGGCGAGGGCGTTGCCTTGGGATTCCTTGCCGCCAAAACCGCCGCCCATGCGGCGGGTTTCTACGCGGACGGCGCTCATCGGCAGGTGCAGGGCGTGGGCGACTTTGTGTTGGATTTCGGTGGGGTGTTGGGTGGAGGCATAGACATGCATGCCGTCTTCTTGCGGGATCGCGGCGGCGATCTGGCCTTCGAGGTAGAAGTGTTCTTGGCCGCCGACTTCCAGCGTGCCTTCGATGATCTGCGGGGCGGTGGCGATGGCTTTCGCGGCGTCGCCTTTGGCCCAGATGATCGGGCCTTGTTCAAAGCGGGAGTTGGCTTTCAAGGCGTCGTCTACCGTCAGCAGCGCGGGGAGGTCGGCGTAGCTGATCTGGCCAAGCCGCGCGGCTTTGCGGGCGTTGATATGGGTGTCGGCGATGACGAGGAAAACCGGCTGGCCTGCGTAGTGGACTTTATCCACGGCGAGCAGGGGTTCGTCATGGGTGGAGGGTGAGCAATCGGGCATCTCGGCGAAGTCGGCGCTGGCATAGACTTTGATCACGCCGGGGGCGGCTTTGACGGCGGTAAGGTCGATGGCGGTGATACTGCCGTGGGCGCAGGTGGAGAGGCCGAAAGCGGCGTGCAAGGTGCCTGCGGGGAGGGGGATATCGTCGATATAGCGGGCAAGGCCCGTGACATGCAGCGGGGCAGAGTCGTGCGGGAGGGGTTTGCCCATGGTCATAGCGCCACCTCCAACACGTTTGTGCGGGTGCCGTTCAGGTCGTGGAAATAGCGGATCAGCAGGTTTTGCGCGGTGGTCAGGCGGTAGCTGGCAGAGGCGCGCATGTCGGTGAGGGGCTGGAAATCTTGGGCGAATTCGGGGAGGGCGGCTTGCAGGGTCTCCAGGGTGAAGGGTTTGTTCAGGATCGCGTTTTCGACATGGGCGGCACGTTTCGGGATGCCTGCCATGCCGCCGAAGGCGATGCGGGCTTGGGTGATTTGGCCGCCTTCGGTGGTGATGTTGAAGCAACCGAGCACGGCCGAGATGTCTTGATCAAAGCGTTTGGTCAGCTTGTAGCAGCGCAAGTTCGGGGCGCTGGCGGGGATGCTGAGCCCAGCCACGAACTCGCCGGGCTGGCGGTCTTGTTTGCGGTACTCGATGAAGAAGGATTCAAGCGGGATCGAGCGGAGGTCGGGACCGCGGCGCAGGTGCAGGGTGGCCCCTAGGGCGATCAGGGCGGGGGGGGCGTCGCCGATCGGCGAGCCGTTGGCGATGTTGCCGCCGATGGTGGCGGCGTTGCGGACTTGTTCCGAGGCATAGCGGCGCAGCAGTTCGGCGAAGCTGGGGTGGTGCGGGGCGAGGGCGTCGCGCAGCTGATTGATGGTGACGCCCGCGCCGATGTGCAGATGGCCGGGAGTTTGTTCGATCTGTTGCAGGTCGGTGACGGCGTTCAGGAACGCGATTTGGCCGAGGTCGCGCAGCTGTTTGGTGACCCAGAGGCCGACATCGGTGGCACCTGCGATCAGGGTGGCGTTGGGGTTTTTGACATACCAGTCGGCGAGATCATCGCTGTTGGTGGGGCGGAAAGCGCCGGGGAGGCTGTCTGCCTCCGCGGACCCCACCGCGTCGGGCAGGTTGTGCTGGTCGGTTTGCATCCAGTCGGGGATCGGGGCTGATGCGGCGGCTTCGGCGGCGCGGATGATGGGGGCGTAGCCGGTGCAGCGGCAGAGGTTGCCGGCGAGGGCGGTGTCGTGGTCGGTGCGGCCTTGGGCGTGGGCGGTGGCCATCGAGGCGATGAAACCGGGCGTGCAGAAGCCGCATTGGCTGCCGTGGTGGGCGATCATCTCGGCCTGCACGGGGTGGAGTTCGCCACCCGGGCCGGAGATGCCTTCGACGGTGCGGACGGCACAGCCCTGCAGTTGCGGCAGGAACAGGATGCAGGCGTTCAGGGCTTTCGGGCCATTGGCGTCGGTGACCATGACGGTGCAGGCGCCGCAATCGCCCTCATTGCAGCCCTCTTTGGTGCCGCAGAGGGATTGGTCTTCGCGCAGGTATTCCAAAAGGGTGCGCGTCGGGCTGCCGCCTGAAATGCGCACCGGCGTTCCGTTCAAGAGAAACGCTGTGTCAGTCATGGTTCATCCTGCCGCGGTCTTTTCGTATCGGTCTTGTGCGCGCCCGCCCGATGCGGCGTAAAGCGGGGGTGCTGCCGTTTGGGCTATGAAAGCTTGGACTGGGGTGTTGTGCAAGCGATACCTTGATGGGTTTCACGAAAGGAGTTTCTGGATTCCTGCGGGAAAGCCGGGGGAGGGCGGTGGTTTAGAAGGGGATGAGGGGTGGTCCCAACTTGGGACCTTTTTTAGGTGTTTTGAATCAATGGGTTGGGGTGGTTGGCTTAAGGATTTGTTAAGGATTGACGATGGCGGCTGGGTGGTCGGTGCAAAACATCGAGGCCCCGGCCTGCGCCGGGGCGGCGAGGAGAGGGGACAAGGGCACTGCTCTGTGGTTCCCCCAATGCCGCCCCGCAGCCCGACCATCCACCTTTCCCCCGCCGCTCTGCCGGGTTAGGCTGCGCCCATGTCAGCACCTCGATTCATCCATTTGCGCACCCATACCGAGCATTCTTTGCTGGAGGGGGCGGTGCCAGTGAAGGCGCTTATCAAGCTGTGCGCCAAGCATGAGATGCCTGCGGTGGCGGTCACGGACAGCAATAACATGTTCGCGGCGTTGGAGTTTTCGGTCTACGCCAAGGACGCCGGGGTGCAGCCGATCATCGGCTGTCAGGTTTCGGTCGCCTATGATCCGGGGGTGGCGGGGGAGAAGCTGAAGGCTGCGGCCTCGGTCGTGTTGCTGGCGCAGAATGAAGCCGGGTATATGAACCTGATGAAGCTGAACTCTTGTCTCTATATCGACAAGGGCGGGGCTTTGCCGGAGGTGACGGTTGCCGAGTTGGAGCGGTACTCGGGCGGGCTGATCTGCTTGACGGGCGGGGCGGATGGGCCGCTGGGGCGGCTGGTGCAGACGGCGCAGATGCCCAAAGCGCGGGTGTTGTTGGAGCGGCTGGCGGCGGCTTATCCGGGGCGGCTGTATATGGAATTGCAGCGCCATCCGGGCGAGGGTGGGCGGCTGACCGATGCGGAGGCTGGCACCGAGCGCTGGTTTATTGAGACGGCCTATGAGTTGGACCTGCCGCTGGTGGCGACCAATGACGTCTATTTTCCGGCGGCGACGATGTATGAGGCGCATGATGCGCTGATCTGCATTGCCGAGGGGGCTTATGTCGATCAGCAGCAGCCGCGCCGCAGGTTGACGCCGCAGCATTATTTCAAGACCGAGGCCGAGATGGTGACTTTGTTCGCCGATCTGCCGGAGGCGGTGGAGAATACCGTTGAGATCGCGCGGCGCTGTGCGTTTGCGGCGTTCAAGCGCGCGCCGATTTTGCCGAAGTTTGCCGATGATGAGGTGAATGAGTTGCGGCGGCAGGCCAATGCGGGCTTGCAGGCGCGATTGGCGATTATTCCCCATGCGGTCAGCGTCGAGGACTATCAGGCGCGGTTGGATTTTGAGCTTGGGATCATCGAAAAGATGGGGTTTCCGGGCTATTTCCTGATCGTGGCGGATTTTATTGGCTGGGCGAAGAAGCAGCATATTCCGGTGGGGCCGGGGCGGGGCTCGGGCGCGGGGTCTCTGGTGGCCTATGCGCTGACGATCACTGACCTTGACCCGTTGCGCTATGCCTTGCTGTTTGAGCGGTTCTTGAACCCCGAGCGGGTGTCGATGCCCGACTTCGACATCGACTTCTGCATGGATCGCCGGGGCGAGGTTATTCAATACGTTCAGGGCAAGTATGGCCGCGACAAGGTCGGGCAGATCATCACCTTCGGCGCGTTGCTGTCGAAAGCGGCGGTGCGCGATGTCGGCCGGGTGCTGCAGATGTCTTATGGGCAGGTAGATCGCCTGTCGAAGATGATCCCGGTGGAGGGGGTGAAGCCGGTTTCGATCACCAAGGCGTTGGCGGATGAGCCTCGGCTGCGCGAGGCGGCGAAGGAGGAGGTCGTCGCGCGGCTGCTGAATTACGGCGCGCAGATTGAGGGGTTGTATCGCAACGCCTCGACCCATGCCGCCGGGGTGGTGATTGGCGATCGGCCACTGGACGAGTTGGTGCCGCTGTATCAAGACCCCAAATCGGACATGCCAGCGACGCAGTTCAATATGAAATGGGTCGAGCAGGCCGGGTTGGTGAAGTTCGACTTCCTTGGGCTGAAAACGCTGACGGTGATCCAGAACGCGATTGATCAGATCAATAATGGCGGGCGAGCCTTGAATCAGGCCGCTGATGGTCGGGTGTTGTATGAGGCGAAGCCGGGGGCGGAGAACGACATCGGGCTGATCCCGCTGGACGATAAGCCATCCTATGAGCTTTATGCGGCGGCGAAGACGGTTGCGGTGTTTCAGGTGGAATCCAGCGGCATGATGGATGCGTTGCGGCGGATGAAGCCGACCTGCATCGAGGATATCGTGGCGCTGGTGGCTTTGTATCGACCCGGCCCGATGGAGAATATCCCGACCTATTGCGAGGTGAAGAACGGGCTGAAGGATCTGGAATCGATCCATCCGACGATTGATCATATTCTGGCGGAGACGCAGGGGATTATCGTTTACCAAGAGCAGGTTATGCAGATCGCTCAGGTGATGGCGGGGTATTCCTTGGGGGGGGCCGATCTGTTGCGCCGCGCGATGGGCAAAAAGATCGCCGAGGAGATGGCGAAGGAGCGGCCGAAGTTCGTTGAGGGTGCGAAGAAGACCCACAATGTCGATGTGAAAAAGGCCGGGGAGGTGTTCGACCTTCTGGAGAAATTCGCCAACTATGGCTTTAACAAATCGCACGCCGCGGCCTATGCGGTGGTCAGCTATCAGACCGCGTGGCTGAAGGCGAACCACCCGGTCGAGTTCATGGCGGGGGTGATGAACTGCGATATTCATCTGACCGACAAGCTGGCGGTGTATAAGCGCGAAGTCGGCAAGCTGGGGATCAAGACGATTGCGCCTTGCGTCAATGCATCGCTGGCGACGTTCTCGGTGCGGGAGGGGGCGGTGGTCTATGCCCTTGGCGCGCTGAAGGGCGTGGGCGCGGATGCGATGGGGTTGATCGTGACGGCGCGGGGCGAGAAGCCGTTCGCGACTTTGTTCGATTTCGCCCGCCGGGTGGATATGAAGCGGGTCGGCAAGCGGCCATTGGAGATGTTGGCGCGGGCCGGGGCGTTTGATGTGCTGGACGGCAACCGGGCGCGAGTGTTTGAGGCTTTGGACGCGCTGGTGGCCTATTCGGCGGCGATCCATGAGGCGAAATCCTCCAATCAGGTGAGTTTGTTCGGGGAAGCGGGGGCGGATATTCCTGAGCCGCGTTTGGCCTACCGCGATGATTGGTTGCCGGTGGAGCGGTTGACGCAGGAGCATCTGGCGATTGGGTTTTATCTGTCGGGGCATCCGTTGGACGATTACATGTCGGCGTTGAAGCGGCGCGATGTGTTGACGCTGACGGAAGTGACGCAGAAAGCCGAGCGTGGGATGTGCATTGCCAAGATTGCGGGCTCGGTGGCCGCGAAGCAGGAGCGCAAATCGGCCAAGGGCAACCGCTTTGCCTTCGTGTCGCTGTCGGACCCGACCGGGCTTTATGAGGTGACGGTGTTTTCTGACACGCTGGAAGCGGCGCGTGATCTGTTGGAACCGGGGATGAATGTGGTGCTGACGGTGAAGGCGGAGCTGGAGGGCGAGACGCTGAAACTGCTGGCCAATGCGGTGCAGCCGATTGATCAGGTGGCCGATGCGGCGGGGGCGCAGGCCCTGCGGATCCATCTGAACCGGGCGGAGGCGGCGGTGTCGATTGCGATGCTGCTGGCCAAGGTCGAGGGGCGCAACAAGGCGCAGATCACCCTGTGTGTGCCCGATGATCAGGGCCGCGAGATTGATCTGACCCTGCCGCAAAGCTATCCGGTGACGGCGCAAATCAAGGGCGCGATCAAGGCGATGCAGGGCGTGGTGATGGTCGAGGAAGTGTAACGTCGCGCCTGAGACGCGCTGATGACGCGTGTCTTAGCTCGCGCGAAACCTCGCCGATGATGACGCTTTTGTGAGCAGAAGGGTCGAATCTCTGCCAAATTCCTGCAAGGGAGAAGAAAATAGTTGTTTGCTGCCTTAAAACAGTAAATATCTACGGGAATTGTCGTAATTAAGGGCGGAATCAGCATGGACAGCATCTGGGACTACATGCTCATCGGGTTCATCGCGCAGCTGGTCGATGGATCTTTGGGCATGGGCTTTGGGGTGATTTCCTCGGCTGTGCTGCTGGCGCAGGGCGTGCCGCCGCCGTTGGTGTCTGCCTCGGTCAACGCGGCAAAGCTGCCCACCGGGGGCACGGCGGCGCTGTCGAACCTGTTTCATCGCAATATTGACTGGCGGATTGTCGGGGCTTTGGCGCTGTTCGGCTCGATTGGCGGGATATTGGGGGCGACGCTGCTGTCGGGGTTGAAGGGCCATGCTTTGCAGTATCTGGTGAATTTTTATCTCGTGCTGATGGGCAGCTATATCGTCTATCGCGGGATCTATGGCATCGCGGTCAAGGTGGTGAAAACCCGCCGCTTTCAGGGCATCGGTTTTGCGGGCGGGGTGATTGAGGGCATCGGCGGATCGTGGGGGCCGATTGTGAACACCGGGCTTTTGGGCTCGGGGGTGGAGTCGCGCTATGCGATCGGGTCGACGAATTTCTCGGAGTTTATCGTCAGTTTCGTGGTGTTTGTGGCCTTGGGCGTGGCTTATTATTTCGGCTGGTGGGGCGAGGAAACCGATTGGACCCAAGTGCGGATGACGGTGTTTGGTCTGGCTTTGGGTGGCCTGCCTGCGGCGTTTTTCGGCGGCTATCTGGCGAAGATGGCCCCGCGCCAGCCGTTGACAATCGCGGTCGGGCTGTTCGCGCTGGGCGTGGCGATCTACCGTTTGGCGAATATGTAATCACCAGTGCGCCCGTTACCAATGTGGGGGGCGGACGTTGGCTTCGGGCGCTTGCCCCGTGGCTTCGCGTTCGGCCTCACGTTCCGCCAGCAGCTGGGTGAGGCGCAGCAAGCGCTCAAGGTCTTTTGATTGCCGCGCGACCACATCCGACAGGTCTTCCACCGCGCGGGTGAGATGGGCGATGCGTTCCTCGAGGGCTTCGGTGCGGTCCATCTTCGTCCCCTGCTTGCTGCGGATGCCCCCATCCGTTACACAAAGCGCGAGAAAAAGCGAAGGCTGTAAGCTATGGCAACTGACAAAACCCCGGCCCCGAAAGCGGTACGTCGCCCGCGCGCAGAGACCCCGAAAGGGTTTCGCGATTACTTTGGCGCGGAAGTGACGGCGCGCAAGGCGATGCTGGACAAGATTGCCGAGGTTTATCATCGCTATGGCTTTGATCCTTTGGAGACTTCGGCTGTCGAGACGGTCGAGGCTTTGGGCAAGTTCCTGCCCGATGTGGATCGGCCGAATGAAGGCGTGTTTGGTTGGCAGGACGAGGATGCCGACTGGCTGGCGTTGCGCTATGACCTGACGGCCCCCTTGGCGCGGGTGGCAGCGCAGTATCGCAATGATCTGCCGTCACCCTATCGGCGGTTCGCGATGGGTCCGGTGTGGCGGAATGAGAAACCGGGACCGGGGCGGTTCCGGCAGTTTTATCAATGCGATGCGGATACGGTGGGGTCGGCTTCGGTGGCGGCGGATGCCGAGATTTGCGCGATGCTGTCGGATGCGTTGGAGATCGTGGGGATTCCGCGCGGCGATTATGTGGTGAAGGTGAATAACCGCAAGGTGCTGAACGGGGTGATGGAAGTCGCGGGGGTTTTGGACCCGTCTGATCCTGAGCGTTTTGCGCATGAGCGTGGTATTGTGCTGCGGGCGATTGATAAGATTGATCGTTTGGGTGACGGGGGCGTGCGGGCTTTGCTGGGCGCTGGCCGCAAGGACGAAAGCGGGGATTTCACCAAGGGCGCTGGGCTTTCGGATCAGCAGGCCGATGTGGTGATGGGGTTCACCTCGGCCAAGCGCGACTCTGGGGCGGCCACCGTGGCGCGGTTGCGCGAATTGGTCGGGGCCTCGGTGATCGGCGCTGAGGGCGTGGACGAGTTGGAAAACATCGCGGCGCTATTGGATGCGCAGGGCTATGGCGCGGATCGGATCGTGCTGGATCCGGGCGTGGTGCGGGGCTTGGGCTATTACACCGGGCCTGTGTATGAGGCGGAACTGACCTTTGAAATCCTCGATGAGAAGGGCCGCAAGCGGTCTTTCGGTTCGGTGGCGGGCGGCGGGCGCTATGATGATCTGGTCAAGCGCTTTACCGGCCAGGCGGTGCCTGCGACCGGGATTTCCATTGGGGTGGATCGGTTGCTGGCGGCACTGGCTGCCAAGGGGCGGCTGGCGGCGGATACAGCGGGGCCTGTGGTGGTGACGGTGATGGATCGCGACCGGATGGCGGATTATATGGCGATGGTGGGGGAGTTGCGTTCTGCGGGGATCCGGGCGGAGGTCTATCTCGGCAACCCCAAGCAATTCGGCAACCAGTTGAAATATGCCGATAAACGCGCAAGCCCGATTGCGATCATTCAGGGCGGGAACGAGGCGGATAAGGGCGTGGTGATCCTGAAAGACCTGATCCTTGGCGCGAAGATTGCGCAAAGTGCGACGCTGGAGGAATGGAAGCACCAGCCTGCGCAGGTGGAAGTGCCGCGCGGTGATCTGGTGGAAGCCGTGCGGAAGATGCTCGGGCAATGAGCCAGCCTGTTAACAAGGCCGCGATCAGGGCCGAGGCTTCGCTGCTGTTTGCGGCGTTTCAGGCGGCGGGGGCGGTGTCGGTTGAGGCGGATTTGCTGCTGCCCGCCGAGACTCTGCTGGATTTGTATGGCGAGGATATTCGCGCGCGGGCCTATGTCACCACCGACCCTCTGCGCGGGGAAATGATGCTGCGGCCGGACTTCACCGTGCCGGTGGTGCAGGCGCATATGGCGGATGGCGCGGACCCGGCGCGCTATTGTTATATGGGCGAGGTTTTCCGTAAGCAGGAGCATTTGGGCAACCGGGCCAGCGAGTATTTGCAGGTTGGCTTTGAGGTGTTCGACCGCGAAGCGCCCGAGGCGGCGGATGCGGAGGTGTTTGCTCTGTTCGCGGGGATGCTGGGCGGGCTGGGGCTGCGGGCCGTTACCGGAGACATCGGGATTCTGATGGCGGCGGTGCGGGGGCTGGAGACGACCGAGCGGCGGCGGGCGGCGTTGTTGCGGCATATCTGGCGGCCAAAGCGGTTCCGGGCTTTGCTGGATCGGTTTGCCGGGCGGGCGGCGGTGTCAGCGGGGCGTGTGGCTTTGTTGCAGCGGTTGGCGGGCGGTGCGCCGGAGGATTTGATCGCAGCGGCGGGGGCGTTTATCGGGCTGCGCGCGCCGGAGGATATTGCGGCGCGGGCGCAGGCGTTGATTGAGGATGCGCAGGCCGCGCCGATCAAAGCACCCGAGGCGGCGCTCTTGTATGATCTCTTGGGGTTGCAGGCTCCGGCTGAGGCGGCTTTGGGGCATTTGCGCGGGATCACCCCGATGCTGCCCGCGATTGCGCCTGCGGTGGATCGGTTTGCAACGCGGCTGGAGGCGCTCAGGGCGCGCGGGGTGGCGGTGGACACGCTGGCGTTTGAGGCGAGCTTGGGGCGGACCTCGATGGAATATTACGACGGCTTTGTGTTCTCGTTTCATGCCGAGGACATGCCTGCGGTGGCATCGGGCGGGCGCTATGATGCGCTGACGGCGGTGCTGGGGGCGGGGCGGTCTATTCCGGCGGTGGGGGGGATCATTCGCCCGCATTTGGTCGCGGCGTTGAAGGGGGCGATCTGATGTTGAAGATCGGGGTGCCCTCGAAGGGCCGGCTGATGGAAAAGACCTTTGAATGGTTTGGCGCGCGTGGCGTGGTGATGCGGCAGACCGGGGCGGAGCGGGAATATTCGGGTGCTGTCGACGGTATCGACGGGGTGGAGCTGGTGATGCTGTCGGCGGGAGAAATCCCGCGTGAACTTGCGGCGGGGCGGATTCATCTGGGCGTGACGGGCAGTGATCTGGTGCGCGACAAGCTGGCGGATTGGGACGTGCAGGTGGCGGAGCTTGCCCCCTTGGGCTTTGGCCATGCTGATCTGATCATCGCGGTGCCTGCCTGCTGGATTGATGTCGATACGGTGGATGATCTGGATGCGGCGGCGGCGGCGTTTCGGGCGGCGCATGGTTTTCGGTTGCGGATTGCCACGAAATATCATCGGTTGGTGCGCGAGTTTCTGACGGCGCAGGGTGTCGCGGATTATCAGCTGGTGGACAGTCAGGGCGCGACCGAAGGCACGGTGAAGAACCTGACCGCCGAGGCGATTGCCGATATTACCTCGTCGGGGGAAACCCTGCGGGCCAACCATCTGAAAATCCTGTCGGATTCGGTGATCCTGCAAAGTCAGGCGGTGCTGTTTGCCAGCCGTGGGGCCGATTGGGCGCAGGCGCGGGCGGTGCTGGAGCGGTTGGCGGCGAAGCTGGGGCTGGCGCTGCCGCCGATCTGACAGCACTTGAAGCGGCTTGACCTTGCGGGGCGAAGGGTTAACTCTGGCGGTAACCGAGGAGGCCCGCTTGCGCTATATTCTGCCGCTGATGCTGATGGCCGCGCCCGCTCTGGCCGCCGATCTGGCGACGGGCGATGCGATTCGCGCGGCGCTGGTCGGCAATACGGTGACAGGCAGCATGGCGGCCTCGGGGGCTTATGCCGAGTTTTATGCGCCCGATGGCAGCTTGCACGCGGCGGATTACACCGGGGCTTGGGCGGTGAAGGGCAATAAGATGTGCTTCAGCTATGGCCAAGACCCGGAAGTGTGCTGGTCGGTTGTGATCAGTGGCGCGCAGGTGATCTGGATGAGCGAAGCGGGCGAGGAAGGCCACGGCCGCATCAAACCGGGCAATCCGGGCGGCTGGTGATCAGGTCTTTTTGCTGACCAAAGCCACGCCCAGACCCGCCAACGCCATGCCTGCCCATGCGAGTGGCGGCATCGCTTCGCCCAGCAGCGGCCATGCGAACAGGGCTGAGAGAGCCGGGACAAGGTAGAACAGGGCGGAGACGCGGGCGACTTCGCCGACGCGGATCATCGCCAGCAACAGGCTGATCGCGAGGATGGAATTGCCGATCACCAAGTAGCCGAGGATCAGCAGGAATTCCGGGGACCATTCTACGGCCATGCCTTCGGTGAGATAGGCGGCGGGCAGGGTGAACAGCGCGCCCGTGCCGTATTGGATCAGGTTGGCGGTGATCGGGTGCTGGTGGGTGCCGAAGCGTTTCTCATACAGCGTGCCCCCGGTCATCCCCAGTAAGGCGCCGAAGGCCAGCAGGATGCCCCAAGGGTTTTCGGCCTGCAGACCAGAGCGGGACAGGATGGCGAGGGCAGCGCCCGCGAGGCCAAGGGCAAGGCCGATCCAGCCGAGGCGCGAGGTGGCCTCACCGACGGTATAGGGGGCTGCGAGGGCGATCAGAATCGGTTGCAGGCAGACGATGATGGCGACGCCTCCGGCTGAGACTCCCAGTTTGAAGGCGATGTAGCAGAGGCCGAAATATACCACTTGGATCAGGAAGCCGGTGATGGCGATGTCGGCCCAGGCGCGCTTGGTTTTCGGCAAGGGCGGGCGGAGGATCAGCGCCAGCGGCAGCAGTAGGGCGAGGACGCAGGTGTAGCGCAGCGCCAGCAGGGTGAGCGGTTCGGCATGTTGCAGGCCAAGTTTGGCGATGCCGAAGCCCGCCGACCACAGCAAGAGGAAGATCACGGGGGCGGCGAGGAGCCAGAGCGGGCGTTTGATCATATTGCGGTTGTGGCGCGGATTTGCAGCGAAGGGAAGGGTGGATGTGGCGGAATTGGGGGTTTACAACCCCCAAACCCCCGGGGAATATTGTCGCAACTGGGAAAGCAAATTTTAGTCAAATTGTAAGCGCTAGCGCAGACCGATTTCTGCCAGTGCGGCGGCGAGGCCCGGGGGCAGTGTATCATCCTGCGCGCGGGTTTTTGGCAGGTCACGCGGCGATTCGACGGGATCAAGGTAGCGCCAGCCTTGGAACGGGCGGCGCAGGGCATTTTCGGTACGGATCAGTTCTGCATCCAGCACAAGCGCGCAGCGCAGGATGCCGTCTTGGCCGCGGCGTTCGGCAAGGCCGACAAGGCGCTGGCGGGCTTGGATCACGCCTTTGATCACCCAGTAGAGCGAACCGCCGTTGAGGATTTCATCGGCGCGCTTCGGCCACATGCGGGTGACGTGTTCGGTGGTGCCGGGCGCCCAGACATGGGCATGGGCGCGGTGCCAGTTGGAGAGATCTTCCACCGACTCGGTGCCGACGCTGAGTTTGATGAGATTGAGCGTGGTCATGAGTCTCTCGCAAGGTAGAAGGTGTAGAATAGACCTAAATCTGGTAGGCTCAAGGGTTGCTCGCGCAGGAAGTTGGGAGTATCCTGTCGTTCCGCCCGTGGCCGCTTTAGCTGTCGTGGGCTTTTGCATTTTGCCCCCTATCTAGATAAGTGAGAACGCCTAATGTCGCGCTTCGCCGCCCCTATCGCCGAGCAAATCTGGGATATGAAATACCGCCTGAAAGCCCAGGATGGCACGCCGATTGATGGCTCGGTCGAGGACAGCTGGCGGCGAATCGCGCGGGCTTTGGCTGAGGTCGAAAAAGAGCCTGCAGTTTGGGAGGAGCGATTCTATAGCGCGCTGGAAGGATTCAAGTATCTGCCTGCGGGGCGGATCACCGCCGGGGCGGGCACGGGCCGCAATGTGACGATGTTCAACTGCTTTGTCATGGGGACCGTGCCGGATTCTATGGGCGGGATTTTTGATGCGCTGAAGGAAGCTGCGCTGACGATGCAGCAGGGCGGCGGCATTGGCTATGACTTCTCGACCATCCGCCCGCGTGGGGCTGAGGTGAAGGGCGTGGCGGCGGATGCCTCTGGCCCGCTGTCGTTCATGGATGTGTGGGATGCGATGTGCCGCACCATCATGTCGGCGGGGTCGCGTCGTGGGGCGATGATGGCGACGATGCGCTGCGATCACCCGGATGTGGAGGCCTTCATCGAGGCCAAGAAGGATGCTGCCCGTCTGCGGATGTTCAACCTGTCGGTGCTGATCACCGATCCGTTCATGGATGCGGTCAAGGCCGATGGCGCGTGGGATCTGGTGTTTCAGGGGCGCGTGTATCGCACGTTGCAAGCGCGCGATCTGTGGAACAAGATCATGCGCAACACCTATGATTTTGCCGAGCCGGGGGTGATTTTCATCGACCGGATCAACAAGGCCAACAACCTTGGCTATTGCGAGACGATTGCGGCGACCAACCCGTGCGGTGAGCAGCCTTTGCCGCCCTATGGTGCGTGTTTGCTGGGGTCGATCAACATGCCGACGCTGGTGGCGGGGGCGTTTACCAAAGGTGCCAAGCTTGACCTCGTGGCGCTGGATGATCTGGTGCGGCTGGCGGTGCGGATGATGGACAATGTGGTGGATGCCTCGCGGTTTCCGCTGCCGGAACAGCAGCTTGAGGCGAAGAACAAGCGGCGGATTGGTCTGGGTGTCACTGGCCTCGCCGATGCTTTGCTGATGGTCGGCTTGCGCTATGGCTCGGTGGAGGCGGCCCGTCAGACCGAGGATTGGATGCACGCGATTGCGCGGGCGTCTTACTTGGCTTCCGTCGATCTGGCGAAGGAAAAGGGTGCGTTTCCGTTGTTTGAGGCGGAGGGGTATCTGGCTTCCGGCAATATGATGCAGATGGATGATGACGTGCGCGCGGCGATCCGCACGCATGGGATTCGCAATGCTCTGCTGACCTCGATTGCGCCGACCGGGACGATTTCTTTGTATGCGGGGAATGTGTCTTCGGGGATTGAGCCGGTGTTTGCCTATGCTTACACTCGGAAGGTTTTGCAAAAAGACGGCTCGCGCACCGAGGAAGAAGTCGTCGATTACGCGGTGCGGTTGTGGCGCGAGTTGAAGGGTGATGCGGCGCTGCCGGAGTATTTTGTGAACGCGCAGACGCTGCCGCCTTTGGACCATGTGCGGATGCAGGCGGCGGCGCAGAAGTGGATTGATTCCAGCATCTCGAAGACGATCAACTGCCCGGAAGATATCAGCTTTGAGGCGTTCAAAGAGGTCTATATGGCCGCTTGGGATCAGGGCTGCAAAGGCTGCACCACCTATCGGCCCAATGCGGTGACGGGCTCGGTGCTGACGGTTTCGGAAAGCACGGATAACGTTCCGGCTGAGGCGCCTGCGATGGTGGCGGGGGGCGAGGTGGTGTATCTGACCGATCCGCTCGACCGTCCGGCGGCGCTGGAGGGGCAGACCTATAAGGTGAAATGGCCGGGGTCGGAGCACGCGCTGTATATCACCATCAATGACATCATCATTGCGGGCCACCGCCGACCATTTGAGGTGTTTATCAACTCGAAAAATATGGAGCATTTCGCCTGGACCGTGGCTTTGACGCGGATGATCTCGGCGGTGTTCCGGCGTGGCGGGGATATCTCGTTTGTGGTTGAGGAACTGAAAGCGGTGTTCGATCCGCGCGGTGGGGCTTGGATGGAGGGGCGGTATATTCCGTCGATCCTGGCCGCGATTGGCGGGGTGATTGAGCGGCACCTGGTCTCGATCGGCTTCATCGCGGGCGAGGGCATGGGGCTGAAATCTGATCCTCATGCGCAGGTGATGGCGGTGGGAGAGACGCCGCGTGGCAAGGCTTGCCCGTCGTGCGGATCCTATGCCTTGCAGATGAAAGAGGGTTGCATGACCTGCAATGATTGCGGCCATTCCAAATGTGGGTGAGGGCCAAATGTGGGTGAGGGGTGTTGAGCCTGCCTTCCAGCGGTGCTAGAAGGCTTCAGCGCGGGCGTTGTGTAATGGTAAGACCTTAGCCTTCCAAGCTAAAGACGCGGGTTCGATTCCCGCCGCCCGCTCCAAATTCTTCAGCAGAATGTGAAGGTCCCAACTCGGGACCTTTTTATTTTGTTTGATTTCAGTGGGTTGGGTGTGCGCCGTTAAGGGAAACTTAACGATTGGAGACCAAACTCTACGGTTGGGCTAAATTTCTGTTCCAGAAATTTGCACGGATTTTTTCTGCAAAAATCCGGTTTCGCCGAAGCTAAAACAGGCTTTGCACGAATTGCGCGGCACCCAAGTACAAGGCAGCTGCGGTGCAGAGATAGGCAGCCAATGCTATCCATGCGGTGGATTTGCGCATCGGGCGTTGAATTTCGATCAGTTGTTCGGATTGGATCAGGCCTTGCCAGCCCAGAAGCACGAAGAACAACAGGATGTAGGAATGGGTGGCCACGCACAGCGCGGCAGCGGCGGCCGACATCAGGATCGACACCGCGCGGGTGGCTTTGGGGAAGAAGGTGTAGGTCAGCAGGCGGATGATTTTGCCACCGTCCAACGGCCAGAATGGCAGCAGGTTGAACAGGTTCAGACCGCCCAAGACGAGGCCTTGGATGTAGAGGAAGCTTGCCACAACCGGGGCTTGCGGGAAGATCAGTCCTGCCACCGCAAAGCACAGAGCCATCGGGCCGAGGCAGATCGCCGGGCCCATCAGGCTGATGAACAGGTCGCGGTCATGGCTGGCGGGCAGGCTGCGCGAGACGGCGACACCGCCGAACAGGGGGATCAGGCGGAACTGCGCGTCTTTGTGGCCGCAGATCCGGAAGGCTGCGACATGGCCGATCTCATGCACCATGATCGCGATGATGAAAGCGAGCCCGTATTGCCAGCCGAAAAACCAGATCGCGGCTGCGACGGCCACGGCAGAAAGGCCCGCGGCGTTGATGTCAAAGCCGACGCGGTTCCAGCCCGCGCCAGCAAAGCCGCCGCGCAGGGCTAGGCCCGTGACGGCGATCAGGCCGAGGGAGAGGATGAGCGCAAGCACGTTTGTCGTTTCCTTGCTCGGTCAAATTTTACGCTGCACGAAACTACCGGACAGTTTGTCCCACGGCATCGCTCCGCGCCAACGGATCATTGGCAGAAAGTAGTAGGCCGATATCACCATGAAGACGAGAACGGCGACTACCAGTATGGTTGCAAATGACCAGCTAGCCATGCTTTGCAGCCACGAGGTGCCACCTATCCAAGTCAGGTTTGCAACGATGCCGTTGATGATCAGAAACAGATACTTCAAAGCCTCACGTCGAAATGGGTGCGTTTGACCGTGCTCCACGCGCAAGCCGAGCAAAGTTTTGCCGGGGCTTTGCCGCCTTCTGCCCAACTGCCAGCCACCCATACCGATCAGCAGGGCGGCCATCAGTAGGGACTGCGGCATGAGAGGGGTTGCAGGCTTGCCCATTTCATCGACAGGAAAGCTGACATTGCGCTGGGTAGAACTTTGGGCGGTCTTTGTGACCCCATAGATCAGAGTTAGCGTCGTGCCATTGTCGATGCCAAACACCATTTGTTTACACGCAAACCCAGCGGCGGGTGTCTCAGGCGCGATAATGTCCCATGCTTCTTGCGGTGCATTTGTAATGGAGACGCATTTTTCGCGATAGAACCCGGAGCCATCTAGTCGAATACGATCCGGGTTTCCCAGAAACGGCAATAAGATCAGCGCGCTGAGCAGGCTGGCAAGCGACACGTCAATCAGCGTAGCAAAACTGCGACGCCAGAAATAGCGACGCGGTAAAGCCTGTTCGCTCACTTACAGGTTTTCCTGCTGTGGCATCCCCAGCACATGATAGCCGGAATCGACGTGGATGATCTCGCCGCTGGTGCAAGCGCCGAAGTCCGAGCAGAGGTAAACGGCGGTGCCGCCGATGGCTTCCAGCGTGGCGTTGGAGCGCAGGGGCGCGTTGGCCTCGGTGTGGCGGAAGGTGGCGCGGGCACCACCAATCGCGGCCCCGGCGAGGGTTTTCATCGGGCCGGGGCTGATCGCATTGACGCGGATTTGTTGCGGGCCGAGGTCATTCGCCAGATAGCGGGTGGCGGATTCGAGGGCGGCTTTGGCGACGCCCATGACGTTGTAATTCGGCGTCACGCGGTTAGAGCCGCCATAGGTCAGAGTGATCAGGCTGCCGCCGTTCGGCATCAAGGCGGAGGCGCGACCTGCGACGTCGATGAAGCTGTAGCAGGAGATGCACATCGAGTTTTTGAAATTCTCGCGGCTGGTGTTGATGAAACGGCCGGTCAGTTCGTTCTTGTCCGAGAAGGCGATGGCGTGGATCAGGAAATCCATCGTGCCCCATTTGTGCCTCAGCGTGGCGAAGCAGGCGTCGAGCGACTCGTCATTGGTCACATCGACATCGACCATCACATCGCTGTTGACGGTGGCGGCGAGCGGGGCCAGGCGCTTGCCGAAGGCGTCGCCCTGGTAGGAGAATGCCAGCTCGGCACCCTCGGCGGCCAGCGCTTTGGCAATGCCCCAAGCAATCGACCGCTCATTCGCGACGCCCATGACAAGCCCGCGCTTGCCCTTCATCAGATCAGCCATACTGGCACTCCTACTTGGTGGCCGGTCAGGCCAGATACTTGCTCATCAGAAGGGTCGCGTTGGTGCCGCCGAAGCCGAAAGAGTTCGACAGGACGGAGTCGAGTTTGACGTTCTCGCGCAGGGTCATCACGATTTCGGACGGGTCGAGCGCGGGGTCGAGAGTGGTGATGTTGGCAGAGGCGGCGATGAAATCACCGTTCATCATCAACAGGCTGTAGATCGCTTCGTGCACGCCGGTGGCACCAAGCGAATGGCCGGTGAGGGATTTGGTGGAGGCGACGGGGGGCGTGGTGCCGCGGCCAAAGACACGGCGGATGGCGTCCATTTCTGTGATGTCACCCACCACGGTCGAGGTGCCGTGGCTGTTGATGTAATCGACCGAGCGGCCTTCGGGCAGGGTGGCGATGGCGAGTTTCATCGAGCGTTCGCCGCCTTCGCCGGACGGGGCAACCATGTCGTAGCCATCCGAGGTGGCACCGTAGCCGGTGACTTCGCCGTAGATTTTGGCTCCACGCGCGAGGGCGTGGGAGAGTTCCTCCAGCACGACAACGCCGCCGCCGCCGGCGATGACAAAGCCGTCACGGGTGGCGTCATAGGTGCGCGAGGCGGTTTCCGGGGTGTCGTTATACTTGCTGCTCATCGCGCCCATGGCGTCGAACAGGCAGGACAGCGTCCAGTCGAGTTCTTCGCCGCCGCCTGCGAAGACCACGTCTTGCTTGCCCATCTGGATCAGTTCGACGGCGTTGCCGATGCAATGGGCGGAAGTGGAGCAGGCCGAGGTGATCGAATAGTTCACGCCCTTGATCTTGAACGGGGTGGCGAGGCAGGCGGAATTGGTGGAGGACATGCAGCGGGTGACCATGAACGGACCCATTTTCTTCGGCGCGCCCTTGTTGATCACCGCATCAAAGGCGAGGAAGAAGTTCGAGGTCGACGGGCCGCCGGAACCCATGATCAGGCCGGAGCGTTCGTTGGAGACATCGCTGGGTTCCAGACCGGAATCGGCAATCGCCTGCTGCATGGCGAGGAAGTTATAGGCCGCCCCCGGACCCATGAAGCGCATGTCGCGTTTGTCGATATGCGCGGCAAGGTCGATCTGCGGCATGCCGTGGACTTGGCTGCGGAAGCCATGCTCGGCATATTCCGGGGCGAAGACGATGCCGGATTTGCCTGCGCGCAGAGAGGCTTCCACCTCGGTTGCATTGTTGCCGATCGGGGAAATGATGCCGATCCCGGTGATGACGACGCGACGCATGGCGGTCTCCTTATTGTGCAGTAGGCTTTGTCAGAGGCTGAGAGTAATTCTCTGACATGTCTGGTTTGTCAGATTAAGTCTCTGACAGGGCAACTTTCATATCTTTGACGAGGTAGATGGTTTCGCCATCGGCCTCGACCCGGCCATCCGCCACGCCCATGGTCAGGCGGCGGGTCTGGATGGCTTTGGTGAAATCAACATAATAGGTCAGGCGCTTGCGGTCAGGACGCACCATGCCGGTCAGCTTAACTTCGCCGACGCCCAACGCGTAGCCGCGCCCCTGCCAGCCGCGCCAGCCAAGGTTGAAGCCGGTCAGTTGCCAGAGGCCATCAAGCCCAAGGCAGCCGGGCATGATCGGGTTGCCGGGGAAGTGGCAGTCGAAAAACCACAGATCGGGGGTGATGTCGAATTCAGCGACGACATGGCCTTTGCCATGCGCGCCACGATCGCCGGAAATGTCGGTGATCCGGTCCATCATCAGCATCGGCGGCGCGGGCAGCTGTGCGTTGCCGGGGCCGAACAATTCGCCGCGCGCACATTTCAGCAGGTCGTCCTTGTCGAACGAAGTTGGAAAACCGCTCATGCCCTCGAAATCCCCCCAGTGGCTGGCCTTTTTCTCCATGTAACACCCACGCCCGAGGCGAACAAGTGTGGGGCGGCGGGGCTGGACAGGGGAGTTTGGGGTTTTCGTTTGAAAAGCACGGGTTTTACACTCTATATAGGGGGCTGGGATGAATGCGGGCTTCGGCCTGCCTTGGAAAGTGAAGATGGGTTTGAGCGAACAACAATGCAGCACGACATGGCTGGCGCGGGGCGGATTGCGCCCGACGCGGCAGCGGTTGGCATTGGCGGGGCTGTTGGTGGGCGATGGCATGAACCGGCATGTCACGGCAGAGAGCCTCTATGCGGCGGTGGGGGCCTCGGGCGCGAAGGTGAGTTTGGCGACGGTCTACAACACGCTCAGGGCGTTTTGTGAGGCGGGGTTGCTGAATGAGGTCGTGGTCGATGGCGCGCGCAGCTATTTTGACACGCGGCTGGATGATCATCCGCATTTCTATTGGGAAGACAGCCACGCTTTGACCGATGCGCCTGCGGAGGAGTTGGTGATTGCGACCCTGCCGGAAGCGCCTGCGGGCATGGCGGTAAGCCGGGTGGATGTGGTGATCCGGCTGAAACGGGCTTGAGCTTTCTGATCCTAAGCTTTCAGGGCTGATCCCGCTACCAACGCTTATCAAATTGCGCGGCAAGAGCCGCATTATTTTAGGTCGCCTGCGCGGCCAAAAGGCCGCTTGTCTCCGTTGGGGGGCGGCGCGACGGGCGGTTTGAATGCAAAAAGGCGCGATCTGCGTTGGGGGCAGACCGCGCCATACGGCCAGCGCGGGAGGGTCCGGGCGTGGCCTATTCCTGATTACGGACCTCGACCACTGGTTACGACACTGGGACGGCTGATCAACATTGGCCTTGTGCAAATTACTTCGGCAGCAAAACCTTGTTGACGACTTGGATCACGCCGTTGGACTGCTCGACATCCGAGATGGTGACTTTGCCCGCCTTGCCGGATTCGTCGTAGATATAGAGGCTGCCGGCCTTCATCTTGGCCGAGAGATGATCGCCCGACAGCGTGGTCATGTTGAAATAGCCATCTTTCGAGGCTTTGGCTTTCTTGGCCATCTGCGCGGTGGTGTAATGGCCCGCCACGACATGCGCGGTGAGGATTTTCGTCAGCATGGCTTTGTTTTCGGGCTTCAAGAGCGTGTCAACGGTGCCTGCGGGCAAAGCGGCGAAGGCGTCATTGACCGGGGCGAAGACGGTGAACGGGCCTGCGCCTTGCAAGGCATCGACCAGACCTGCGGCTTTCACGGCGGCGACCAGCGTGGTGTGATCTTTCGAGTTGACCGCGTTTTCGACAATATTCTTGTTTTCATACATCGCGGCACCGCCGACCATCGGGTTTTCGGCGAGTGCAGGGCCGGAGATCAGTGCGAAGGCAAGGACGAGAGCAGAGGTTTTCATGGCGGCTTCCCTATCAATCGGTCGGTTCATTCCGGCCGTATGAAAGGGAAACGGGGCGGCGGGGATGGAAGTTTCAGCCGCCCCGGTGCGTTCACGCTTTCGTGATCGCTATTGGCCCAGCTTTTTGATCCGGCCCTCGACCACGGGTTTCACCGTGCCGCGTTTCTCGACATAGCGCATCACATCGGTGGCGACGAGATTGCCCGCGCCGGTGTCGGTGATCAGACGGCCACCGCCCAGACTGCTGTAGCCATCGCCGCCGCCCAGAATGTAATCGTTCACCGCGACCTTGTAGAGCGCATCGGGGTTCAGGGCAGTGCCGCCGACCATCACTTCGGAGACGCGGCTACCCGGCTCCGCCGAGGCGTCATAGGCGAAGGTGACGCCTGAGACTTGCGCAAAGCGGCCCGCGCCTTTTTCAACTTGGCTGACGGCGTTTTCCAGAGCGCCGAGCAACTGGCTGCCGGGCAGTTCGGTCAGCACGGTGACGTTACCGAACGGCAGTTCGGTGAGGATGTCGCGGCGGGTCAGTTTGCTGCCTGCGTCATAGGTGCGGTCGGCGCGGATGCCGCCGCCGTTCATGATCGCCACATCCGCCCCGGTGGCGTCGCGCATCGCATCGGCGATCAGGTTGCCCATCGCGGATTCCTCGGCGCGGACGACATTGCGGCGGGAATCAAGCGGGGTTTCGGTGCTGCCGATTTCGACGTTCAGGGTTTCATCCAGGCCGGCGGACAGCTTGTCGACCATGGCCTGCGTCTCGGGGTCAGGGGCGATGGTGGCGGTGTCGATGAAGCGGAAGGCCGGGGTCCAGGCGATTGTGCGCTTGCCGTCTTTCTCGCCGACCTCAATGGTCAGATCGACGGGGGAGAGGAACTGGCCGTCGAGTGAGGTCTCAATATAGACGGTGACGCCGTCATAGGCGGTGGCGTAGGAATGGTCATCACCCGACAGGATCACATCGAAGGCGTGCGATTTCAGCAGTTTGCGGTCGTTGTCCATATCGGTCTGCACCACGCCGACGACGATATCCGCGCCATCGGCGCGGGCGGCTTTGGCGGCTTCAATGCCGGTCTCGACGGTGGGCTGGAATTTCAGATCGCCGGTCGAGGCGACCGAGGGCGAGGTGTCTTGTGCCACCGGGATCAGCGCGACCTTAACGCCCCCGACCTCTTTCACCGTGACCCCGCCGACGCCTTCCAGCGCTGAGCCATCGGCATTGGTGATGTTGATCGCGGCCCAAGGGTATTTCGAGGCTTTGACCTTTTCGAGGAAATTCGCCGGGCCAAAGTCGAATTCATGGTTGCCGGGAACGGCAAGGTCGAAGGGCACGATATTGGTCAGATCAATGGTGTTCTGGCCCTTATCGAAGCCCGATAGCAAGGAGGGCGACAGCATATCGCCGTCGAACAGATAGAGCGTGTTGGGGTTGGCGGCGCGCTCGGCACGCGCTACCGCGTTCAGGCGGGCAAAGCCGCCGCGGCCATCTTCCTCGGTGAAGTTATAGACATCGCCGACGCCGAGCAGGGTGAGTTTCACCGTTTCGGCTTGGGCGCTCAGCGGCAGCAGGGCGGTGGCGGACAACAGGGCGGCACGGATGCTTTGCGATAGGGGCATGGCGATCTCCACTTCGGGGTTGGATGCGGGTAGAGTGCAAGCTGAGCTTGAGTCTGTCAAAGCCCGGATTCTTGGAGCATTGCGCTTGGCGGTGACGCGCTGATGACAGATGCTTGACCGAAAGGCTAACGCAGGGCATGAGGCGGTCATGCTGATTTACAAGATATTCCTGCGCGTCGAATGGGACGCTTTTCGCGAGGCTGGTGAGACGGCGGGTGCGCCCGTTGATCTGGCGGACGGCTTTGTGCATTTTTCGGCAGCGCCGCAGCTGGCCGAGACGGCGGCGAAGTATTTTGCCGATGTGTCCGATCTGGTGCTGGTGGCTTGCGATGCCGATCGGCTGGGGGCGGCGCTGAAATGGGAGGCCTCGCGCGGTGGGGCGTTGTTTCCGCATCTCTATCGGCCTTTGGTCTTGGCGGATGTGGTGTGGGACAAATCTTTGCCGCTTGGCCGCAGTGGCCATATCTTCCCGGAGGGCGTGTTTTGAGCGTGATCGAGGCTTTGGGGCTGGCGGTTCTGCATCGGTTTGACCCCGAGCGGGCGCATGGGTTGTCGCTGAAGGCGCTGGCGGCGGGGCTGGTGCCTTTGCCGGGGGTTGTGACTTCTGAGCGCTTGGCCACGATGGTGGCAGGGTTGGATCTGCCCAATCCGGTCGGGTTGGCGGCGGGGTTTGACAAGAATGCGACGGTGGTGGGGCCGCTGAGCCGTTCGGGGTTTGGCTTTGTTGAGGTCGGGGCTGCGACGCCACGTCCGCAGCCGGGGAATGCGAAGCCGCGTTTGTTTCGGCTGACCGAGGATCGCGCGGCGATCAATCGGTTTGGCTTTAACAATGAGGGGGCCGAGACGATTGGCGCGCGGTTGGCCGCGCGGGTGCGCGGGCCGGTTCCGGTCGGGCTGAACCTTGGGGCGAACAAGGATTCAGGCGATAAGGCGCTGGATTTTGCCCGCGTGCTGGCGGTTTGCGGGCCGCATGTGGATTTTGCGACGGTGAATGTGAGTTCTCCGAACACCGAAAAACTGCGCGATTTGCAGGGGCGGGCGGCTTTGTCTGCGCTGCTGGCCGGGGTGATGCAGACGCGGGCAGAGTTGGCGCAGCCGATCCCGGTGTTCCTGAAGATCGCGCCGGATTTGACCGATGATGAGTTGGCGGAAATTGCCGAAGTGGCGCTGGCGTCGGGGGTGGCGGGGATTATTGCGACCAATACGACTTTGTCACGCGAAGGTTTGGTTAGTTCAAGCAAGAGCGAAATGGGCGGGCTTTCGGGCGCACCATTGTTTGAAAAATCCACGCGGGTGCTGGCACAGCTTTCGGTTTTGACCGAGGGGAGGCTGCCGCTGATCGGGGTGGGCGGCATTGCCAGCGCCGAGGAGGCGTTTGTGAAGATCCTTGTCGGGGCTTCGGCGGTGCAGTTCTATACCGCGATGGTGTATCAAGGGATTTCCTTGGCGGCGAAGATCGCGCGGGGGCTGGAGGCGCTGTTGGAGCGTGAGGGTTATGCCAATGTCGCCGATGCCGTGGGCAAGGGGCGGGCGCAGTGGCTGTAAGCTTTCGCGACGCCAATCGCGCGGATGTGGCGGCATTGGTGGCGCTGCTGGCGGATGATCCGTTGGGGCAGGCGCGGGAGAGTGGGGAGCTTGCGCCCTACCTCGCGGCGTTTGACGAGATCGCGGCCAACCCGATGCATCAGTTGATCGTGGGCGAAATGGGCGGGCGGATTGTGGCGACGTGCCAGTTGACCATTCTGGCAGGGCTGTCGCGGCAGGGGGCGAAGCGGGCGCTGGTGGAAGCGGTGCGGGTTGTGACCGATCTGCGCGGGCAAGGCATTGGCGAGGCGCTGATGGCGGAATGTGAGGCCCGTGCGCGGGCGGCGGGGGCTTCGGTGATCCAACTGACCACCGACAAGACCCGGCTGCGGGCGCATGGATTTTATGATCGGCTTGGGTTTTCGCCCTCTCATATCGGCTACAAGAAAAGCCTCTGAGGTCATCCTCTCTGCTCAAATATCCTCGGGGGGCTGGGGTTTGGCGAGCCAAACCCTACGGGGGTCCGAGGACCCCCTTTTCCCCGGCAGCCAACATCGCTACACCCGAGGGTAACAAACGGGGAGATCAGCGATGGAAGACGGCATCAACAGCTTTATGACCGGACCGGACGAGGCGGGGCGGTTTGGCAAGTTTGGCGGGCGGTTTGTGTCGGAAACCCTGATGCCGCTGATCCTTGATCTGGAAGAACGCTATGAGTTCGCCAAGACCGACCCGACGTTCTGGGCGGAAATGGATGATCTGTGGAAGCATTATGTCGGGCGGCCCTCGCCCTTGTATTTCGCGCCGCGTTTGACCGAACACTTGGGCGGTGCCAAGGTCTACATGAAGCGTGACGAGCTGAACCACACCGGCGCGCATAAGATCAACAACGTGCTGGGGCAGATCATTCTGGCCCGCCGCATGGGCAAAACTCGGATCATCGCCGAGACGGGTGCGGGGCAGCATGGTGTGGCGACGGCGACGGTGTGCGCCAAGTTCGGGCTGAAATGCGTGGTCTATATGGGCGCGCATGATGTCGAACGGCAGGCTCCGAACGTGTTTCGGATGCGGCTTTTGGGGGCGGAAGTGATCCCGGTCACTTCGGGCCGTGGCACGCTGAAGGATGCGATGAACGATGCGTTGCGTGATTGGGTGACCAACGTACGCGACACCTTCTATTGCATCGGCACCGTGGCGGGGCCGCATCCTTATCCGGCAATGGTGCGCGATTTCCAAAGCATTATTGGCAAGGAAGTGCGCTGGCAGTTGGCGGAGCAAGAAGGCGAGGGCCGTCTGCCTGATACCGTGGTGGCAGCTATTGGCGGTGGGTCGAACGCGGTGGGGTTGGTCGTCCAGTTCCTGGACGACCCTCCGGTGAAATTCATGGGCGCTGGG
>CAYLYV010000058.1:0-25826 GCA_964387655.1 uncultured Cypionkella sp. | reverse complement strand
GTGCGGAAACGGGTTCATCCAGCACCAGCAGCGCGGGGTTCAGCATCAGCGCGCGCGCGATGGCGATGCGTTGGCGCTGACCGCCCGAGAACATATGCGGGTAGCGGTTGAAATGTTCGGGCTGCAGGCCGACTTTCGCCAGCATCGCCTCAGCCTTCTCGCGGCGCTCTGCTGCCGACAGCGGCGTGTTGATCAGCAGTGGTTCCATCAGCACATCGCCAACCTTTTGACGGGGGTTGAGGCTGCCGTAAGGGTTCTGAAACACCATCTGCACTTTGGAGCGCATCTCGGGCGTCAGGCGTTTGCGGCCAATATCCACCGCCTGCCCGTCGACCTTCAGCACCCCGCCCGAGGGTGGATCAATCAGCGCGATGATCCGCGCCAATGTCGATTTGCCAGAGCCGCTTTCGCCAACGATGGCCAGGGTCTTGCCTTTTTCCACCGCGAAATCGACGCCTTTGACCGCGCGCACATGCTTGGTGCCTGCGAACATGCCGCCGCTGACCAGATAATCCTGCGTCAGCGCTTTGCCTTCGATCATCACAGTCATAGCTTTGCCTCCGCTGCCATGAAATCGGCGACAGTGGGCAGGCGGTCGCCCTTGGCATTCTCGGGCAAGGCCGACAGCAATGCGCGGGTGTAGGCGTTTTGCGGGTTTTCAAACAGGCTCAGCACATCGGCTTCTTCCATCTTGCGGCCCTTGTATTGCACGATCACCCGGTCGGCGGTTTCGGCGACAACGCCCATGTCATGCGTGATCAGGATCAGCGCCATGCCGTGCTTTTCCTGCAAATCCATCAACAGATCGAGGATCTGCTTCTGGATCGTCACATCCAAGGCTGTGGTGGGTTCATCCGCAATCAGCAGGCGCGGGTTCGAGGCGATGGCCATGGCGATCATCACGCGCTGACACTGGCCGCCCGACATCTGATGCGGATAGGCGTTCAGCTTGGTTTCCGGCTCGGTGATACCGACGGCGTTGAACAACTCCACCGCCCGCGCGCGGGCGGCGCGGCGGTCCATCCCCAGATTGTAGCGCAACACTTCTTCAATCTGAAAACCCACGGTGAACGAGGGGTTCAGCGAGGCGACAGGTTCCTGGAAGATCATCGTGATCTCGCGCCCGATCAGCTTGCGGCGCTCGGCGGCACTCATCTTCAGCAGATCGCGGCCGTCATAGCTCATCTCATCCGCCGTCACGGTGGCGGTGTCGGGCAGCAAACCCATCACTGCCAGCATCGACACCGATTTACCCGACCCGCTTTCACCGACAATCGCCAGCACTTCACGCGGGCTGACAGACACATCCACACCATCAACAGCGGTGAACGCCCCGGTGGAGGTGGCAAAGCGCACGGTCAGGTTTTTAATGTTCAAAAGGGCCCCGGTTTTCTTCTCCATGGCTCAGCTCCGCTTCAGCTTGGGGTCGAGGGCATCACGCAAGCCGTCGCCCATCAGATTGATCGCCAACACCGAAATCAGAATGGCAAGGCCGGGCAGGGTGACGACCCACCACGCGCGCAGGATGAACTCGCGGGCTTCGGCCAGCATGGTGCCCCATTCCGACGAGGGCGGTTGCGCGCCCATGCCAAGGAAGCCCAGCGCAGCCGAGTCGAGCACGGCGGAGGAGAACGACAGCGTGGCCTGCACGATCAGAGGCGCGAGGCAGTTCGGCAGGATGGTCTTGAACATCAGCCGCATGGTGCCCGCGCCTGCGACACGGGCGGCGGTGACGTATTCGCGTTCCTTCTCACCCATCACGGCGGCGCGGGTCAGGCGGGCGAAGTGCGGCTGATAGACGATGGCAATGGCGATCATCGCATTGGTCAGCCCCGGCCCCAGCACGGCCACCAGCACCAAGGCCAGCAGCAGGGACGGGAAGGCGAGGATCACATCCATCACCCGCATGATCACGGTATCGACCCAGCCGCCGAAAAACCCTGCCAGCAGGCCGACAAAGATACCGCCAATCAGCGCAATGGCGACCACGACGATGCCGATGAACAGCGAATATTGCGCGCCGTAGATTAGCCGGGACAGCACATCGCGGCCCACCGCATCGGTGCCGAGGAGGAAGTCAGCACGACCGCCCTCTTGCCACGCGGGCGGCACCAAGAGTGCGTCGCGGAATTGCTGGGTCGGGTCATGCGGGGCGATCAGCTGTGCGAAAACGGCCAGCACGACCAGCCCCAGAAACACCCACATGCCGACAACCGCGCCGCGGTTCTGCCGGAAGTAAAACCAGAAATCGGTCAGCATCTGACGGCGGATCGCGGCATCGCTGAGTTTGATGCCCGTTGTGTTTGCACTATCGCTCATTTGTGGCGGATCCTCGGGTTGATGAGGCCATAGGTCAGATCGACCAGAAGATTGACGAGCATCACCAGCCCCGCAATCAGCAACAGGCCGCTTTGTACGACCGGATAGTCACGGCGCGAGATCGAATCGATCATCCATTTGCCGATGCCGGGCCATGAGAAAATCGTCTCGGTCAGGATGGCGCCCGCCATCAGCACGCCGATCTGCAAGCCGATGGTGGTGATCACCGGAATCATTGCATTGCGCAGGGCGTGGACGCCGATGACGCGCGAAGGCGGCATCCCCTTGGCGCGGGCGGTGCGGATGTAGTCCTCGCCCAGCACTTCCAGCATCGCCGAGCGGGTCTGGCGCGCGATCACTGCCAAGGGGATGGTGGCCAACACCACCGAGGGCAGGATCAAATGGGAGATCGCTGAGGTGAACGCGCCCTTTTGCCCGGAAATCAGGCTGTCGATCAGCATGAAGCCGGTCACGTCGGGGAAGAAATATATCAGGCTGATGCGTCCCGAGACCGGCGTCCAGCCTAGGATACCAGAGAAGAAGATGATCAGCAGCAGGCCCCACCAGAAGATCGGCATCGAAAAACCCACCAAAGCGGCGGTCATCGACACCTGATCAAACCACGAGCCGCGCTTGATCGCGGCCATCACGCCCACCGGCACGCCAATCAGCGTAGCGATCAGGATAGCGACCAAGCCGAGTTCAACCGTGGCCGGGAACAGGGTCAGGAATTCGGCCATTACCGGCTTTTTGGTGACCAGCGAATTGCCAAGATCGCCGTGGAACAGCCGTCCGAGGAAATCGAAATATTGCACCCAGATCGGGCGGTCAAAACCCAGCTGCGCCGAAAGCTCTGCGTGCCGCTCGGGCGAGATGCCGCGCTCGCCCGCCATCAGCAACACCGGGTCGCCGGGCAGGATGCGGACAAAACTGAAGGCAATGAGGGTGATGCCCAGAAACGTCGGCACCAGATACAGCAGCTTGCTGAGAATGAATCTGATCATGGGGGAGTCCTTGGGCCAAGGCACTGGCCAAATGTCAGATGCGCGAGGGTCGCCCCCCGCGCATCCGGTTGCGTGATGGCTTATTCGGCCAGATCAACGGTGTCGAAGGTGAAGTCGCCCAGCGGGCTCATCACAAAGCCGGTGACGTTTTTGGCCATCGGCACATATTGCGTCGAATGGTCCAGCGTCGCCCAAGGCGCCTGATCCTTGAAGATCACCTGAGCTTGTTCGTAAAGCTTGGTGCGCTCGGCCACGTCCGAGGTTTGCTTGGCTTTTGCCAGAATGTCCGAGAATTCTTGGTTACACCAGAACGCGCGGTTTGCGCCGCCCTTGGCAGCCGAAGCGCAGGACAAAAGCACGCCCATGAAGTTGTCCGGATCGCCATTGTCACCGGTCCAACCCAGGATCACGGCACCGTCACGGCCCGCTTCCATCGACTTATCAAGGTATTCGCCCCATTCGTAGGACACGATCTCAACCGTGACGCCGACTTTGGCAAAGTCTTCCTGCATCAGCTCTGCCGCGCGACGGGCGTTCGGCATGTAAGGGCGCTGCACCGGCATGGCCCAGATCTTCATCGACAGATCCTTGACGCCTTCGGCTTCCAGCGCGGCTTTGGCTGCAACCGGATCATAAACGTCATCCACGATGGCGTCATTATACGACCACATCGTCGGCGGGATCGGGTTTTTGGCGACTTGGCCCGCGCCTTGGAACACCGCGTCGATGATGGCTTGTTTGTTCATCGCCATGTTCAACGCTTTGCGCACTTTCGGATTGTCGAACGGCGCTTGCGTGGTGTTGTAGGCAAGGTAGCCGACGTTCAGGCCCGCCTGCTCATCGACTTTCAGGTTCGGATCTTCCTTGATCGCCGCCAGATCCGCCGGAGCCGGATACGGCATCAGTTGGCATTCGCCAGCTTTCAGCTTTTGCAGACGCACCGCCGCATCCGGGGTGATCGCGAACACCAGATCGTCGATCAAGGGTGCCGGACCCCAGTAATCCGGGTTCTTGGCGTAACGGATCACGGCGTCTTTCTGGTAGGCCACAAACTTGAACGGGCCGGTGCCGATCGGGGCGTTGTTCAGATCTTCCTTGGTGCCTGCGGCTTCCAGCACGCTGGCGTATTCCGCCGAAACGATGGAAGCGAAGGGCATCGCGATATTGGCGAGGAATGGCGCTTCGGGACGGGTCAGCACGAATTTCACGGTGAAATCGTCAACCTTGACGATGTCTTTGATCAGCGACGGCATTTCCATCGAGTTGTAATACTCATAGGTGATGCCTGCGATATATTGGTTCCACGGATGATCTGCCGAAGCTTGGCGTTGATAGCTGAAGATCACGTCATCGGCGTTGAAATCGCGCGACGGGGTGAATTTGTCGTTCGACTGCCACTTCACACCCTGACGCAGCTTGAAGGTGTATTCCAGCCCATCCGCCGAAACTTCCCACGATTCCGCCAGACCGGGCTCGACCTCGGTGGTGCCTTTTTTGAACTCAACCAGACGGTTGTAGATCGGGTGGGCCGAGGCATCGAAGGTGCCGCCAGCGGTGTAAGGTGCCGGGTCAAAGCCCTCGGGCGAGGCTTCCGAGCAATAGACAAAGGTTTTCGCAAGCGCTGGCATGGCGGTGGTCATCGCCAAGGCCGAGGCCGCGATAAGGATACGGGAAAGCATTTTCATGTCTTGGTCCTTTCACTCTCTGTTAAGCACTGGCCGGTCCATTCAGGTGGGCCGGTATTTTTCATGGCGCAGAAACGATTGCGCTTTGGGTCGTGAGGTTTGCGAACGGATCATCCAGCCGCTCGGCAGGGGGCACAAACCAGCGTGGGCCGGATTGTGTCATGTAAACAATATCTTCCAGCCGCACGCCGCATTCGCCGTAGACGCAAAGCATCGGCTCGATGGAAAAACACATGCCCTCGGCCAAAGGCGTGTCATTGCCTGCGACGATATAGGGCGCTTCGTGAATGTCCAAACCAAGCCCGTGGCCGGTGCGGTGCGGCAGGCCGGGCACCTGATAATCGGGGCCAAAACCCGCAGCGGTGAAGACCCCGCGCGCGGCTGCATCGACTGCCCCGCAAACCACGCCGATCTGTGCAGCGGCAAAGGCAGCACTTTGCGCCTGACGCTCCAATTCCCACAACTGGCATTGCCGGGGGCTGGGGGTGCCATAGACGTAAGTGCGGGTGATGTCCGAGGCATAGCCGTGCAGCGTGCCGCCCATGTCGATCAACACCATGTCGCCTTGTTGCAAAATTTGAGGGTTCGGCACGCCATGCGGATAGGCGGTGGCCTCACCGAACTGGGCTGCGGCAAACAATGGTTTCAAGCCCAGTGCCACATGCGCTGCCAGAATAAAGTCGATGACCTCGGTGGTCGATATGCCCGTGCGCAATCCAGCATGGACTGCTTTTTGCACCGAAAAACTGGCATCCATCGCGGTCTGAATCAGCGCAATCTCGGCGGCGGATTTGCGTTGTCGCTGCGCCTCAATCATCGCTTGGGCCGAAATGACAGGCCCTGCAACCCGCAGCATCAGCGCCGAGGCAAACACAAACGGTGTTGCCGGATCAAGGGCCAGTCCTGCACCCGGGGCATCCATCGCCGCCAGTTCCGCCGCGATCAGCGCATAGGGATCCTCATGCTCCTCCCAAGCCGCAACATTGCCATCCACCCGCAGCATGGCGCGCAGTTTGGGCACCTCAAACTGTGGCGAGACATAGATCAGTGGCCCGGAAGATGGCACAAGCGCACCGTGAATCCGTTCTGACAGACCCAGGCGCAGCCCGGTGTAATAGGTCAGCGAGGATGAAGCATCCAGCCAGACCGCTTTGACGCCATCCCGCAGCATCCGCGCCTGTAATCCCGCAAGCCGTGCCTGCAACTCGGTCAGAGCAATCGGCTGAGCTGTCACGGGGCGGAAGGCGGCAAGGGCGGTCGCAAAATCGGTCATGAAACTTCCATTGTCTGTTTGCGACGCTATGCGGGGGCAGACATTGGCAAGCGACCGCGTCCCGCGCAGCTAATCTTTGCGCCGTGCTCCCCAGCGGCGCATTTTTCAACTACCCCGGATTGGATCCGATATACAATATTAAAGTTCTTCCCGATTTGAAGGCGAGTGGGTAGATCGTTCAGCAAACGCGGGGGCAGGCATGGCGCTAAAGGGTGTGGACGTTTCCAAGATGGTCTCGGCGGGTGGGTTGGTTTTTGAGGCGCTGCGCCGGGCCATCATTGAAGGCGAGTTGAAAGATGGCGACCCGCTGCGCCAAGACGAGATCGCGCGTCTGTTCCACACCAGCCGGATTCCGGTGCGCGAGGCGATCACCATGCTGGAACAGCAGGGTCTGGTGAAAAACCACCGCTTCAAAGGGGCGGTCGTGGTCGGCCTGTCCGTGACGGAAGCAAGTGAGATTTTCGATTTCCGCTGCATCATTGATGCGCATGTGATCCGCGCCGCCGTGCCGCATATGACGCCTGCGCTGATCGCCGAGGCCCGCGCAATCTGTGCCGCCTTTGCCAGCAGCAGCGACCCGATGCACTGGGGCAATCTGAACCGGGCGTTTCATCTGACGCTGTATCAGGCCAGCAATCTGCCGTTCCATCTCGGCACGCTGACCAACGCAATGGATCGGTTAGACCGCTATGTGCGTGCGCAACTTTTGCTGACCGATGGCCACGCCCGCGCCAATGCCGAACATCTGGAGATCTTGGACGCCTGCGCGCGTGGTGACGCCAATGCCGCCGCCGATCTGACCGTTGCGCATATCCGTGGCGCTCAACAAGGCTTGCGCGAACATTTGGCAAAGATTCAGGCAAAGTTCGGCACCGCCGAAACCACTTAGCCCGCAATTTCTCGGCCGTCGCGACCGAAACCTAAGCGATGGCAGAATCCGACCCGATCGCGAGGACAACACGGCCACTTTCCAGCTTTGCAGCATATGTTTTTAAGTTCACGCAAGCGGGTAAGCGTTTGGCCTCGCCGGTGCGGATGTCAAAGATGCCGGAATGTTTCGGGCATTCGATCTCGTAATCCATCAGCAGCCCATCGGCCAAATGCACCGCCTCGTGGCTGCAAAAGCCGTCGCTGCAGAACACCTCATCATCCATCGAGCGGTAAATCGCATAGCTGCGCCCGGCATGATCGAAGCGACGCACGCCTTCCTGTTCGATGTCGTCCAGCGCGCAGGCATCGACAAAATTGCTCATCTTCATCTCCTTGAAATGCGGGGACAGCCGGGGCGATAACACCCCGGCGGCATGGCTTAGTTCTTGCCGACGTACGCAGTCATGTTGGCCGGAGTGACGAGTTCGAACGGGATATAGGTAAGCTTTTCGACCGGCTCGCCCTTGATCAGCTTCAGCGCCACATCCAGCCCGCCGCCGCCCTGCGCCTTGGCGTTCTGGAACACCGTCACGTCCAGATCGCCGGCCTGCATCACTTGCAACGCATCGGCGGTGGCATCGACGCCGCCGACAACCACCTTATCCATCGGCACGCCAGCCGCTTTCAGCGACAAGATCGCACCCAAAGCGGATTCGTCATTGTTGGCAAACACCGCATCCGGCACATCACCTGATGACAACCAGTTGGTCATCAGGTTCTGCGAGGTGTCGCGCGACCATTCCGAGGATTGCTTGTCAACCACAGCGATGAATTTGCACATATCGGTTGCGAGGATATCCTCGACATCCTTGGTGCGCTGCAAAGCGGCCTGATGCGACAGGCTGCCCATCAGGATGTAGGCTTTCGCCCCATTGGCCTTGCCGCTGCCGCGCAACAGCCTGCAAACTTCAAAAGCTTGCAAAGTGCCGCTTTCGATCTCATTCGAGCCGACATAGACTTGGTTGGCCGGAATGGTGGCAAGGTTGGCAGGCTCCAGATTGACAAACACCAGCGGAATATTCGCCGCCGCCGCCGCATCGCTGAGCGATTGTGCCGCAGCACTATCCACCAGCGTCACGATAATCGCATCAACGCCCGAGGCGATGAAATTGTTGATCTGATCCAATTGCTTGGCGCTGTCGTTCTGGGCATCTTCAATCTGCACATCGATGCCAAGCTCGGTGGCATGATCCGAGATGCCAGCTTTCAGCAGATTCTGAAAGTTGTTGTCAAAGTTGACGATGCTGACGCCGATGTTTTCAGCAGTTGCAGTTGCAGCTCCGGCGAACAGAGCCAGAATGCTGGCGGCCCATGCGAGTTTCTTCATGATTTCCTCCTTAGTTGCGGGCAAGACCCTGCCGGCCGCCCTCCTCTGACGGGGCGACAGGGTGGTTTGGTCGGGGTAGTCTCGTGGGGTTAGGCTTTGGCCTTAGCGTTGGCGCGGGCTTTGCGCGCCTCATACCGAGCCTGCATTTGGGCATCACCGGCTTTGCTGCCGTCGTGATAACAGCCAAACCATTTATCCAGCGGGATCAGGCCGTCGCCGTAGTTCACCTCAAAATACTTGTGGTGCAGATAGTGGGTGAAGGCGTGGCTATCTATCGCCGTCTCATCGGTGACTTCGATCTTGTCAAAGCCGATATGGCCCACCACTGCGCCGAAACCCGCAAAATGCAGCTGGTAAATCGCCAGCAGCGGATGCGACCAGAACAGCAGGTGATACCCCGCGGTGGCGAAATACAACAAATGCTCGATCGGGTGCATCGCCAGCGACGACCACGGCGACGGGTTGACCGAGTTATGATGCACCGAATGCACCCATTTATACAAAAACGGCGTGTGGATCAGCCGGTGGATGACGAAGAAATGCGCTTCATGCAGCACCGGCAGAGCCAACCACAGCAAGATCAGATAGACCGGGTGATCCTCAAACGTCACCCAAGCGCCATAGCCATTCGCCCAGGCCCAGATCCCCAGCACCTCCCAAGCCGTCCAGATTGGAACACCGCTGAGAAAGGCGCGGATCATATTGTCGGCATTCTGGCTATGGAACCAGAAGGCCGAGGATTTATGCTCGGAGGGGAATTTTGGATTGTATTTGAAGCGGTTGCCTTGGCTACGACGAATATAGAGTTGCAATTCAAACGCGCTATAGAACAGGAAGACTGCGACGCAATTGATGACGAACAGCTTGGCAATCCAGAATCCGCCGAGGCTTTTCGCGGTTTCGGCATGGGGCACGACATAGGCCCACCATATCGCAGCCGTGACGAGCCACAGCAGGTTCCACGGCAGGAAGTAGCTCGGTAGCCATTTCAGCAACGCAAGCGGGCGGACAGGAAAGGCAAAAAGCGGCGCATGGCTCAGCGGGTCTTTCGGTGTCCAGTTACCGCGCTTGTCACGCGTGCCGTATTTCAGATCATCCATTTCCGCCTCCTCATCTATTGCGGCACGGTCGACCTGCGCTTGGGAGAGGCAGGCCGACCGAAAGCGCCGCTGCGGAGGTTTCGTCTCCGGTTGGCAATGAGTGCCAGATGTTCCAGAATTGCAGCAAGTGGAATATTCGTTTTACCTCATATTTCGAGAGCATATGTCTCATAATGTCTTAATCAGAAAATTGTCCCGGTGATGTCGGCCACACAAGACGGTTGCAGACGCGTAAAAGACGCATCCTGCATTTGCACTTTCACGCCTAGCTGGATGATTCGGCGCCAGCCTATTGTGGCGTGCTAAAGTCGGGCAAATTGAACCGCGTATAGACCGAAAAATCCAACCGCACGTTCTCCCGCATGGGGACGCTTTCGGTCGGATTCGCACAGCGCAACGCCTCCGCCAATAAAGCAACGGGATTACCGGCGATGGCGAAATCCATGCCGCCGCTGCGTAACAGCGGCACGGTGGCCGTGTTGACCTCGTGGCCGACCACCAGGATATCTGCCGTGCGCTCGGCAATGCGTAACGCCTCCATCAGACCAGCATTGCCACCGCCCGCATTATAGATCGCCCCCATCGCCGGATGCGCCTTCAGCATCCGCAAAACGGCGTCGCGCGTGATGTCCCTGCTGTCCTCGCCCTGCGCCTCACCCGACAGGATCACCTTCGGAAAATGCGCCCGCAACCCGGTGCGAAAGCCGATTTCGCGGTCTTCATGGCAGCGAAACGCCATATCACCCAGCACGAAGCCGACGGTGGTGGGGCGATCCCCCAGCGCGCTGCCGATCAGAAAAGCTGCGGTTTGCCCTGCAGCGCGGTTGTCGATGCTGACGTAACAATCCCGCGCCTCGGGGGCCAGATCGGACACCGCAGCCACAATCCGCTTGCCGCGCGCCCGCGCGGCCCGCAGCACCGCGACCAACCGATCCGAGTTTTTAGCGGTGATGATCAGCGGCGTTTCAACATCTTGGCACAGCGCCTCAACCCGGCTGACGACCGCGTCCTCGCTGGCCAGATGCAAATCCTCGAACACGCCTTGCACGCCCGTCGCCGCAGCAGCTTGGCGCATCTGAGCCATCATGCCGCGCCCCACCCGCAGTGCAATATCGGCGCGCGGGGCGGTGGGCTTCACCACGGTTTCCGGCGCGGTCAGCCGCTGCAACGTCGCGTCAACCACCGCGCGGGTGCGCGGATGCACCCGCCCGCGCTGGTTCAGAACCCGGTCAACCGTGGCGCGCGACAGCCCGGTTTCCTGCATGATTTCGGCAACGGAGACTCGACGCATTGAAACACCCCTTGAGACATAGTCTCAAATTGCGTCACTTTGCCGCTTCCTGCAAGCCTTGGATCACAGACTTTGCGCGCGACGGGTGAACTCCTCCAACTGGACCGCGTCCATATGCACTTCGTGCTGCGGCGCAGGATACCCGGCCGAGGTCACATCCTCGACAAAGGCGCGGAAGGCCGCAACCCGCTTAACCTGCACCTCGGCCTCCAAAGCCGCGAAGTCAGCATAGCGCTTGGAATGGCGGGGGTAATGGCCGCTGTGGCTGCCCAGCACGTCGCAGGAAAACAGGTATTGCGTGTCGCACACGCGGCCACAGCCCATCCCCATCGTGATCATCGCCATGCTGCGGGTGATATGATCGGCGAGTTCGACCGGAACCACCTCCACCTCCACGCAAGCCGCCCCGGCATTCTCCAGATCGCGCAGCTTACGCAGCACTTTCAACGCCTCATCAGCACTGCGCCCTATGGCACGAAACCCCGTCCAAGCTGCGAGATTTGGCACTAATCCGACATGGCCTGTCACCGGAATCCCCTCGCGCGCCATCGCTTCGATGATCTGCGGCGATTGCGAACAGTAGATCGAATCCGCCCCACGTTTGAGCACCGAAAAGCCGTAACGCACCGCCTCTGCAGGGCCGGACGCGGTGCCATGTGGCATTCCGGCTGAGATGAAAGCGGTGGGTGCAGCGGCCCGGATAGTCTCCAGCGTGTGATCAGGCTCGCAAGACAGCACGGTGATCCCCGCCGCGATAGCCGCTGCGGCCTCGGCACCGCTGTCAACATGCAGCTGCAGCCATTTTGTGCGCCCCTTTCCCGCGAGAAGGTCCGCCAAATTCGTCTTTTTGTGCATTAGGTGTTTCGAGCCTCGTGAACTGCCGTGGATCGGCTCTGTGTCATCTGCCGCTCCGCGCGCAGTTGCAAATCTCCACACCAAATTATCTCACTTTGGCTCCGGTCATGCATCGTAATGCCTCAACCGAGATCGAGGCTCGCTCTGCTCCGTGCTCTGGCGCATGACAAATGCAGCATTATGACGCTCTCCCCCGAATCACATCATTCGGAGATTGATCTCAAGGATACGCAGTTGCCGACAGGGTATGATCTCGAAGGCGAAACCGACTCTTTTGCGCAAGACGCCTTGATGCCAGAGTTCTTGTCGGCCGGTCCTGAGCCGACCTTCAGTTTACCGGTGCGAAACCTGCGATTTCCAGCACGACCATGTCGTGGTCTGAGAGCGGCCTGCCCGCAGCGTCCAGTGAGGTGACGATGTGAGCTTCTGTCACTTGTAGACCCCGCGTGAGGAACCAATCCAGCTTCATCGCGCGGTCGGGCCAGCGGGTGATCAGGCTGGGGCGGGTGGTCATCGCGGTTTCCGGCCCACCGTGGATGCTGAAACCACGACCGCTGGCATGGTCAAACAACGTCTCATCGCGCCAGTCGCCGCCGATATGGTTGCCAGTGTTCAGATCGCCGCCGATCAACAGCGGCAGGCCGGGGAAGTTCGCATCCAGCGCGTCAATCAGAGTCTGCATCTGCGCCGCGCGCTGGACGGAGTCAGCGTTGCTTTCCAGATGCGTCGAGACCATCACCACGGGACCCGCCTCGGTCTGGATCAGCGCGCCCATCGCCATCCGCTCACCCAAGCGCGGCTGATCACCGCCGGACAGAAACCAGAATCGCTGGCCCGGCAGCCGCAGCAGGAAGGGGCGAACCAGCGGCGTCGCGGCCAGAATGGCGTTGCCATGAAAGCCCGTGCGGTTGTGATCCTCGGTGCAGAATTCCAGTTCGGTTTCAGAGCCCAGCCCGAGTTCGATGAATTCGACGCCATAGGCATAGGACATGCCAAGCGCGGCGGCGACTTCGGCTGCGGTGTGGGCCTGCGCGGTGCGGGCCATGCCATTGTCCATTTCCGACAGCAGCACCACTTGCGCGCTGGTCGCGGCGATCTTGGCGGCGCTGGCAGCGGGGAAAAGGCAACGCTCCAGATTCCATGCGGCGACGGTGAGAGGGAAAGTCAGAGGCGCTGCGGGGGCGGTGCCGCCGATCTCAACGGTTGTCATGCAGGGCAGCGCGGCCAAATGGGCATCGTGTTCGGTCACATCGCGCGGTAGGGCGGCGATGCCGTCGCGTTCGGTTTGGGAGAGAGCGGTCAGTTGCTTGGTCGTCGCAAAGATCATGCGGGCACCGGGATGCCGATTGCGGCGGTTTGGGGCTGTTCCAAGCGTTTGCCGCTGATCGTGTCGAACAGATGCAGCTTGTCAGACCTGATCGAGAGCCGCATCTCGTCTTGCAGCGGCAGCTGGGGGGCCAGTGTCAGCACCAGAGGCTGGCCGTCGATCAGGCCATGCACCAGACGCTGCGCGCCGAGTTCTTCGACGAAATCCACCTTGAACGGCAGGCCGGTGGCCGAAGGGTGCAGATCTTCCGCACGGATGCCCAAGGTGATCGCGCCCGGCGCAGGCAAACTGCGGCCCGCGTCGATCACATGGTTGCCGATGCGCAGACGGCTGCCATCCACCTCGGCATCCAGCAGGTTCATCGCGGGGGAACCGATGAAGCTGGCAACGAAAGTGGTAGCGGGGCGGTGGTAGATGTCCAAGGGGGCTCCAACCTGTTCGATCCGGCCTGCGTTCAGCACCACCAGACGGTCGGCCAAGGTCATCGCCTCTAGCTGGTCATGCGTGACATAAAGCGATGTGGTGGCCAGCCGCTTTTGCAGCTTACGGATTTCGCCGCGCATCGACACCCGCAGTTTGGCGTCAAGGTTCGATAATGGCTCATCGAACAGAAACGCCGCAGGCTGGCGCACGACGGCGCGACCCATGGCGACGCGCTGGCGCTGGCCACCCGACAGGGCACGCGGTTTGCGGTCGAGATAGGGGCCAAGCTCCAGCATCCGGGCGGCTTCGGCCACGCGCGCCTCAATCTCGACCTTCGGGGTTTTGCGGTTCTTCAAGCCGTAGGCCATGTTTTCGCGCACCGACATATGCGGGTAAAGCGCGTAGTTCTGGAACACCATGGCGATGTCACGGTCGGCGGGATCGACCTTGTTGACCACGCGCGTGCCGATCTTGACCTCGCCTGCCGTGATATCCTCCAGCCCCGCCACCATCCGCAGCAGGGTGGATTTGCCGCAGCCCGAGGGGCCGACCAGCACGATAAACTCGCCGTCCTGAATCGTCAGATTGATGTCGCTGATCGAGGGTGCAGCTGCCCCCGGATAGGTCTTTGAGACATTGGTTATGCTGATCGCAGCCATTATTTATCGCTTTCCGTCAGGCCCTTGATGAACCAGCGCTGGAACACCACCACCACCAGAACCGGCGGCAGCAGCGCCAGCACCGCAAGGGCAAAGGCTTCGTTGTAATCGGGGATCTGGCTGCCGACCCAGACTTGCAGGATCTGCTTGATGCCGCGCATCAGGGTGAAGAACCGCTCGTCCGTGGTCATCAGCATCGGCCAAAGATACTGGTTCCAGCCATAGACGAACATGATGATGAAGATCGCCGCCATCATGGTTTTCGACAGCGGCAAGATCACGTCGATGAAGAATTTGACCGGGCCGGCGCCGTCGATGCGGGCGGCCTCTAGCAGCTCATCCGGGATGGATTTGAAGAACTGCCGGAAATAGAACGTGCCCGTGGCCGAGGCGAGCAGTGGCACGATCAATCCGGTGTAGGTGTTCAACAGGCCAAGCTGCGACATCACCTGATAAGACGGCATGATCCGCACTTCGAGCGGCAGCAACAGGGTGGTGAAGATCACCCAGAACATCAGCGTGGCAAAGCGAAAGCGGAAATACACCAGCGCATAGGCCGCCGCCATCGACAGCACGATCTTGCCCACCGCAAAGCCCAGCCCGAGGATCAGCGAGTTCATCACCATCCGCGCGCCCGTCACTTGGCCGGTAAAGCCGCCCTGCCGGGTCAGCACGGTGTGATAGGTGTCATAGCCATCATTTCCGGGCAGCAGTTGCAGCCCGCCGGTGTGAATTTCGACCGCCGTGTGCGTCGAGGTCATGATCGCAACCACGACGGGCATCACCATGAACAGCGTGCCAAGGATCAGGATCAAATGGTCTAGGGGGCGTATCCGGTTCATCATTTTATCCGTAGTGAACGCGGCGTTCCAGCCAGCGGAATTGCACCAGTGTCAGCACCAGCACGACCAGCATCAGGATCACCGACTGCGCGGAAGAACCGCCGATGTCATTGCCGCGGAAGCCATCCAGATAGACCTTGTAGACAAGGGTGATCGGGTTGTTGGCGGCCTTGTCTTTCACCATCACGTCGATCACCGCGAATGTGTCGAACAGCGCGTAGGTGATGTTGATGATCAGCAGAAAAAACGCCGTTGGGGCCAGCAGCGGCAGGATCGCGGTGAAGAAGCGGCGCGCACCATTCTTGCAATCAATCAGCGCCGCCTCGCGCACGCTTTGCGGGATGCTCTGTAGGCCGGACAGGATGAAAATGAAATTATAGGGCACCTGCTTCCACACCGAGACGAGGATCATCGCGAAAGCCGTATCGAAGTAGTTCAGCCCGACTTTCAACTCCCACCCAAACCACGCGGCCAGTTTGACGAAGGGGCCGATATGCTGATCAAACAGCATCATCCCGATCAGCCCCGCCACTGGCGGGGCGATGGCGTAAACCGAGATCAGCGCCGTGCGATAGGTCGAGCGTGCCCGGATCACCTGATCGGCCTTGACCGCCAGCAGCAGACCAAGCCCCAGCGAGAACGCGGTGACCAGAACGGTGAAAATGGCCGTGAACCCGGCGATATGACGGTATTCAGCCGAGCCTAAGGCGTCGGTGTAATTGTCAAAACCCACGAAGGTTGCGCCAAAGCCGAACGGGTCTTCGATGTAAAACGAAGACGAAATCGCCTGTGCCGAGGGCCAATAGAAGAACACAAAGATCACCGCCAGTTGCGGTGCCAGAAACAGCCACGGCAGCAGCGGGCGGTCAAACTGCACGCGCTTGGCGGGCTCTGGCCGGGCAGTGGCGCGGGCGATCCAGCGGCGGATCTGTCCGGGGGCAGTTTGGGTCACATCGGTCATTGGGGTTTCACGTCGCAGGTTCAGAGGGGGCAAAACGAAAGCCGGGCCTGCACGATGGCAGGCCCGGCATATCGCGCTAAAATATCAGCCTGCGGTCTTGGCGAACTTCGCCAGCAGTTCATTGCCTTCGGTCTCGATGGCCTTGAACGCATCTTCAACGGTGGTTTCGCCCGAGAAGATCTTGTTGAACTCGCGTTCTTCCACAGCGCGGATTTGCGGGTAGAAGCCCAGACGATAGCCTTTCGACCATTCGCCCTGCGGCAGCAGCAGTTGCTTGATGCCCACTTCCGCGACCGGGTGGGTGTCATACCAGCCTTCAGCCTTCGACGCCTCATAAGCTGCCTTGGTGATGGCAACGTACCCCGTAGCCTGATGGTAGAAGGTCTGGATTTCAGTCGTAGTCAGGAAGTTGAAGAAATCCGCCGAGCATTTGTTTTCGACCTCTGGCTTGCCCGACATCGCGAACAAAGCAGCGCCGCCGATGAAGGAGGATTTGTTGCCTTCGCCGATGGCTGCGACATAGGGAATGAAATCCGCCGAGAACGGCATGGTCGCGGTCTTGGTCAGCCCGCCGAACGAGCCCGAAGACCCGATCCACAGCGCAACCTTGCCTTCCTCAAACGGCTTTTGGTTATCAGCCCAGCCTGCGCCATAGAACCCGAACAGGCCAGCGGTGTGCCATTCTTTCAGCTTGTTCCAGAACGCGATCATCTCAGGTGCGGTGGCGTTCAGCGTGGTGCCTTCGATGCTGTCATAACCATTGTGGTTCGAGGCCATCTGGATGTTGTTGCGCGAGAAAAAGTTCTCAAACAGCATCCAGGTCAACTGGCTGGCCGCCAGCGGCACATAGCCCGCTTCTTTCAGCTTGGGCGCCACGGCCTCAAACTCTTCCCAGGTCTTCGGCGGCGTCACACCGGCCTTCGTGAAGGCGTCGGTGTTGATATACATGATCGGCGCCGACGAGTTGAACGGCATGCCGATGAATTTGCCATCCGCATCGGCGTAGAAGTTGCGGATGCCGTCAATGAAGGCGTCACGGTCCAGCTTGTGGCCGTTCTGGCTCAGCAGGTCTTCGGCGGGGATCGTCGCCCCCTTGGCGCTGATGATGGTGGCGGCACCGGCATCAAACACTTGCAGGATGTTCGGTTGCTCGCCCGAGCGGAACGCCGCGATGCCCGAAGCCAGCGCCTCTTCATAGGTGCCTTTGGACACCGGAGTGATTGCACAGCTGGCTTGCGCGGCGTTGAACTTCTCGGCGACCTGATTGATCACCTGCTCATTCGCGCCCCCCATGCCGTGCCACCAAGTGATCTGGACCGGGGCGGCAAAGGCCGCGTTGGTGGTCAGCGCAAGCGCTGCGATGACGGAGAGGGACTTTTTCATCATGGTTCCTTTCGGGATATTTGGGCGGAACCTAAGAAGCGCGCGTAACGACTTTGCGATGGTTGTGTATCGTCAGGGCGACATTTGCTTTGGCGGCAGACTGATCGCGAAACTGGCTAAGACCGTTGATCTGCCCAAGGCTTTGCCGCGTGAGCGCAAGCCGCTTGCCGCCCGTCGCGCCGCTCGCGCATGACGGAAGCATGACGCGAACCCCACTGACCACGCGGGGAATGTCGTTTAAGGTTATGCCTGACTTTGCACAATGTGCGCACTGCATGTGCATACTTGGCTGCACACGCAGGCGCGACACCCTGCAAGACTTGGCCCCCCTTCCCGGCGGTTTGACGCAGCGAAACAGTCAAGGCTGGCCCCGTGCCCCGCTCCGGTGCTAGGTTGTGGTAGTCACGCAAAGGTCATGCCATGAATCACGCCACATCCAGTTTGCCCGCAAAGCTTTGGCTGGCTGTTACGGCGGTGCTGAGTGTGTTTGCGATCCCCCAGCCTGTGCAAGCGGGTTGCAGCGACGGGCCGGCGGCGGCGGTCGATTGGACGGGCTGCTCGAAAGAACGTTTGATGCTGAACGGCATGGATATGACGGCGGGCATCTTCGAGAACGCCTTTCTGTCGGGCACCGGATTTAAGGGCGCCTTGATGGCCGGGGCAAACTTGCAGCGCAGCGAACTGGTGCGCAGTTCGTTCATCGGGGCAGATCTGACCGGGGCGAATCTCGAAAAATCCCTGGCCAGCCGGTCGGTTTTCGACGGGGCCATCCTGCGCGGGGCGCGGCTTGTCAAAGCCGAGTTTCTGCGGGTCAGCTTTGCAAAGGCCGACCTGACCGATGCCGACCTCAGCGGTGGAGATTTTTATCGCAACGATTTCAGCGATGCGCAGATGACCGGCGCTGATCTGCACGACGCGATCATGCCGCGCGCGGTGTTCACGGGGGCCACGATGAAGGGGGCAAATCTGGCGGGGGTCTTTTTGCTACGCGCGCATTTTGAGAATGTGGACCTGTCGGGGGTCGCAGGTCTTGAACAGACGCAGCTTGATCTGGCCTGTGGGGATGCGACGACCATTCTGCCTGTCGGACTGTCCGTACCCACACACTGGCCCTGCTCCGACGAATAGGTATAAGCAGCAGATCCCGTCGCGCGATCTTGCCGTTTGCAGCGAGGTCACTGGGAAACGGATAGCCCGCTCAGCCGAACGGCCGCTCTGTCAAAATTACGGCACAAACAACGCCGCGCAAGCAAATGACAGCTTTGTGCCCGCGAGGTTGCGCAGAGTAGGGCAACGGATCGGCCGCCGTCACCCAGAGCAGGACCGGCAAGCCAGTCCGTTGCGAGATCACCCAAACGACACGCCAATCGCTGGATTGCCGATCCGGAAACGATCGGGCTGGAGTATTCCGATCCTGGCGCTCGCCGCGCTCTAAGCAGACTGGTGACAAGTGACACCATCAGAGTGTGAAGGGCATCAGGCTTACCAAGCACAGTGGTGAAGAGGCCTAGAAGATGCGTTTGCTGACGCCTTCTTCATCTGTTCGCGGGGCTGCTGCACGACGGCATCATCCCGTGACCGATGTGATCACCGTGGTCTTCAAGATCCGGGATCAAGGACATCGCCATTCCTCGTTCAGAGCTTTTAGAAGCCGTCATGCTCGGCCCGCTGATGTCCGACTGGCATCCGCACGGTCGGGCAGGGGCGAAACATCCCCTCTGAGTCACCCCAGCCTTGGAACGCGGTTGCATGGCTTCAGGCCAGCCTCGCCGCCCATTGCGCGCCGTGCCGCCTCGACGGCGGCGAGCGGTGTTAGCTGTAGCCGTTGACGGTATCGAGGAGCGCGCGCACGTCGGTGCCATCGGCGTTCCGATCAATCCGCGCGCCCGCCGCCCGCGCCCGGGTCGTCAGGTTCTGCGACGCGCTGATGGCCGAACCGCGCGACATGGCGCCCGAGACATGCAGCGCGATGCTGATCTTGCGCGGTTGTGCAACGCGGCTGGGAATGCCAGCCGCTGAAGCAAGAGCCGCCGCCATGCGCCCGGGATAGCCGGTCGCGCCATAGATCATCAGATGGGTCATCAGTGTTGCCAGTCCTTGTAGACGAATTCGAGGCTGTAGCCGTCGGGGTCGCAGACCTGAGCGGCATAATACCGGGGGTCGTAGTGAAGCTGCGGACCGGGGCCGTGCAATTCCTTTGCCCCGGCGGCAAGGGCGGCGGCATGCGCCGCCCGCACTTCTGCCTCGCTGTGCGCGACAAAGCCTGCGTGGACGGCATCGGGTGCGGGAATGCCTTGCCGCAGCCAAAAGAAGATGCGGCCGTTCGCACCGAAACCCTTGAGATCCGGATGCCCGCCCGCGCCGTCGTAGTCGTGGCGCACGGTGATGCCGAGCTTTGGTAAAACGGCCTCGTAGAAGGCGATGGACCGGGCAAGATCGCTGACGGTCAGGAAGATGTGGTCGAGCATGGTTGTCTCCTCATGTCATGTAACCGCCGCCGATCTCGATCAACTGCGCGTTGATCCAGCGATTCCTGCCAGACAGCAGGCTGGCAATCACCCCGCCGACCTCCTCCGCTTCACCAACGCGGCCAAGCGCTGTTTGCCCGGCCAGCACGCCTCGAACGCGTCATTCAGCCCGCCGCCAAGTTCGGTGCGGATCGGTCCCGGCGCGATGGAGTTGGCGCGGATGCCCCGCGCAGCGAACTCCTTGGCCTGATAGCGGGTCAGCACCTCCAACCCGGCCTTGAAGCTGGCATAGGGGGCGACACCAGCGGTGGCGACGCGCGAGGTTGCCCTGACGCGATTCACAATGTGGCCGCCATCGGTCATCAGCGGCAACAGCGCCTGCGTCAGGAAGAACGGCCCCTTCAGATGCACGCGGAAAAGGCCGTCGGACTGGTCCTCGGTCACCGTCTCGTTCGAAGCAAAGCGCAGCATTTCGACTTAATGGCTGTCTGCGGCGCGGATAAAGGTCCGCACCGGTGCCAAGCTATACCGCTCGACAATCTGATTGGCCACCGCAGTTCGCAGACTGATTCGCGATCCCGTCTCCGCAATCCTGCACTGCGGTGACGTCATCGAAGTTCTCGGCAGATCCCCGGCGGGGCGGCATTGCCAACGACCCGGCCTTCCTGAACGCGGCATGTTCCTCGCGCGCCACCCCAAACTGTGGTCCGGCAGCCGTGACTGCCGGACCGGAGTTTCGACGATGCGCGGTGCGCCGGCGGGTGAGCGCCGGCCCGGCGTGGTACCCGGTTACTCTGTAACCGGTACCACGACCACCGGTGCCAGCGGGGCGTCGGGGACTATGAGTTCAACCGGGTCCAGCCCGAGATGCTCGTTGACCGTGGTCACGACACCGGGGGTGACGGGCTTGTTGGCGGCTGCTTCCAGCAGGCTCAGTTCCAGCTCGGGTTGATTGGCGATCGCGTCACGCAGTTCGGCTTCCTCATCGACCAGATCGGCATAGTCATTGGCCGCGTCCAGTTCAGCTTGCACCGTCGCCCGCTCGATTGATATCGCCTCACTTTCGCCTTCAAGGGCTTCGATTTCGGCTTCCAGCGCTGTCGTATCGGCGTCCACTGGCGCTGCGGCCAGTTCAGCCCGTGCGGCGGCGAGATCGCCTGCGACAAGGCCCGCGTCCGCGTCAAGCTGCGCAAGATCGACACCGATGGCGTCAGGGTCGCGGGCGGGAGGCGTTGTGGCATCAAGCTCCGCGCGCGTCAGTTCATACTCGGACAGCAGGTCGGCCCGGCCCAGCACGGCGTCGCGGTAAGCGGCAATCCGGCCCACCCGCGAATTCGGGTTCGCATTGGCCAAAGCCTGCGGCGAAGCCTTTGCCGCATTCAACGCGCCCAATTCGGAGGGATGCGCGCCAAGAACTTCGGTCAGGTCCGGGTGCTTGTGCAGCTTTGCCGTGCGGGTGGTCGGACGCGGGCTTGTGGTGGTGATATCCGTTTGCGGGACGCGCTTCTTGCCAGCATCAATGGATTTCGCGGCTTTGCCCGACTTGCTGTGATCTGCCTTACCAGAACCGCCTTTGCCCGAAGCCTCGGAGCCGTTCCCGCCCTTGCCGTTCCCGCCTGCGTTTCCGCCGCCATTTCCACCGTCGTTCCCGCCCTTGGCATAGGCGGCGTCGGCGAAGGGAACTGTTGCAGCAATCGAGACTGCGCCAAGAAGGGCAGTCGAAAAGAATGCCGCCGAAAGGATGCTTGTGTATTTAGATGCCATGTCCGTCTCCAATCCGGTCCGTGGCCATGCCTTCTCGACATCGGCCAAATCATGACAAAGGTAGAACACAGGCTTGATGAACCGTCGTTGAATGACCTGTTCATTTTGGGTTCACCTTCAATCTGGTACACCAAAGCATGACCCGATTTGCGCTTGCCCTTGTCGTTATGTTCGGCCTGCCTTGCGTCGCGCTTGCTCAAGTGCCGCGCGAGGTCGGACAAGTCGAACTGCGCCATATGGTGGCAACAGGTCAAAGCCTGAGCCTTTCCCGCGTCATGGACGTTGTGACCGGCAGCGCGGCAGGCGAGCCTCTTGACGTGCGGCTGTTCGAGTCGTCCGGACTGTTCTACCGTGTGGTCGTGATGGATTCGTCGGGAAAACTGGTTCGTCTGGTATTGGACGCGCAAACCGGCCAACTGCTGTCTGACACATCGCCTATTGCCAAGCGGGTCCGCGCGGCTGCAACCCACACAAAGGGCACGGCAGCGGGCACCAGCAAATCAAAGTCGAAAAACGGTCAAGGCAATTCCGGTACGGCGGGGAATGGCGGCAACAGCGGCGGAAACGGCAACGCCGGTGGAAATGGAAAGGGGAACGGCAATGGCAAGAACTGATGTGCAGCCGCCTGTTCCGTCCTGCGGGCACTGTATCGCATGAGATTACTGTTGGCAGAGGATGATCTGGCACTGGGTGACCAGATCCGTCAGGCGCTGGCACAAGAAGGCCGGGTCGTGGATGTGGTCCAAGATGGCGAGGAGGCCGCATTTCTTGGCTCGACCGAACCCTATGATCTGATCATCCTGGATCTTGGTTTACCCAAGCGCGACGGCCTTTCCATCCTGCGCGAATGGCGCGCCGACAAGAATACCATTCCGGTGCTGATCCTGACCGCACGGGACGGCTGGTCGCAGCGGGTTGATGGCCTTGATGCCGGTGCCGATGACTACATCGTCAAACCGTTCCATATGGCCGAACTGCTGGCGCGCGTGCGTGCCTTGCTGCGTCGGCGGATGGGCCAGCAAAGCCCTCTGTTCGAAATCGGGGCGTTCAGCTTTGACACACGCATGGGCCGGGCACTGGTCAACGGGATCGCCGTCGATCTGACCGCGCAAGAAGCTGCGGTGCTGACCTATCTCGTCAATCAGGCTGGACGTCTGGTGTCGCGGACGGAATTATCCGAGCATATTTATGCCTATGATGATGACCGGGATTCGAACACCATCGCGGTGTTCATAGCCCGTCTGCGCAAGAAACTGGGGGCGGATGTGATACAAACGATCCGGGGCCGCGGCTACAAGATAGATCAGGCCTGATGCGATCGTTGCGCAGCAGGGCGATCCTGTCGGGCGTCTGGCTTTCGGTTCTGTCGATTTTTGTGGGCGCTGTGGTCTTGGTCACATCCGTCGACGATATCGCGTTGCGTCGATTTGACACCGATATGGCCGCGCGACACCTGCAATTGACTGTTGCGGTGGCCAGCGGCGGTCTTGACGCCGATGTGATCGCCACCGAACTGACTGATCCGCTGTATGATCGACCCTATTCAGGGCGATACTGGCAAGTCAACGCCCGCGACGGAACGATTGTCACCTCGCGATCGCTGTTTGATGCCGTTCTGACGCTGCCAGCCGCAACGTCCGAGCTGCAATATGCGGATGGTGTCGGACCGGACGGCGAGGTGCGCATGGCCTGGCGCCAGATTACGGCAGAGGACGACGCGCCGATGGTCGTTGCCGTGGCAAGCTCTCTGGCCGAACTCGATCAGGAACGCTGGGAAATTCGCCGCAGCCTGCTTACGGGATTTGCCATCGTCGGTCTTTTGGGTCTCATCATAGCGACTTTGCAGACATCTGCCATTCTGCGCCCGTTGACGACCCTGCAACAGGACATCAACCAACGGTGGGACAGCGACGAGGCCCTTGATCCGGCCCGCTACCCAAAAGAAGTCGCGCCCTTGGTTGACGACATCAACATCCTTTTGGACCGCAATCGCAACATCATCGACCGGACACGCAGGCAAGGCGCGGATCTTGCCCACGCGTTGAAAACCCCCTCGGCCATTCTGCGCAACGAGCTTTATCGTTTCGATCAGGCGGGGCAGACGGTGGATGTGGCTCAAGACGCCCTCGACCGCATCGACGCGCAGATCACCCGGTCCCTGACGCGGGTGCGCGCGGCCAATCTGGCAGGCGCAGCCCAAAGAGGAGCCAATCTGCGGGAATCGATGGACCGGCTGGCCCGCGCCTTCGCCACGCTTTTCGCAGACAACGCACGCAGCCTTGACCTGCATGTGCCGCCTGATCTTACTGTGTCGATGGATGCGCAGGATCTGGAGGACGTGCTGGGGAATGTTCTTGAAAACGGCCTGAAGTTCTGTCGGACCAGGGTTGTCGTAAGTGCGCGTCGCACCGAACACATGACCCTTGTTCGCATTGAGGACGACGGACCCGGCATTCCCGAACAGGATCGGGTCGAGGCCTTGCGACCGGGCGGGCGGCTGGACACAGCGACGCGCGGCACCGGTCTGGGTCTTGCCATCGCATCGGACATTGTGAGTGCCTATGGCGGAACGTTAACCCTTGGGCAATCAACGGCCCTGGGCGGTCTGCAAGTGGACTGCAATTTGCCGATAAGACATGGCCTTTGAGGGATCATGTCAGCTACTGACCGCTTGCGCTCGCATTCGCCGGTTCCGGCCCACGGACTAAGCCGCTCCGCGACAATGGGTGCCTGGGCTACCGGGGGGCAGCGGGCGTCGTATCAGCGGCGGAAGTCGGCGGGTCGCATATCGCGGCATCCTCCGAAAGCCCTTCGAAGCACTCTGCCCGGTCTGCTCACGCCCGCAAACCGAAAATCGGTGCTGGGGGCGGTTAAAGGGACCGTTTAACGAACAGCATGCCCAACAGCCAAAATCGCATTGCTGCAACACTTCGTGTCGCGCTACGCCGGAGCCTGTATGCCGCAAGCGCACCCGACCTTCTGCCCTCCCGCGCTAGAGTCGCCCGCACCCGGCGCGCCTTACACATGCCAGAAACCAAACTGTGTATTATGGTGTATGGATAACGCAAAATCCCATATTTACCAACAAATTAAATATGTTATGTGGTTGGATTGGCGGAGGGAACGCGACTGCCGTCGAACCTTCTCTGAGCCCGACCAAAAAGGTAAAATCCACAAGAGGACTGGTAACTATCTGACTTGCATATCATTTTCTCTGACGCCTTCGTTCCCGTGCGTCCAGTTGGGAGCGCGCGAAAGGAGTCGAAAATGCGTGAAACTTGTTTGAACCAGACAGAGCTGGCGGCACGCTGGAAAATCAGCCCGAGGACGCTGGAACGGTGGCGCTGGATCGGGGACGGGCCTCGGTTCCTGAAAATCGGCGGTCGTGTGATCTACAGGATTGAAGACGTGGAAGCGTTCGAGCGCGCCGCGCTGAGTGCAGCCGGAGAACAGTATCAAAAGGATTGAGGACCACATGATTGTGTATTCTGGTCTGCCTTCATAAGCCACCGTTATCGTTCAGTAATCGACATCCCGATTCTGCACCGATCTTGAATTTGGCTTGGCGGACTGATCTTTTCGGACGCCTCTCTTTGGTGGACCAGCATATGCAGCAACCGCGAACAATTACCCGCCGTGATCTGTATGATCTTGTCTGGAGCAAGCCGATGTCGACGCTGGCCATTGAGTTCGGCATCTCCGACCGCGGGCTGGCCAAGGTGTGCGGTCGCCATCGCATTCCCGTGCCGCCGCGAGGCTATTGGGCGAAGGTGGCTGCCGGAGAACGACCGAAGGTGCCACCCTTCCTTGAATGGAAGGATCGCAGCCTTGATCAGGTCATTGTCCGCGGTGCGATTTCATCGCTCCCCGACAGCATTGCCGAACTTGCCATGAAGCGTAAAGCCGAGCGTCAAGTCCGCGGACCATCGGAAAAGGAAGCTTCCGACGTTCCCCTGTCTATGGTCACAATCCCCCATCCAACCGTCGCAAAGACCGCAAAAGCACTTCGCACAAAAAAGCCGGACAGCGATGGCGTGGTCAGCGCCACCGGTCCCGGGCACTGCGGCGTCATCGTCAGTTCAACGTGCACCGAGCGTGCCGTCGTCATCCTCGATGGGCTGGCCCGAGGTCTCGAAGGGAGTGGCCTTACACTGATACCTGGGTAATCCCCCCATTTCTAACGGGGTGCATTCGTAGAACTTACGCAGCCATTTT